>BQJA01000027.1 GCA_021604405.1 Nitrosomonas sp. | reverse complement strand
ATAGGCAAATACTTCGCCATTGAGCACAAAGCCATTGGAGCCTACTTCAGCATAAGTCAGCGTTACATCGATATCATAGGTGCCGTCGCCATTACATGCGCCCGGTGTGCCTACTCCCGTAATCGCCATTGCACATCCCATGGATGGACAATCTGGTGCAGTATAGGCACTCACAAAATCATCTGTACAAGTCATATCATCTACATCCCAAGCTTGTAGCGTCGTTGCCGCGCCATCACCTGGCAAGGTAATCGTTACCGTTTGTGGACTGGCTGTATAGGCAAACACTTCGCCATTCAGTACAAAACCATTGGATCCGGCTTCAACATAGGTCAGGGTCACATCGATATCGTAAGTTCCATCGCCGTTACATACTCCTGGCGTCGCCACTCCCGTGATAGCCATTGCACATCCCATTCCGGAACAATCCGGAGCTGTATATGCGCTAGTCATTACATCACCACAACTTGGGGTGTCAACATCCCAGGCTTGCAGATTGGTTACGCTGCCATCTCCAGGCAGAGTTAAAGTCACCGTTTGAGGTCGGCTAGTGTAAGCAAAGACCTGTCCATTTATAGTAAAACCAGAGGTTCCTGGTGCAGTATAAGTCACCGTAACATCAATATTATAGGTGCCATCACCATTACAAACTCCGGGAGTTCCTATCCCCAGAATGGTCAAGGCACAAGTACAATCAGGTATATCATTGATTACAAAGTCGCCACTCACACTTAAGACAGCAGCAGTAGAACAATTGTTACCATCGGTAACTGAGGTAATCGTTACTGTTTGAGTAGGTGCAGGATTAGATAAGTTGGCTGTGGGAATTAGGAAAGTTCCCATGCCACTACTAATGGTCACACTGCCAATTAAACCAGTTGCTGCATTCGGTGCAGCCAGGTCGTAGGTGAATGAATAATCACCATCAACAAGCGTCGAGGAAGTGATCATCATTACGCCATCATCACCCACACAAACTTCGGTGACACTCACTGACAGATTACTAGCATCTGGTAAGCCATTGATGGCAAAATCAGTATCTACACTTAGAGCACTGGCCGGAGCACAACTATTACCATCTGTTACACTAGTAATGGTCACCGTTTGTCCAGCATCTGTATTAGCTAAACTCGCTGATGGTATGGTCAAAACGCCACTGCCACCACTTACCGTTACACTGCCCGTTTCACCGGTTGCAGCATTGGCCGCATCTAAGTCGTAGGTAAAGTCATAAGTACCATCGGCAAGGCTGGTCGTAATCATTACAATACCATCATCACCCAAACAGATATCACTGGCGGCTATAGTTAAGGTACTTACATCTGGTAAGCCATTGATGGCAAAATCGCCGCTGATGCTAAGTCCTGTAAGCATACAACCCATCGCGTCTTCGATTTGTGTAATCGTTATTGTTTGCGGAGATGCTACATTGGTTAGATTAGCAGCTGGGATTGTCATTGTGCCTGAGCCACCAGCTAAGGTCACGGAAGCGGTTAAGTCCGTTGCTGCATTTGGTGCATCTAAATCATAAGTAAACGTATAGGTGCCATCATCTAACATGCCTCCGGTAACGGTTATTGTGCCATCATCTTCCAAACAAATATCCGAAGCAGCAATAGTCGTTGTAGAAGCATCACAAGCAACAAAGGTTTGTGAACCACAAGTCGTCGAAAATGCATTAAACTCATTGGCCGAAATTGCATTGTTAACCGCTGCGGTTTTAGCATTATTCGTGGTCCAGGCATTGCCCGTTATCAACTCGAAAGTCACAGTTGCATCCGGCGTGATGATAATGCTAAATACATCCAGGGGTACACCACTTGTCATACTTTGAGTGGGCGTATTTGCACTAAAAAATGTTTTGTAGATAAACCCATCTCCCCCGTCTACTCCTGCTCCGGGAGTAAAGGTATCTTCTCCCCATGAAAAAGCAGAAAGTTGAGTAATGGATCCCCAGGTTACCGACACCGTATTGGGATAACGAATTGTAAATAATTGGCTATTCCAAAAATTAAAAGGTGGCGATGAAAAATTTGCATTAGGTTGATAAGTAAATGTCATCACATTGCCAGAGACCGAAGCACAAATATCGACGTTTTGTGCCATAGTTTTTGTACTGACAAAGGCCAGCAGCAATATAATTTGAAGGGAGTAAATTTTCAGTTTCATGGTATTATCATTTGTATTTTTTCGAAAAAGGAGCCTGAGCAACTTCCCAGGCTTTTTTGGTTAAAAAATTAAGGAAGTTGCTCTATAATTGGCTTCGATTGGCTGAAACTGCTATTTGCAGGGTGCAGCAGAACATTCAAGGAAATAATCGTTTGATCAGTCCCTGCCCCTACATAAACCACTTTACCATCCATGTCTAAATCTGCTCGATGATATTTCTCTACAGGATAAGAGTTTGAATAAACTCCATTATTACCTGGGTCAAGCAATACCGTTATAGATAGTTCCGTCACATCTGTTCCAGAACCGACATAAACAATGCGATCATCTTGATTAGAATTTCCGGCCCATAATGCCATCACTCCAGTTTCTATCTCTTTCTGTGCGTATTCACCATGGGTTTCGGTACCTGAATCGGTAAAGTCAATTGTACTACTGGTATTGGTCAGATTTTGTGCTGCTTTTGTCATCGTACCAAGGTGGTTTCGATGTCGCACTGCGACGAAATAATCGCCATGATCCAATTTGAACCTCACGCCTGACACCCCATTGGTATCTACTACATCACCATCCCGCTGAACAAGGGCAGAACGCGTAGCCAATACAATAGTGGAATCAATCGCATCTCGTAATTCAATAAATATCCAGTCTACAATGGCATCTTCAGGGTTCACTGGTGGATCAAACATGCTCGCTGGCACTTGTTCTCCTCCTCCACCTACATGGATATACCCTAATCCATTGTAAGGCTCTATTGTAGGCAGATGTCCTCTTACCCGCAACGAGTCATGCATTATATCATCCGCGAGCACGTAAGCGCCTTGTAGGAATACTCTCATGGAAACCAGGATATCACAATCTCCGATATCGGTATCGTCACTGATCATCAAGCTTTGGATTCCGCAGCTATTGGTCTGGTTTGTTATATCCGTAATGGTTACTGTACTTGTACCTAAGTTGGGAAGGCTAGCAAACGGAATAGTGAAAGCTCCCGTGCCACTACTAATCGTTACTGTGGCCATTTCGCCTGTACCTGTATTGGCCCCACTCAAGTCGTAGAGCAGGTCATAAGTACCATCGACGAGATTACCATTAAGGGTTGCTGTTACCTCACTACTGTTACAATCATTAGCCAAACTAAGCGTCAAGCCTGATGTGTCCGGTAACGGAAGCGCGGTTAGTAGAACTGTATCAGAGGTTACCTCAGGACAAATACCTGTATTAATCAGTACCCGATACTCGTTAGCATCCAGACCCGCAACGTCCGAAATATTTAAGGTCGCCATATCAACACCAGAATAAACACCAGCGTCAGACAGATCCAAGAAGTTGGCTCCCCCATCGGTACTTTCCTGCCACTGATAAGTCAGGGTTCCTGTTCCCGTATAGTTGACAGAAACATCAAAACTGACACCTACGCCCGGGCATGCCGAAGCAGCTACAGGCTGTGCGCCAATCGAGGCATTGTTTTCGGTAACCACACTGGCCGTACCACTAAGCCCACTACCAGTACATCCGTTTGCATCAGATACGGAAACCAGCGTATAGGTCGTATTTGAGGTAGGGTTAACTGTGATCGGATCATTGCTATTGTAACCCATTACTGTAATATCACTAACACCATCATTATACACCACCATAAATGGTGCAACGCCACCTGTAATCTCTACCTGTAAATCCGTATCTGCACCGGCGCAAATATTGGCATCCCCAAATAATACAGCCGCTGTTGGGCCAGGTGAAACTTCTACCGTTACCACATCACCAGTCACTCCTGTCGCCTCGCAGGAACGAGCATCTGTTACACTAGTTATGGTATAGGTAGTCGTTGAAGCCGGGGTTACGATAATATCGTCGCCATTGGTATAACCCAGTTGAGTGAAAGTACTGGAACCATCGGAATAAGCCAGATCATAAGGTCCGGTACCTCCCGTGATGTTTGCAGAAATTATTGCTGTACCACCTGGACAAATTGTCATATCATCGGACCAGATTGCTGCCGTAATATTCTGCGCTGCACTAAAGGTCAGCGTCATCGCATCCGAAATCAGCTCTCCGATACAAGCACCAGCATTACCGTTTACGGAAAGAATCAAACTGACACTACCAGCTGTAATATCTGCTGCACTTACATTGTACACGGGCAGTAGCGTATTGCCACCTGTGAAAAAGCCCGTACCAGAAGTAGACCAGACGATATCGCCATTAGTAGCACTAGGTAGTGTTGCTGATAAACTAAGGTCATAAGTCATCACATTGGTACAAATCGTTTCGTTGCTTCCAGCATTTGCTGTCGGTACATTCGCTACATCGAAAGTTAATACCATCGCATCGCTGGCTGCACCAAAGACACACATACCCGTACCGGTTACTGTCAGGTTCAGCGTCACGCTACCTGCCAACAAATCAGCAGCACTCGGCGTATATACTGGATGGATAATGTTTTTGTTACTGAAAGTACCTGTACCACCCGTGGACCATACCACGTTACCGTTTGTAAAACTTGGTGGTGTATTAGACGTACTCAGATCAAAATCATCTCCATTGCCACAAACCGTTTCGTCGCTACCCGCATTTGCTGTGGGTGAATTCGTGTCTAGCATCAATACAGCTGCCATAGAAGTTTCTTCCGAACAAGCCGCAGTACTGACTAATACCCGGTATTGATTGTCGCCAAGACCGTTAACATTGGCAATATTCAGGGTTGCGGTTGTAACGCCACTATATACCCCTCCGTTGCTAAGGTTATTCCACATCGAGCCACCATCCGTACTCAACTGCCACTGGTACAATAAAGTACCTCCATTGACGCTCGCTGCTCCCACCATAAAGCTAGCTGCAGAACCAGGACATGCCGTCATATCCGCAGGATCTGTATTTATAACAATGGGCCCTTCTACCGTGAGTAATGCCTCATCAGAGGTAATCTGAGAACATTCAGCAGTACTGATGTTCACCCAATATCGGTTATCGCCCAATCCTGTAACATCACTAATACTCAGTGTACTGGTCGTTGTCCCACTATAAACCCCTGCATCATTCACATCATTCCAGTTGGAACCACCATCCGTACTCACCTGCCATTGGTATAGCAGCGTACCAGAACCTCCATTCGCCGGAATTACGACAAAGCTTGCCGCTTCGCCATCACAAGCAACAGCATTAGGCGGATGGGTATCTATAGATAATGGCCCTTCCACTGTGAGCGTAGCTGCTGCGGTGGTATCGGCAGCACATTCTTCCGTGCCAGCAAATAAACGGTACTGATTGGCATCAAGCCCAGTCACATCACTGATATCTAAATTGGTACTGGTGGTGCCACTATAAATAGCATCATCACTCAAAGCAACCCAACTACTACCACCATTCGTGCTTACCTGCCATTGGAAGCCCAATGTGCCTGAGCCACCATTGCTGATAGAAGCTGTAAATAATCCAGGGCTTCCGGCACAAGTCGATATGGAAACCGGATCGGTATCTACAGTTAAAGGACCTTGTACTCCAAGACTGATACTTAATGATGAAGTTTCCGTACACGTAGCGGTACTTACATTTACCCTATAAAGTGCACCATCTAAAGCTGCTGTTGCATTGACCATGAGCATGTCGCTAGTAGTACCACTATAGACTGCATCATCGGATAAGTCATTCCAGCCTCCGCTAAAAATCTGCCATTGATATAAAAGTGTTCCACCAGAAGTCGATGCGCTTACGGCATAGGTCGCTACTTCACCTTCACAGACAACCTGATCAAGAGGGTCAGTATCGATAACAATGGGGCCTTCTACCTCCAAAGCAACTTCCGCACTGGTTGTTGCAGGGCAACCGCTAATGTTGACTTGTACCCGGTATTGATTTTCATCAAATGAGGCAAAATTCATTACATCCACCATCAAAGAAGCCGAAGTCGTACCTGAATAGGCGCCCCCATCAGAAAGTGGATTCCAGTTACTGCCACCATCGGTGCTTTCTTCCCATTGATATAGAAGTCCTCCTTCACCATTATTATCTGCTACCACAGTAAATACAGCCGTTTCTCCAACACAGACTGTTGTGGTAACCGGGTCAGAAGAAATCGTAATCGCAGAAGGGGATGTCAGTACTACTCCTGTAGTCGAAGCCATACATCCGTTGCCATCTGTAATGGTAATATCGTAGGTACCGTTTGCAAGTCCCGTAATATCGAATGGCTCACTACCAATCATATTGCCGGAACCCGTATTGTAACTATTATCCCAATAATAACTATAATCCGCAATACCTCCACCACTAACATCAATAGTAATGACTCCATCAATAGTACTATTACAGGTAGGATCCGTAGGAGTAGCTGAAATGGACAATTCAACGATTGCAAAGTCATCACTAATGCTCACCGAGGCTGAAGGTGCACAATTATTACCATCCTGTATGCTGGTAATCGTCACCGTTTGGGCGGCTGTGGTATTGGTCAAACTTGCAGCAGGAATAACAAAGGTTCCTGTGCCACTTGTAATTGACACACTAACCATGACACCCATTGCTGTATTTGGTGCTGCTAAGTCATAGGTAAAGTCATAACTACCATCAGCCAAACTACCGGCAGTAATCGTGACCGTACCATCGTCGCCTAGACAGACGGTACTTACACTAACCGAAGTAGTAGAAGGATCTGGTAGCACACTGATTGCAAAATCACCGCTTGCGCTAAGGGCAGCAGGTGGAGCACAGCTATTGCCATCCTGCACACTGGTTACCGTTACCGTTTGTGTAGCACCTGTATTAGTCAGGTCGGCAGACGGTATCGTCAGCGTACCTGTGCCGCCAGACATAGCTACCGTAGCCATAAGGCCAGTGGCAGCGTTTGGCGCTGATAAGTTATAACTAAAGGTATAACTACCATCAGCTAAACTGCTCGTCACGGTTACTGTACCATCGTCACCTATACAAATATCATCTGCTGCTATAGTTAAAGTGCTTACATCCGGTAAACCATTAATCACAAAGTCGTCACTGGCACTCAAAGCACTTGCTGGAGCACAGCTATTGCCATCCGTAACACTGGTTACCGTTACCGTTTGACTAGCGGACGTATTGGCTAGATTGGCAGAAGCTATGGTTAAGGTACCACTGCCGCCACTGATGGTTACACTTCCCGTCAAGCCAGGCGCTACATTAGGCGCAGCCAGATTATAAGTGAAGTCATAAGTACCATCAGCCAGACTGGTTGTAATCGCCACAGAGCCATCATCGCCTAAACAGATATCATCGGCTAATAACATTAAAGTGCTTACATCTGGTAAACCATTAATCACAAAGTCGTCACTGGCACTCAAAGCACTTGCAGGAGCACAGCTATTACCATCCGTAACACTGGTTACCGTTACCGTTTGACTAGCGGCTATATTGGCTAAATTGGCAGAAGGTATGGTTAAGGTACCACTGCCGCCACTGATGGTTACACTTCCCGTCAGGCTAGGCGCAGCATTGGGCGCAGCCAGATTATAAGTGAAGTCATAAGTACCGTCAGCCAGACTGGTTGTAATCGCTACAGAGCCATCGTCGCCTAAACAGATATCATCGGCTAATAACGTTAAAGTGCTTACATCTGGTAGTGTATTGATTGCAAAATCACCATTTGCGCCAAGGGCAGCAGGTGGAGCACAGCTATTGCCATCCTGCACACTGGTTACTGTTACGGTTTGTGTAGCGCCTGTATTAGTCAGATCGGCAGACGGAATTGTCAGTGTACCTGTGCCGCCAGACATAGCTACCGTAGCCATAAGGCCAGTGGCAGCGTTTGGTGCTGATAAGTTATAACTAAAGGTATAACTACCATCCGCTAAACTGCTTGTCACGGTTACTGTACCATCGTCACCTACACAAATATCATCTGCTACTATAGTTAAAGTGCTTACATCCGGTAAACCATTGATCACAAAGTCGTCACTGGCACTCAAAGCACTCGCTGGAGCACAGCTATTGCCATCCGTAACACTGGTTACCGTTACCGTTTGACTAGCGGACGTATTGGCTAAATTGGCAGAAGGTATGATTAAGGTACCACTACCGCCACTGATGGTTACACTTCCCGTCAGGCTAGGCACAGCATTAGGCGCAGCCAGATTATAAGTGAAGTCATAAGTACCATCAGCCAGGCTAGTTGTAATCGCCACAGAGCCATCATCGCCTAAACAGATATCATCGGCTAATAACGTTAAAGTGCTTACATCTGGTAAACCATTAATCACAAAGTCGTCACTGGCACTCAAAGCACTTGCCGGAGCACAGCTATTGCCATCCGTAACACTGGTTACCGTTACCGTTTGACTAGCGGACGTATTGGCTAAATTGGCAGAAGGTATGGTTAAGGTACCACTGCCGCCACTAATGGTTACACTTCCCGTCAAGCTAGGAGCAGCATTAGGCGCAGCCAGATTATAAGTGAAGTCATAAGTACCATCAGCCAGACTGGTTGTAATCGCCACAGAGCCATCATCGCCTAAACAGATATCATCGGCTAATAACGTTAAAGTGGATACATCTGGTAGTGTATTGATTGCAAAATCACCGTTTGCGCCAAGGGCAGCAGGTGGAGCACAGCTGTTGCCATCCTGCACACTGGTTACCGTTACCGTTTGTGTAGCGCCTGTATTAGTCAGATCGGCAGTCGGAATTGTCAGTGTACCTGTGCCGCCAGACATAGCTACCGTAGCCATAAGGCCAGTGGCAGCGTTTGGTGCTGATAAGTTATAACTAAAGGTATAACTACCATCCGCTAAACTACTTGTCACGGTTACTGTACCATCGTCACCTAAACAAATATCGTCAGCACTGATAGTCAACGTAGATACATCAGGTAAGCCATTGATTGCAAAATCATCACTGACACTCAAAGCACTCGCTGGAGCACAGCTATTGCCATCCTGTACACTAGTCACCGTTACGGTTTGACTAGCGGTTGTATTGGCTAAATTGGCAGAAGGTATGGTTAAGGTACCACTGCCGCCACTAATGGTTACACTTCCCGTCAAGCTAGGAGCAGCATTAGGCGCAGCCAAATTATAAGTAAAGTCATAAGTGCCATCAGCCAGACTAGTTGTAATCTCTACACTGCCATCGTCGCCATCACAAATATCTGCTGCAATTATAGTCAAGGTCGATATATCCGGTAGTGCATTGATTGCAAAATCATCATTTGTACTAATAACTGCACTTGGCGCACAGCTGTTTGCATCCTCAACGAGAGTCAAGGTTATAGTTTCCATAGCGCCTGAATTAGTCAGGTTGGCAGACGGAATCGTCAGCGTACCTGAACCGCCTGACATGACCACCATGGCTGTCAAATCAGTCGCTGCATTCGGCGCAGATAAATCGTAAGTAAAGGTATAAGTGGCATCGGCCAAGCTACTCGTTACGGTTACTATGCCATCATCACCCACACAAATGTCGGCGGCACTGATCATCAGTGTCGAACCATCCGGCAGTGCATTGATCGCAAAATCATCATTTGCACTGATAGCGGCAACTGGTGCACAACTATTACCATCCTGAACGCCTGTTAAAGTAATGGTCTGTGCAGCTCCTGAATTCGTCAGGTCGGCAGACGGAATGGTCAAGACACCTGTGCCTCCAGACATAACTACCGTAGCCATAAGGTCCGTGGCAGCATTTGGTGCTGATAGGTCATAAGTAAAGGTATAAGAACCATCGGCCAAACTACTCATTACCGTCACTGTACCATCGTCGCCTACACAAATATCGGCGGCATCAATGGTCAAGGTCGATACATCCGGCAGTGTATTGATTGCAAAATCATCACTTGCAGTCACCGCACTTGACGGACTACATGAGCTACCATCTGTAATATCGGTTAGCGTTATTGTTTGGGTTGCACCAGTATTGCTCAGGTCGGCAGACGGAATCGTCAGCGTGCCCGTCCCACCTGACATCACTACAGTAGCCATTAGGCCCGTTGCGGCGTTTGGTGCGGATAAATCATAAGTAAAGGTATAAGAACCATCGGCCAGGCTACTCATTACGGCTACTGTACCATCGTCGCCAATACAAATATCGGCAGCGCTGAGGCTGAGCGTTGAGATATCTGGCAATTCATTGATCACAAAATCATCACTAATGGTCAAGCCTGTTGCCTGACAACCAGAGTCGTCGTCTTCTATCGTGGTAATGGTTACATTTTGTGCAGCCGAAGCACTAGTTAGATTGGCAGATGGGATGGTAAAACTACCTGTTCCGGAGGCAATCGTCACGCTTGCGATCAGTCCGGTCGCAGCATTTGGTGCAGCAAGGTCGTAAGTGAAGGTATAACTACCATCAGCCAAACCACCTGCTGTTACTGTAAATACACCATCCTCACCCAAACAAATCGCTGCATCTTCGGCGATCGTTGTAGTGGCAACATCCAGATCACAAGTTCCAAAGGTAAAGAACTGTCCATCTGTCAAATCAACGATTGCACTGAAATAAGTACCATCATCCGTCAGGTCGTAAATAGTCTCTCCCGTTCCATCAAAAACACCATCGTCGCTAACTATTAATTTCATGACAGAAGCATCCGTAAAGACCGTGCCATTAGGTATGCCTAATTTTACATCACCTACGGTACCCGTTTCTGCTATGGTCCAGATTCTTGTCATTCGGGTATTGATACCCATCATGCCGCTTACTGCTGTTGAGAAGGTCGTGGCGCCATCATCATTACCCCAGAGCATCCAGGTTTGATCCGCCAAATCGTTGGTATTGCTGACATTATCAGTAGCAATATCTACATGGCCAATGGCTACTAAGGCATCATCATTAACGGACATAGATTGTTTCTGATGCAATTCCTGACAATCTTCCCGGCCAATACCAGCGATGTCGTTATCGTAGCCACTACCGAGGGTCCAAAGGCTTGTGCCTGTGGCTCCATCCCAATCGGAGGCGTAATAATTATGTTCCAATGTGGCCCCGTATTTTAGGGCTAGATAAGTATGTATTCGTTCTCTCTCATAAGATTCCAATTCACGAGCATAATAAATCACCTCGCCAATTCTACCGTTGAGTACACGACCTGGATATCCACCGCCGCCACCGCCAGTACGTCCACCGATCTGGAATTGGTTGCTTATCGTTAAAGCAGCTGAATTGGCTGAAGTGGCTAGATTACCGCCATCCATATAAGTCATGGCACCGGTCAATGTAGTACCAGGAGCAGGATATACCCCCGTAACTATTCTTGGAATAGTACCTAAGGATGGTGTTCCGCAACAATTACTTCCCGGTGCATCCAGGCTAGCGACATCGGCATTAAGGACAATACCCTGACCACCGCCACCAACATTATTGGCCGTAGAGAATATTGCACCGAAGGTAAAACCAGAACCCGTCCCTTCATCCATGACCACACCAAAAGCAGTGGCTTCACCAGTAAAATTGGCAATACCTGTGCCGCTCAAAACTTGATTGGCCCCAGCATCGAAAGTGACTGCCGGGTTAAAATTGATACTATTGGCTTGCCATTTGACATTGGTTGTAGGCGATTTTTGAGCCTCTGAAACTATCGTTGTCTGACTATACCAACTGCCTACGGCACCATTATCAGAAGCGTCCGTTGTTCCGGCAGCATCGGCAAAAACATCTGCATCGGCTTTGAGCCAAAGATTTAGATCTGCCGTCACACATCCTGGTGCAGCAGGAACTTCTGTAGCAAAAGTGAAATAACTCACTCCAGTGAAATCATAATCTGCTTCCCAGTTGTCGCCATTCAAAGTCATGGCTACTTCGGTGGTACCCGCAGAGAAATCGCCATCATCATCAACCAATAGATAGACGGTGGTCGTTTCAATTGGCAAGGTTGTAGTCAGGCTACTGCCATCATCAGGCACCTGCACTTTTACCGTACCTACTGTAGCCGTTTCTTCTGCACGCCATTCGCGGGTAAGGCGGATGCGTCCGGCCGGTGTTTCTGTATTTTGCCAGTCAAAAGCGCCATCGTCATTACCCCAAATCAGGAAGCTTTGATCGGTTAAACTATTGGCATTATCCTGATTGGTAGCTTCGATACTGGTATGACCAATAGTCACCAGTGCATCACCATTTTTGCTCTTTGACTGCTTTTGATCCAACATAGAGTTGGCATCGCGGCCAAGACCTGCAATATCATTGTCAAAACCACCAGTATTGCTCCAATCCCAGAGTATCGTAGTATCACTAGAGGCATATTGATGCCCCAAAGTAAGGCCATATTTGAGCGCCAGATAGGTTTCTACAATTTCAATCTGGGTGGGCGTTAAGGTATTTTCAAAGACTAATACCTCGGCCATGTTTCCTCGTAGGACATAAGCAGCGACGTCATCATGCCGTCCCAGCAGATAACCCGTCAGGCTACCACTTTGCGCCCACGAGTAGGCTCCACTGGCAGAAAGGGAACCATTCATGGTAACGTCAATAGTACCTGCTTCACCAATATTCCGAATGACAAAATGCCCATCCTGAGGATCAAGGACACTCACATTAGTTGCAGAAATATCGGTTGCATTCATACCAACATTAGTGGAAGTATTAATGTAGGTCAACATCGGTTGTCCGGCATTTGCACCATGATTGGGAGAAAAAATACCCGACCAGGTAGAAGCCAAGTCTCGTTCCAGCACCGCAAACATGGAATAAGCATTCTTATCCAATAAGGGGAAGGTGCTATTTTCCATAAACTGCGGCATAGTAAATAAGGCTGTTGGATTAAAATTAAACAGATTATCTACATCATTTTCAAAAGTTGGGCGATTGGCCCCTGTCTGAATTGCATCATGTGCACCACTGGTTTGGTCAGCCCAGCTATCGATTGGGTCACCGTCTGTGGTGGTATTTGGACCATCATCGGCTTTGAGCCAAAGGGCCAGGTCGCAATTGGAAAGGAAGCTAAGATTGGCTAATACGGCTGTTGAGCCCGTTAGACCGCTTAGATCCAAATTATCAAGGATTCCTCCATTGGCACCAGCTGTTGCCAGATTGTTCAGGCCAGCAGCACATCCACTAGCAACCTCTCCTGGTTGACCACCATCTAATTGGGTCGTCACTGTTCCTGGTAATGGAATAGAGGTCCAAACCAGACCGCCACCGCCACCGCCACCGGGGCCGACGCAACCAGCAAACGTTCCGCTACCGCCTTCACCGCCTTTTGCAGTAATGGTTAGGTTATCAGAAAAGGAAGAAATATCCAGCACTACAGTACCACCGGCACCAGCACCACCATATCCATCAATCCCACCGATCGCTGTCACATCATTACCGTTAGCGGTAATCATATTACTATTGCCTGTTACAGAAGCCGCCTTGATGAATACAATACCACCACCACTTTGTCCAGCAGTTCCCTGGTTATTATTATCATGGCCGCCGCCACCACCGCCACCAAGGAAGAGGCGCTGTTCGGCAGGAGAATAATAAGTATCCAAGGTGATGCCTGACATCCCTTGTCCATTGGGATCACTATCGGTGGGTGCGCCACCTAATCCACCGGCGCCAAAATTGGAACCACCAGCACCACCACCGTTGTGGGCATTACCGCCACCACCACCGTTGGCTTGTGGACCCCGAGCATATTCTTTACTGGTAATATAGTTGGCAATACCTTCCCCTTTCTGACCAGCACGACCGCTACTATTAGCATAGAAGTCATCCACATTGGCCACAGCATTAAGTGGGCTATCCAATCCACCACGGAATCCCTGGCCGCTGACATCGATATCAGCACCCAGCTCCAGCTCTCCGGTGACTTCAAAAGCGACAATACCGCCTTTGGTGCCATCCCAAGGTAGGGCAGTTACGGTACCGCTTACATACACCAGGTCGTCGTCAAATACGGGTACCTTTATGATTTGGGAACTGCCGGTGGCTTCAAAATCGAATAAGGTTTCAAAAGCCATACCTATGACATTTCCAGTCACTTCTCTAACTTCGTTGTATTCAAATTTTCCGGCATTGTTCAAGTCGGTAATCATGCCAAAATTAGCCGTTTGGGTTTCATCAATGGTCGCACCTTGCATTTGCATGATGATGACTTTGTCTCCCACCTTGAAGCCGGAGGCATCGTCTACTTTGAAGTTGTAATCACACACGCGGGTAATTGCGGCATATTCGTTGACTACGCCGGAGATACAGGTGACCATCATGGCTGGTTCTACGGAGGCTACCGGAATATTAAGACCGGTTAAAGTACCGCCTGCTTCTCCTAATTTGCCACTTGGAGCTCCTGATGAGCCAATTGCACCACCGTCCAACGTAATGTCGACATTATCCAACAACGCATTTTTACTCCAAACGGTACCTCCGCCGCCACCACCACCTGCACCGTGACCAGACGCAGCATTTCCACCTTTACCACCAGCAGCTGTAAGCGTTAAGGCTCCTAGAACATCATCAAAATTCAATACGATTGATCCACTGCCACCACCACCACCAGCACCATCAATACCCGCATTTGGTGCATTGTTACCACTAACATTTATGGTCCCATTGTTACCAAATAGCACACTGCCAGAAAGTAAAACTATTCCACCACCGTCTGCACCATGATTACCTTGTGAGTCATTCATTTGGCCGCCACCGCCGCCGCCGCCAAAGAAAATACGATTTTCGCTATTATTTATCACAGCTGACTGTGCATAACCACCAATTCCAAATGAGGCACCACCATCACCGCCTTTTCCATAGTTACTACCACCGCCACCGCCGCCATTGACAGCCGTACCAGCACCACCGCCTGTAGCCTGGGCACCGCGGCCTCGCTCTTTGTCTGTAATGAAATTGGCGATACCTTCTCCTTTAAAAGCAGATACATTGGAGGCACCATAAAAATAATCAGTATATCCTGTTCCATTGTAAAAATTACCAGAACGGAAGCCCCTTTGGAAACCTAGTCCCTGAACATTAATATCTGCGCCCATAAACACCGTATCTGCTAATAATGAAACCACACCTCCCTTATTGCCATCCCAATCCAGAGCTGTAATATCTTCATAAACAATCACGTTCCCATATTGAGGCATTGTTACAATTTGTACCCGGTCTGCTGCTCCGTAGCTATTCAGGAACTCGAATTTCAGGGTTATCTCATTATTGATAATCCGTTCGATTTCATTGACTTCGTATTTACCCGCACTGCTATAGTCGATCACTGTACCAAAATCGAGGGTATTGCTTTCATCAATGATGGCCCCGCCATGTTGGATCACCAAAATTTTATTTCCTTCTTCAAAACCGGAAGCATCATCTACTTTGAGGGTATTGTAACAAACTTCTTCTACCGCAGCATAACTATTGACCGTCCCGCCAATACATTCCGCATTAGCTATAGCACTACGCAGCGCATCACTGCGGAAGGTACCTATGCCCAGGAAGGAAGAAGCCACATTCGATTGACCAGCGCTAAAGCCTTGCAGACCACCTCCTAAAGTGGTAGAAATCGGCTCAGCAACAAAGGTGCCATCACCATTACCAGCCCATACCCATAATCCCCGATTGTCGCCATAGCCTGCATTGGCTTCCGCATGTACAATATCCATGATACCATCTCCAGTCACGTCAGCAACAAAGGTGTCTTCATCGCCGTCACGGCCAGCAGCCGTCGTGGGAGCAGTTAATATAGTAGCAAAGGAAGTATCCAATGGGAAGGTACCATCACCATTATTTTCCCACACCCAGGCGGTACCGCCACCGTTGTTTTCGTTCACAACCAATAGGTCAGGAGCGCCATCACCGGTGACGTCTTCAAAGAAGGTTTTTTCGCCAAGACCTACCCCGGCAAAACCGTAGGTTACCATGCCTGTTTCTGCAATTCCAGTTGTATTAATGGGCGTAGGATCAAAGCTGCCGTCGCCGTTACCCGGCCAGACATGGATGGTGTTAGATGCGATGTCAATTGCACCTACCAAATCGAGGTTGGTGTCTCCATTCATATCCCGAAGGTAGAAGTATTGATTAGCATCCTGACCGGAAGTATTGTGGCCAAGTTGCCCAGTTAAATTCGTCGTGATATTATTAATTTGAAAAGTACCATCACCATTACCTTCCCAGACATGAATACGACTGGCATCTCCAGAATAAATGTAATCGAGAATACCGTCTCCAGTCACATCTTCCAAGAAGGACTCTTCAGCACCTGTAATTCCGGCAAAGACGCCGCTATTTACATCAGCATTAGACATATTTGTGGTAGAAATCCGAGTCGTGCTAAATCCACCATAGCCATCACCAGCCCAAACATGGATGGAGTTGCCATCATTTTCAGTGACATGTACAATATCTGCTATACCATCACCTGTTACATCGTTAAAGAAGGTAGCATTATAGTTTTCTACCCCAGCCACTTCAGAACCCGTTCCATCACGATCAAAGCCACCTGTATGGAAATAACATTCCTTGAAAGTACCATCTCCATTATTGGCCCAGACATAGATACCGGGGTTTGCGCCATTATCTACAATATAAATATAGGCATCTGCCATATTGGATACCGGAGGCAACTCTGCTCCACCCAAAGTGAAGTAGACAAAGTCATCCGTATTGGTATCATAACTAGATAAATCCAGGGTATAATTATAGTTAGTTCCATCAAAAGTGAAGGCTCCTGCTTGTGGGCTGGAAAAGGCCTCATCATCCGATAGTAACAAATAATAATCCTCATTGGGATCAAAACCAGAGAATCCACTGGCAGGGATTGAAATCGTCACCGAAGAAGGTGTCGTTCCGGTCAGTTGCACTTTCCATTTGCGTTCAAACCAAGACGTCACGCTTGCGGGCAAACCACCAGGAAGGCCAGCGGTGGTGCCAAAACGTTTTCCATCATCATTCCCCCATACCACAAACGAGGTATCGACACTAAAGGCATTGGTATTGGCCATATTCTCTGCTGCCAATCCGCCAAGGCTCATAGCCACCAAGGCATCCGTATTTTCGCTTTTTGATTGTTTTTGGTGTAAATTTTGGCAATCATCGCGGCCAATACCACCTATATCGTTATTATAGCTAGTATTTGCCGTATAATCCCATACTTTGGTTACCCCATCACCGGCCAAGTAATCGTGACCTAAAGTAAGGCCGTATTTGATGGCCAGGTAACTATTTACTTGTTGCCGTTCGGTGGTCGTCAGCTTGCGATCGTATAGGATGACTTCCGCCATTTCACCATAGAAAACAGCTCCTGAGCGAGCACCGATCAATACATTACTCGCCATGCCAAAGCTGACTGCGGTGACATTATCCGTATAAGCAGGAATACCATTGAAGCTGGTCACCCAATCATTGGCTGCACTATAGGCATTTAAAAGATGGAATTGCGTCAAATCCACATCAGGTCCCGAGACGGTACCGCCGCCTTCGAGTGCTCCCAGCGCCACATTATCCGGTTTCCAGGCTTTGCGCTGGTTGGTTCCAAAGTTGTCATAAATGTAGCCATTGCTATGGTTATACCAGCCGGTAGCCGATCCTCCAAAATAAAATGGGGAGCCTGAATTAGCGGCGGGCGTTTCAACTTTTAATACAGAAAAGACCTCTCCTTCCGCAAAGCTAGCCGGAAATGTATTATAAGCTGCATTATTCAGCACCAGGTAATCATTACCATCCAAATCTACAGTTGGGTTGTAATTTAAGGCACTGGTTTGCAAATTAGGATCTCCTACAATTGCATCAGGGTTGTACTCATTCGGTGAACGATCGCTCCAGGCAGTTATATTGTTGTTTCCATCAACTTCCACTTGCTCATCTGCTCTCAGCCAAAACTGTAGACTGGCCGCTACACAACCTGGGCCTACAGAAACCCTGCCGAGGGTAAAGAAGGCACCATCCGGCAAGAGGCTGGAATTGAAGGTCACGCAAGAATCGCCGGTACTAATAGGCAATTCCGTATCAATAGTGGCAAAGGTTTCATCGGCATTACTGATGAGTAAGTGGTAATTATCCAAAATAGCATGATCAAAACAAAGGGTGATATCCTGATCATCCCAGTTGGTTTTGCGGACCGTCCAAACGCGCTCCATGCGCACCTTGGAATCTACACCAGTAACGTTTTGAGTAAATAATTTCGGTTGATCATTATTACCGATGAGTAAAAAGGAGACATCGTTGGTAATGGTCGTTGCATTATAAATATTATCCATTTCTACCGTACCGCCCAGGGACAAGGTTACGGTCGCATCATCGTTGACCGAACTGGATTGTTTTTGATTCAAATCGTTACAATCCTCGCGACCAATGCCGGCGATATCGAAGTGATAATCGCTATTGGCAGAGGCATCCCACACTACCGTTCCGTCGGAGGTTACATAGTCGCCTTCATGTACGCCATCGCCATTGGGGGCTTCAAAGGCTGTTGCATCATTGTCATTGTCACCACTTAGCGTGATACCGTACTTGATACCCAAATAAGTATTGACTCTTTGAGTAGCTTCAGGGCTAATGGTATCATTATAAATGATGATCTCTGCGATAGGGCCTTGAAAATATTCAGTTGCTGCAGGCAGCCGAGAACCAATGGTAGCAGGATCAAGCAATTGCGTGTTGTAAACTTCGGCACTAGCCGTCACCAGGGCACCATCGCGATTAATCGTTGCTGTTGCTCCGTCGTGGTCAAACATATTGATCACCGGAGAACCAGGTGTATAAGCATTGGCTGAAGTAAAGTCATTGCCAAAACCAATGGCACGTATAGTTCCACTGGCCTCATATCGCCAGGACTGGTTTTGGTTGGCCGTATTGTCTCCGTAATTAAAGACGGTCCGATTAGCTGAAGAATTAGGTTGAGCGACCACAAAGACCGTTCGTGGATCATTTCCGGTGGGGAAACAACCTTGCTGATCTACCGGAATCGACATATCGTCATTGGTGCCATCAAATACCAGGGCCGTATTGAAATTCATCGCTCCATTGGTACGGATAGGCTGATTGACCATAGCAACTGCTGTTACGCCAGTGCCATTGTAATCCATCCACATGGAACCGTCGCCGTTGCCGTCATCACCACGTAGCCATAGGGCGAGGTCTTCGCCAGTGCAGGCAGGGGATTTTTGAGACAGACCAAATGTGAAAAATTCTCCATCGGCAAACATACCCGTATTAATGGTTACGCAATACTGGTCTCCTACGGCTACCAGTTCTATTTCATCATCAACAGCAGCAAAAGTAGAATCACCGCTCAGCAATAAATACTGGGTGCCTGGGGTATCTTCATAGTCAAAACATAACTGTACTTCAACATCGGTCCAATTGGTTTTGGTTGCTTTCCAAACCCTATCCATTCGGACATTGGCATTTAAACCACCTTCAATTGAACTGGAAGTAAAACATGCTTCCTGGCCGATTTCTCCATCATTGCTCCAAACAAAGAAACTTTTGTCCGGCAGATCATTAGCATCGGCATTATTGAGTGTATTATTATCATAAATACTTGTATGCCCTATGGTTACCAATGCGTCATCATTCACTGATCTGGATTGTTCCTGGTTCAGACCGGTACAATCATCTCGACCAATACCTGTAATATTGTGCACATAGGTACCATCATTAGCCCAGTAAGTATCTCCATTAGAATCGAGGTAGTCCTGAGAAGGCGTTTGATCTAAAGTGAGTCCATATTTTATTGCCAGGTAGGAATGAACCCTTTGTAATTCATTAGTTGTTAATACCCGATCATAGACAATAATCTCACTCATATAACCATCGAAATAATCACCGTTCATATACCCCAGGTTCTTATTAACATCTGCAAAAATCTGACCTGAGGCACTGTTGACTTCGTTGGCTTCTTTGTAAAAGCTATAGGCAGAGGCTCCATCGTGAGTTACACTCCTGAGGGTGACTTCATTATCATTGACAGGGTTCCCATAAATACCACTCACACCACACCTTGTAATACCCATCAATCCGTTATTTTCGTCGTACCAGCCCAACCCAGATCCACAACCGTTAACCCCGATAACTGGATTTTTGGTAGTGGTAGCTGTTTGAAAGACCATTACACCTGCCAGGGTAAAGGCCGGATTAGAGCCAATTAATCCCAAGTTTGTATTAAAATTCATGAGATCATTAGAGCCATCAAATTCGAGGGCAGGATTAAAGTTGATCCCATCGGTTACAACGACGGGTTGATTACCAGCCGTAGGTTGAGTCGCATGATTGTCCTTTCCACTGATATCGTTCCAATCGGCACCATTCGCGGCACCGTCATCGGCCCGCAGCCAGGTTTGGATGCCCGAAGTAACACAGCCCGGTCCTTTGATATCCGTACCGAGGGTGAAATAAGCGCCATCGGGAAGTAGGCTACTATTGAATGTAATACAATCGTTAGCGCCAAGCGGCAATTCCTGGTCAATCGTTCCAAAGGTATTGTCCGCATTACTAATGAGAAGGTAATTATTACTGCCATATCCTTCAAAACAGATCGTCACATTCTGATCTGCCCAACTTGCTGATTTGTCTACTTTCCATACCCGATCCATCCGAGTATTGGCCGAAGCACCGGATACCATTGTTAATAATTCGGTCGAACCATCATTATTACCCCATACCAAATAAGTATTATCGGTGGTAATCGTTTCGGGATTGAGCGCATTGCTACTCCAAGTGGTATCGCCGAGTGCCATGCTCATGACCTCATCGCTATTGATGCTGCGGCCCTGTTTTTGATTCAGTCCCTGCTGATCATCTCTAGCAAGACCTGCAATATCGTTTTCAAACCCCGCGTTGGCGGAGGCTTCCCACATCAAGCTGCCATCGCTGGCCAGGTAGTCGGTGGCAGTGCTTTGATCCAGCGTAACACCGTATTTGATGGCTAAATAACTATTAACCCGTAGACGTTCTTCAAGCGTTAGAACCCGATCATACAAGATTACTTCTGCTATATTCCCATCAAAATATTGATTTGTACCATAACCTATTCGATTAGTTGCGCCTGCAAAATTCACCGAATTAATAGAGGTTGTTGCCTGAATAAATCCATTAAACCCTGAACCCCAGTTATTAGATTCTGCAAAAGTATTGTGTATATTCCAATTTGCGGGAGCAAAGGAAGATGTAATATCAATGGCCAAACCAGCATGAGCATCAAGTATGGCACCAGTCATGGTGTTCCACCCAATTCGGTCCGTTGTTCCAAAACCTTCATAAACGGTATTATCAGCACGGTAGTGCATATTGCTATGGCCTCCAAAATCAACGGCATGACCTATGCTTGCTCTTGCTTGTAAAACCATAAATGTTTCTCCTTCAGAAAAAGAAGTAGTAAAACTTGTTTTGTCCAAGCGGTCATTAGCATCAAAATCCATGTAGTCATTAAAATTAAGTCCGGCATCTATCCGTGCTGGATCATTAATGACCGTACTAAAGTGATTATTATTACCTGAAAAATCCTCCCAACCTACACCGTTGACCATATTACCTGGGCCTACATCATCTGATCTGAGCCACAATTGAAGATCTGCAGCTACAGCACCCGGCCCGCTGGCTGCCCGGCCAAGCGTAAAATAGGCTCCATCTGGGAGGAGGCTGCTATTAAGCGTGACACAACCCGTTGTGGGGTCAATCGCCAATTCCTGATCAAAAGCAGGAAAAGCCTCGTCGCTATTGTTAACCAAGAGGTAGTAGTTTTCCTGGTCGGCCGCATCAAAACAAACGGTGATGTTTTGATCTGTCCAGTTGGTTTTATCCACTGACCAGACTCTTTGCATGCGAATGGTAGAATTTCCGATACCGGATACGTCTTCGCTAAAGCCAGCAGCGCCATCATCATTACCCCATACGAGGTAACTATTATCAGTAGTAATCGTATTGGTGTTTGCCGTGTTGCTAACAAATAATTCACCTCCAACACTCATGGACACCAGGGCATCCGTATTAATACTTTTGGACTGTTTTTGGTTCAAGCTCTGGCAATCATCGCGGCCAAGACCTCCTATATCGTTATTATAGCTGGCATTTGCCGTGTAATCCCAAGCTTTGGTTACACCATCACCAGCCAAGTAATCGTGTCCTAAAGTAAGGCCGTATTTAATGGCCAGGTAACTATTTACTTGTTGTCGTTCGGTGGTCGTCAGCTTGCGATCGTATAGGATGACTTCCGCCATTTCACCATAGAAAATAGCTCCTGAGCGAGCACCGATCAATACATTACTCGCCATGCCAAAGCTGACTGCGGTGACATTATCCGTATAAGCAGGAATACCATTGAAACTGGTCACCCAATCATTGGCCGCACTATAGGCATTTAAAAGATGGAATTGCGTCAAATCCACATCAGGTCCCGAGACGGTACCGCCGCCTTCGAGTGCTCCCAACGCCACATTATCCGGTTTCCAGGCTTTGCGCTGGTTGGTTCCAAAGTTGTCATAAATGTAGCCATTGCTATGGTTATACCAGCCGGTAGCCGATCCTCCAAAATATAATGGGGGCCCTGAATTAGCGGCGGGCGTTTCAACTTTTAATACAGAAAAGACCTCTCCTTCCGTAAAGCTGGCAGGAAATGTATTATATGCTGCATTATCTAACCTCAGGTAATCATTGCCATCCAAATCTACGGTAGGGTTGTAATTTAAGGCACTTGGTTGCCAGTTAGGATCTCCTACAATCACATCCGGATGATATTCATTCGGTGAGCGATCGCTCCAGGAAGTTATATTGTTGTTTCCATCAACTTCCACTTGCTCATCTGCTCTCAGCCAAAACTGTAGATTGGCCGCTACACAACCTGGGCCAGAAGAAGAACGCCCCAGCGTGAAATAAGCTCCATCTGGCAATATACTGCTATTGATTGTTATACAACCAGTAGCCTCATCAATGGCCATCTCCTGATCAAAAGCAGGAAAAGCATCGTCCGTATTATTAACCAAGAGGTAATAATTTTCAAAGTTAGCCTCTTCAAAACAGACCGTCACCATCTGATCGGTCCAGTTGGTTTTATTTACTTTCCAGATTCTATTTGTCCGAGTATTGGAAGCTCCGCCAACGGCAGAAACATCGGTGCCAAAACCAGTTGACCCCCCATTTGATCCCCAAAGCAAATAAGATTCATCGGCCACAATGGTATTACCATCGGTATCCCGATTGGATTTGTTGGTAGCCGTAGTGACGGCTACGCCACTACCCGCCGCGATAGTCAGGAACTGGTCCAGGTCAGCGGTGCGGGACATGGTTTGGTGCAAGCTTGCATCATCATCTCTCCCCAAACCGGCTATCATTTCATTATATCCGGTATTGGCGGTTAAATCCCAATAGACTACCCCATCTTTGGTCTGGTAGTCATGGTTGAGGCTCAGGCCATATTTGGTGGCCAAATAACTTTGTACTTTTTCCTGCTCATCGGTAGACAAGGCTCTATCATACAATATAAATTCTTGAATATCACCATCGTATTCATTACTAAGTCGATTACGCCCCAACCAAACCGGTTCGTTAGGGAAGTGAGTCGGTCTAACACTTGAATGGAAATTAATACCATTCATATATAGGTCAGCCTGTGCAGCCACAGATTGACTGGCGGAATAGATACGAGGTTCATTAGGAGCAAAAGGTGGTGTTACATTGTCAATCCGGCTGCTTTTACCGAAGCTCTCGTAAATATTCTCATTAGTATGAATGACGTGGGTATTAGAATTTCCTCCAATACGCCACAAACCAGTTTGCTCATTGGAGGTGACATCTGCTACATGTTGGTAGGTGACCACAAAGGCCTGGCCGCCAGTAAATCCATTATTAAAGGCCAGGTTGCCAAAATCAAAATATTCAGTCGTAGCAAGTCCTTGAAGCACAACACCTTCGTTAAAATTGAGAGAAGAAGGGTTGTAATCAGGTGTAGCCACCACTGTGGGGTGAACGGCATTACCGCTAATATCCGTCCAGGAAGTGACGACATCAGAACCATCCCATTCCAGACCTTCATCGGCCTTCATCCAGATATTAATGCCTGCATTTACATCAGCGGGGCCTCTGACCTCTATAGGAAAGGCGGTACTGAATTCGGAGGTACCACAACCATCTACCCGTAAGGTAGCGGTCCAAAATCCTTTGTTGTAGTCGGTGCAGGCGTTATCCGTACAGTTGACTACCTGAACATTGACTCCATTACTTAATCCGGTATAGGAACCAACCAAGGTTCGTCCGTTTTCGGGAACGTCATCGTGGCGGTTGGCAAAAATTTCTACATCACAGGCTCCACTGGCACAGATAGCTGGCAGCGTAAAAGTGAGGGTATAATTACCACCACCTCCATCAATAGAGGTAGTGAAATCTGGTACATTTCCGGTAGATTGTTGGTAATTACAGTTGCCGCTATTGATCAGATCGATCCCTAGGTTATTATTATAAATACTATTTTCAACAATTGTAATATCATCGGGGCCATTGTCTATGTAAATACCGGCTCCATTATTAAAAATGGTACTGCTATCTACACGGACTGCTTTAGCACCACCTCCAGTGGTAAACAATAGTCCCCAAGTAGCATTATTGGAAACCGTGAGATTGGAGTAATCATATTCCGAAGTGGCATTACCTGTATTGGCAATAATACCTGAGCGGGCATTATTATCAAATGTACTATTTCTGATTTGCACATTGGTTCTGGCGGCATTGTTATAGAATTCAATACCGTCTCCGTTACCACCTACCCCACTATTGGTAATAGTGACATTGTCTACCAACATATTGGTCGTAGTGGTCCCAACAAAAATACCATCTTCATCGGCGGCATTGATACTGGTATTGGTAATTTCTACATTGGAGATAGTATTAGCAAATAAGAAGCCGTAGTCAGCGTCATCAGTTGTGCCGTCCAGGTCACAATCGATGATGACGTTATCAGCGATTAAGCTATCTAAAGTACTGTTGAAGCGAATCATCTGAGTCGCCCCACCTCCATCGTGGTTATCGAAGTTACTATTAGTTATCTCAACATCCGTAGCCACTCCGCCAACATAAATGCCATACGCTTCAACATCATGCACGGTCAACTCATTAATAGTCACGTTGGTGGCAGTTCCGGCAATAACAAAAGCATGATCAGCATCATTGGTGCCATTGGTACCATCACCATCAATCAATACGTTATTTAGGTTGATATTACTCGCATTGCTGTTCAGCAGGATCATATAATCAATTTGTGCGCCGTCACCGTTTTCTATCGTAGTATTTTGAATATCAAAATTGGTTGCTACACCTGCGACGTGCATGCCCCTAGATTCTATTGAGCGTATAGAAACATTATCGAAAGTAAGGTTACTTGTCGTCGAATTAAACCACAAAGGATAATCTGTAATATAGGGAAGTGATGTACCTGAGAAATTACCATCAATGATAGTATTCGTCATAGAAAAAGTATCGACTACCCCTCCAAGAAAGATACCATAACGATCCACATCGTAAAAATACATATCGTTCAGGTTAACATTCGTTGCTGTGCCGGCAATATAAATACCATCATATGCATCTATAGTGGAAGGTTCATAGTCCGCGTCCAGCACCACATTATCCATCGTCAGATTGACTACATTGGATGGGAAATAGATCATCTGGTACGCCTGATTATTGCCATCTTTATTTTCAAAGGTACTATTGGTGATGCTAATGTCTGTGGCTACACCACCAAAATGCAGGAAATACACTTCTACATCGTCCATGTGTACTTCATCAAGGGTAATATTGGAAGTGGTGGTATTAAAATAGATACCATAATCTCCATCATCGGTGCTACCTTCATCGTTCATATCAATAATGGTGTTGGTAATATTAACATTACTAGCCACGCCAACAAAACGGACCCCAAAACCGCCTGCGCCAGGTCCCTCCAATATTTGTAGCCCATCAATGGTAATGCCATCGGTGGTACCTGCAAAATAAATGCCATATACCCCATCCTCGATTTCCGACATGATCACATTCCGGATGGTCATATTGGTCACATTGGCACCAACATAAATCCCATAATTGAACCAGTTGCTTTCTTCGTGTAAAAGGAACAGATCCTCGAAGGTTACACCATCCACAGGTGCATTAATGGTAATAGGATTGGTACCTGTGTTTTTTAGAGTCATGCCCCTAATAGTAGTACCATCAGCGCCAGTAGAAAGTGTGAAAATATCACGTACGATATTACCTCCCTGCGCATCTACAATAATATCATTTGCACCGTCGATAGTGATATCATCATTGGTAATGGTAGGCAGTACATCATTTAGAAAGATGGTACCCGCGACGGCAAAACCTATATTATGTGGCCCTGTTGGAGTGTTATTAGCAGCATTGATAGCCTCACGCAGGGTACAATGGCCGGTGGTGCAGGCGCCATCGTCCGTATCAGCCAAGGAGTTGACGATAAACGAAGCTACTGGAGGAGCAGCTGTCCACAACGAAAAATGCTCGATGCCATCAAGATGGATCGAGTTATTGTCAGGATCAACAACGCTGTTATAGTGCGGTTGCCAAGATCGGCCGTCATCGACCGAAGAATATAAGACCAGGTCGTTTTCATCCAAATCGCCCAGTTCCGATTCTCGATAATAAAAATCGAGGCTGGCATCAAGGTTTCGATCTTTGGTGGGTTGGATATTGGCGATCCTATTAATAGATTTCTTTTTATTAATAGAAACTGTTTTGTTTTCGATGTGAATTTGAGTTTGCCCAAGTGAAACGGGCGTTGAAATGGCAATGCCAACTTTCTCAATAAACACAGATTCACAGGCTTTAATATTCACTTGGAAGCCTTTTTCATCTTCAGTAGGTACTGAATGAACGATGGCCCAGGAAAGGGCAAAAAGGCATATGCCTGCGAGCAATACGCTCAATTCCATTCGGTGTCCCAATGTGGGTAGTTGGGGAAATAAACCACGGAAACTGCGGCCATCCCGTGCAGATGTTGTAAATTTTTTCATGAGATCAATTAATTTAAGGCTTTTAAATTTTCCTTCAGAGCTGGCATAGGTCATCTGTTCAGCTTCCCGTTTTTAGGTGGAAGTTGTCAGTAAAACAGCTCTTTTGAAAGCTTTTAGCTTTCAATACCATACTTAATTTTAAACCCTGTTAATCGGTAAGTTTTGGGTTGGGAATGTGTTGCTTGGATCGACAATCAATTGGCATGCATTTTGAAAATCCAAGTATCGTTTTTAAATTTGGTCGTCTAAAACACGTTTAAAATATTTGACATAAAAATTAAAAATAACCTTACCAATCAACTGCACTAAGTCAGTAGACAGTAAGGTTCTTGTCTACTCCAAAATCAGAGTAGAAACCATAGTCACATTAATTTAGCATTCAATCTTAGAAGCCATAGTGTTTGTATTAATTTATTATTAAAAAGAAAAGCCTAAGAACCTATTTGGAGACCAAAAAAGATTTCCCAATATGCTCTATATCAAAGTCAGGTTAACGATCAATCGGTCATTAAACGCTATGACCCGATAACTTCCTTTTTTTAGCTTTCCATAAGTAATTTTCAGTTGTTGACAAAAATCTAGTGGTAAGGGGACTCCTTCGGTTAAGGTTAGATAGCCCGTTCCAAATTGTCTTTCTCTACACTGGCTGCACATTTTCTCTTTTGAAAATGAGAAACAAAGTACGGTCGCACTCCGTCGGAAAACCCAAGCAAGGGTAGTCGCACATTTCTGTTTATCTGCCAGATCTGTTGAAGCTGTAAATACTCCACAAATCCCGCTTCCTTTACAATTGCTTTTGGGGTTTCCAAAAAGAATATTTGCCGATATTTGTTTTCTTTTTACGCTCTTTTCCTCTGTTAAAATTATTTTCTTGGGGGTATTTAATTCTAAAGTATTATTATTTATTACTGAACGCTCTGGAATCATCATAATTATCTTTTATAAACTAAATACAAATGCAATTTAAGACTAGTTTTAGGCAGGCAAGTAGACAAACAGACCAAAAACATCCCCCTAAGATTTCCTATTGTAGAATCAATAAAAAATCACAATGCACTAATAATCAGTAATTTAAATTGTTATAAAAACCTAATTGTTCTTCTTTTCAGCCCTTCAGATAACCCTAATAGCCTTTTTTCACTGTAGTCTGTGGAAATAAGAAAACTATTTAATTTAGGGAAGAAGATAGAACATCTGCAATGCAGGAAATAGCATAGGGAAAATAGTTAATTTTTGGAAGCTCTCTGGGTGGGATTGTCTTATTTCGGTACTTTTTAGGAACCTGTCCGTATAATGGCATTTGGCTGGAGTGATAATAATCTTCCCGGGCAATTGCATTACCTTCCAGGTAATAATAATCTTCAATAGGTATCCCGGCTTTACGCAAAAAAGTCATAGAGGTCCTGTTGATAATATTTTGTGGCGTTGCCAATGCCAAAGTTTCCAAATGAGCCACTTGTTTGAATTCACAAACGGCTCCTCTTTCTTTGAAATTAAAAACAGGATGCCAGCGTTGTTTTTTAACGATTGTACGATTGTCCTGAAAATTTACCTTTGCCGCCGTTTTGAATACGGGGCATTGCTCATCGTCCGCATTAGATAAGCTGCCAATAATCTGCCAGTCTGACGGTCCACCCAGATTAGGGTGCCAGCCCAAAGAGATGGGGCTCAGTAGGTAATCTGCATTTCGGATTGTCTCTACTGTTTCAATTGGTTGATCTGATTTGTAATCAAAAACTTTTACGACCATACCATACCACGGATCGATATGGGTAAGGTCAACCAGTTTGCAGTAGCCATAGCCGAGATCCTTTTCTAGCCGAAACCGTAATACTGAGAGGTGTTGTGTTTGCCAGTTCATTTGTTTTTGTTTTTTCAAAAAATCACCTGGTGTTCTTGGTTAAAAATGCATGTTTGGAGGAAATTAGTAGCTTAAAACAAGCCCAAATCACTCCAAACATGCGCTCAATCGAATTTTAACTAGAAGCTCATGGTACCACTGTATCAATGATAATCACTTTCTTCTTGTTTGAATTTGAGCCTGTTCTTGTAAATGTTGTTTGTGTAAATTTGTAACCTGTGAAGGATTTCATAACATGGAGTTTTAAATAAATTAAATTGCTTTCTTTTTCTTGCAAGTTATTCCTTTTCATGTTGCTCCTTATGGACAAACATACAGACAACGTACGATCAAGAAAAGCAATTATTTCAACGTAAAATATTGACAACAATCTAAAAATCAATATTTTACGATAACACCAGTTTTGTCAAGCTGATAACTTTTCGCCTCAATTATTAGAAAACAATCTATCCTTCAATTAAAAAACGGCAATGCAAAATCAATCAACAAACGATATATATAACAATAAAAATACTACCCATTCAAAAACCATTTATTTGAATAGAAAAATTTAGACCTTGTCTAATAATCCCAAGTTTAGAAACCGGTTTCGAGAATTCGGTGGGAAAGTGTTTTACCATTAAGAAGTTATCGCTTTGACAAATCAAGCTTCGAGCTTGTCTACAGCCCAAAACCGACCTCCATACAACCTCTTAGCCTTAGCTACTGCTCGAATTTTTAGGAGCATGTTTCTTGCGATAAAACTGTTGTTCTAATGAATCCAGTGCAAAAGTCCATAATTTTTCATAGTTGATGATTTCGATTTTATGAGTTTGGTCAGACAATTCCAATGGTTGTTTCCTGAGTTTGTCAAGATAGACTTTTGACTTTCTTTCTACTGCCACTTGGTGGAAGTTAGCCAGAGGAATCGTCAACAACATTTTTATAAAATAATAAGACCTGATAGTATCCGGTTGTCGAAGATATCGCGTACAATATTTTTCTACGGCTTCAATCCTATCAATAGCTTTACCATATTTTTTAGTGAGGATGAGGAACAAAATTTGAATCCCGAGGATGGCAATATTCATTCCTCTTTTATCCTTAGAGAAGATGGGTGTTTCGTTCACAAATTTACCAATACTGAATTTGGCAAAGTGGTTATTCTGCTCATCGGGAATAATCGTTTCAATTTGGGCTAGGTATTTTAGATAGGCCTCATTGATAATCCAAATTTCTTTGTTGTTGGGGGGAAGAAAGTTGTATCGTTTGTGATTGACAACCTCACAATATATATGATACGCTTTTTGATACTTTTCAGTATGCATACAAACCGTAAAATACAATTCATTGTATTTAAACCAATTGAAGGTGCCCTCCTCTATCAGGCTCATGCACTTTTCGGCAACTTCCTCTGCATTTTCAAACTTCCTGAGTTGAATCATGCAAACCAATTTCTGATAATAAGCAATTTGCAAAGGCGTAAAAGCCTGATAGCTTTTACGTTCAAAAAAATGGATGATGCTATCGCAAATAAGGATCGTTTCCTGATAATTATTTTGAGTGGTATGTACCATCAATTGGATCAACCCACCATACAAGTGAATTTTGTAGGTATCCCAATTTGACATGATTGGCTCTATTTCCTTAACTATTTCACGAGCCAATACATCCATTCCCTGTTGATTCCCGATAGTGTTTACATGTTTGATAACCAGTTCTGTATATAATTCCTCAACTGTATTTTCCTGGCGGCAGATTTCATCAAATTGAGTAGCCTTTTTCTTGTAATATTCATACTTTTTCACATCACCTTCGCGCGAACCATAGTGAAGACGCAAAAACCTACTGACATCCCGGTTTAGTTCAGAAAATTCGTATTCTTCACCATACCTCAATATTTTAGAACATAAATCCACGCAGGTCTCACGTGCATTTTTTGCCATCAAAATATTGGCCGCAGCCCAATCTTTTTGGCATTCATAAAATGCTCTTTGCCGATCAGTGTAGGTTTTTTTCTTAAGGTCTATAAAAAACAGGGTATTTAAGAGATGATTCCTCAGGTTGGATTTTAACTTTCTGTAGGCGCTTTTATTAAGGGTTCTCGGGTATAATGTAAGCAGTGCTTCTTCATCAGAATCGATCTCATTTTGGCTCAACCCCTCATAAAAGGCCATGAGTTTTGAATTAGCATGCTTTTCAGTATCAAGTATTTTAATTGACTTTAACTTATTTTTCGTGACAATATATGCCAGCTCTTTCAGGTCTTTCATCTCTAATAAATTGATAACTAGGGTATAGGCACAAACCACTCGTCTCCGACAAAGAGAGAATGATCGAAACCGATGATTTCGTTTTAAATTTAATTGGATGGTGATAGCCTGTTAATAAGTTGCCAAAACAATAGGCGCAAAGATTGAGAAAGGTTACAGTTAGCAAGGGCAAGTTTACGAACAACAGTCGACTGTTCCCAATATAATTAGCTAATCACATAAAAAGAAAGATAAAGTGATGAAAATGGGCTATTTAATGACAAACATACCAATTCAGGAGGATGAAAAGAAGAATGCTTTCCATTTTATTGAGGCGATTCAGAAAATCATTCTTGTATTTGGCGCCAATGGGAATTTGTTTGTTAAAGACGGTAATCTTTAGAGAAACCATATTGATATCCTCTATATTGTTGAAGTTGACAATGTACTTTCTATGAACCTGAATAAACAACCTGGGGGAAAGCATCAACCTGATTTTTCGCAATGATATTTTAGCAGCCAGTTTCTTTTCTGCAGTATAAATCATGCTGTAATTGCCATCCGCTTCAATTGCACCTATTTTGGGAACATTCACTTTGACCAGTTTGTCATTGGCCTTTATAAAAAAGTTCTCATTAAGGATCAGGTCTTCACTCCATAACCGAATAACCTGACTAGAAGCGCTTGTTCCCCGATTTCGCATAAAGGCCAGTTCAATTGTGCTTTGTAAGGTTATCTTGTTAAAGGGTTTCACCAGATAACCTGCCGGCATTACCTCTTTGGCACGTTGATATATAGTTTGGCTATCAAAAGCTGTCAAAAAAATAATGGGAATTTGTAATCCTTCAATCTCTCCTGCCAGCTCAATTCCATTTTTTGCGCCCTTAATATCGATGTCCATTAAAATCAAATCAAGAGAAGATGGTTCGAGTACTTTAAAAAAATCTTCGGAATTGTCTACCGTTGACACTAGCTCATATCCCAATTCGTCAATAATTCTAGCTATGTCAACTGCATGTATCGGGTTATCTTCAACCAATAAAACATTCATGTCAATGATTTGGAAACAGGTATTATTTAATCTTTTTAAATCTTATGAGCATGTTTGGAGGCCAGCCTACAAAAAGCGACCTCCAAACAAGCTCTAGTGGTCAGCGAAGAATAACTTAATCAGGTACCGAATCTACTGGCAGAAAGCTATATTTCTCACCATATTCCAGCATCTGCTTAGTGAAATCATCAGGATATTCCACTTTAATATCGGTAATCTCGTCTCCTTCACCCATTACAGGTACCAGGCGAGGGTTGATAAATCCACCATAAGGAGGAATATTGAGTTTTTCTGACCGACTCAATACTTCTGCGTGAATTTCCGGATCCACCTTTACGCCATATTGTTCAATCAGCGCTTTACCCGCTGCAAAGTCTCCTGTTGATTTGATGCGTTGCACCTCGCGAAGCAACTCACCGAAATAAGTTCTCAACTTGGCATAATCCTTGATTTCCACGTAAGTTTTTCCATCTCTTTTAACCATTTCCACCACATCAGGACCTGCTTTTTCGTACACCCAGTGGGATACCATAGAACGGTTGCGCATGTGAGCCTGCTCAATGGTTTTGCCAGGTTTGATCCGGCGCAGTTGCAACATCAGTCCATTTTTAAGGTAAGAATCGTATTCCGCTTTACCAACTTCTTCTGAGTCAATCAGCCCCAGTTCGATCAGCTTTGGATCGGTGATGTAATACAGCGCCACCAAATCAGCACGTGCTTCCTCCAGTGGAGAGGCATAATTTTTCAGCGTTTCACCCGGTGTTCCTACCCCTTCTTCCAGCTGTCCGGAAGCATGGCCGATGACTTCGTGTAAAGCCGTATGGATTTTAGAGGCCAGTTTGCCGTATTGTTTAGTGCGCTCCATTTCTTCTTCATCATTCGCAAATTCGGAAAGCAACCCAGGGCCATCAGCATTATTGTAGCCTTCCACAATGTTACCCAGGCTTACTGATTTTGAGCCAAATTCTTTACGAATCCAGTTGGCATTAGGGAGGTTCACACCAATAGGTGTAGAAGGCGAAGCATCACCGGCCTCTCCTGCTACGGTCACTACCTTATAGCTAATTCCCGTAACTTCTTGCTTTTTATGCTCATCGAGAATCGTCGAATTGTCTTCAAAATACTGTGCATTGGCTGCTACCTTTTCCATGCGGGCAGAAGCGTCAAAGTCTTTGATTTGCACGATCGTCTCATAAGATCCCTTCATACCCATAGGATCCTGATAAACCTCAATAAAGGAATTGATGTAATCGATATCCCCTTCGGTAGCCTTTACCCAGGCAATATTATAGTCATCCCAAGTTTTTAGCGCTCCGGTTTTATAATACTGGATCAATAATTTCAAAGCATCGGCCTGCGCTTCATTTTCAGCTACACCCACTGCTTTTTCCAGCCAATTAACAATCTCCTGAATCGCCTCACCGTATAATCCACCCACTTTATAAGGCATTTCTTCCAATTGCCCGTCGGCATTACGCACCACCTTGCTATTTAACCCCAATGAGATTCTGTCATCTTCTAAGCTATTCTTTTTTTGTGCATAATAAGCCTCTACTTCGGCCTGCGTCAAGTCGGGATCATAAAAATTGACAGCCGACTCCTTCACGATATCTACGCCTTCGTTCTGGTTAATCTTTTTGGCATCAATGGCTGGATTAAACATCGCCTCCAATATCTCGTCTGATAACCCCACACCGACAGCATCCATCAAACTTGTAAAATATTCCCGGGAAAAATCCGGATTGAATTTGTCGTTGGAGTAATGGTGGTGTATGCCACTGGAAAACCAGACATTTTTGGTGTAGAGCAGAAAAGCGTCCCAGTCTTTTCCCTGGCGTTCACCGTCATAGGCTTTGACTATTTGATCCAATACCTGGCGGATGGCCAGATTGTAACGATAATTTTGGTCATAGGTAATATCTCGCCCCGACAAGCCCGCCTGAGTGAGGTAATAGACCAGTTTTTTCTGAGAAATACTTAGTTGGTCAAATCCGGGAATCTGGTAACGGACAATCTTTTTATCTCCAAAATTTTCAGGATTCCAAACGAAATCATCATTCGTTTCGGTAGTTGTTGTTTCTTCTGTTTCCGTAGTTGTTGGCTGACAAGCAGCTACTAGCAGGAATATGCTCAGTAGCATCCAATAATTTTTGTTCATACAGGTAGTTCAATTTTAATGAAAAATAAGGTTTCATTCTGAGAATGAATGATTTGGCAAGTTCAAAATTAGACATTTTAAGATAAAAAATAAGTTGACAGCTAAAAAGATAGATCGTTTTCCCTTGAGAGGAGGGAAGAAGTGGAAGGTGAACTGCCCACCAACATTCTATCCCAAATACCTCACAGAATGGCGAAACTGTTCCCCGGTCCATTCAATCCACCGATAACCAATCCGGTAGTGATCTACAGCAAAGTCATCAGCAAAGGGGTTGATTTGAAAATAACAAGCGGGCGTAATATTTACACAAAGTCTTTTTTCCTGAATGCTTCTTGCAGCATGGTAATGGCCGGTGAAAATGTGCACAATATCCCCATAGCTATTTAGAATGTCCCTTACCGCAGATCCGTTATGCAGCGGATGATTCCTATCCATAAATTGAACACCCGCCAGTAATGGAGGATGGTGCATAAAGACCAAAGCGGTTCCCGACAATTTAGCCACCTGATCCTCCAACCACACCAGCTGTGCGTCCGAAACGACACCAGTAGTTGTATCCAAAAAAATAATGTGATGGTCTTCCCAATTCCGGGAATAGAATAATTCTCCGTCTTTCAAGTCGGACTGTAGCCCAAAAACCTCGGCAAGGATTTTGGGATCATCGTGATTGCCAGAGAGCACCTCATAGGAAAGGCCCGTATCATCCAGCTTTTCTTTAATCCATTGATAAATACCGGCTCTTCCGTCCAGGTAACACAAATCACCCGTTACAACAAGATGATCAGGCTTGTGTGTTTGTAGATCAGCCAGCACCGATAAAAAATTCTGGCGAACATCGACACCATACGTTTCCTCTCCCTCCCAACCTATATGCAGGTCGGTAATCTGTGCAATTTTCAACATAGTAAAGCTCTTTTCTATTTATTCCTTACCCCCTGAACCTCGGATATTGACTATTTTTCTCAAAATATCAAACCAGAATGGCGCGCCCAGCGAAATGGCCAGCGCAGTAATCATCCAGCCTAAAGCTTTGGTTAGCCAATAGTAAAAATCCCTGGAAACGGTTTCAACATTCTTCCAACCCATTCCCAATGAAAAAGAATTTTGCGTGTAATAACTCATCAAGGAATCCAGTTCCGCTTTCTTTTGCTTAAAGGCCTCGAATTCCGCCTGATTTTCCGGAATGTCCATGATATTAGTTTCAACAGTATCACGCGTAGTACTGTCTCTTACCACAACGATGGATTTACGAAAATCATCTACATTATCATATTGAGCCGCTGCTGTTGCTACGGCAGCCAGTTGTTCTGCCAGTCTGGGGTTGTTTTCCAGTTTTTCGTAAATCGCCAGTGTATCAGCATTCAAAACGATAGCCATTGCTATACCAACAATGATTAAGATATATTGTGTGGTCCGCTTGTACCAACCAGTGGCCCGTTCCATAACCGCATTATACCAAGTCTTGATTTGTGACTTGAATTTTTCGACATCACCATCAGCCTCCCTCATCAATTGTATCAATACGTTTTTCAAATCCTCATTTTCCAGATCATCGATGACTTTCATAATGTCTTCTTTGCTATGACTGTCTCCAAAGATCGAATCAAAAAAGATGGATTTAAACGATTCATCATTGATATAAGAGGGCGGATTAAGGGTCTTGCTTCCGTAGCGATAAGAGAGTTGGCGGTAGTAAGCATTATCGGTAAACTTTTTCAAAATGCCTTTGTCCAGTTTACCATCCTTGTTGGCGCCCACAAGCATATTGTCTAATGCTTTTAGCAGGTTTTTTCCACGCAAGGCAAGTACAGCTGAAACCAATTCCATAATGGTGGTAGCCAATAAGCTTAGCAACAGCAGGATGAATACAATACCAAGTACAACGGTCAGAATTGCCATAATAGGGTTTATTTAGAGTGTATAGTAAAACATTATTTTTTGCTAATTTATTCTTTTAGGCTGGTTTGAAAAAGCCTAAAAATGCGTTTGTATTCGTCGGCCCAACTTTTTGGCTCTACAAATCCGTGTCCTTCTACCGGAAACACAGCAAATTCCCAATTGTCTTTACCCAATTCAATCAGCCGCTGTGCCAGGCGAACCACATCCTGAAATTGCACATTTGTATCCACCATGCCGTGCAAAATAAGTAATTGCCCTGCCAATCCTTCCGCATGATAAATCGGGGAACTACGTTTATAAGCCAGGCTGTCCAACACCGGTGTATTGAGAATGTTGGAGGTATAATCATGGTTGTAATGCGCCCAATCGGTCACGGAGCGCAAGGCTGCTCCACAACGAAACGTTCCCGGTGAGGTAAATAGCGCCATGAGGCTGATAAATCCGCCATAAGAACCACCGTAAATACCGATCCTGTCTGCATCAATGCCATATTCGCTTACCAGATAAGCGGCCCCATCAATCTGGTCTTCCAGGTCTTTGCCGCCCATGTGCCGGTATATAGCTGTTCGCCAATCCCGCCCATAACCTGCACTCGCCCGAAAATCGATATCAAGAACCGTATACCCATGATCGACCAGGAAATTGTGAAACATATATTCCCGGTAGTAGCTGCTCCACCATTGGTGCACATTTTGTAAATAACCGGCTCCATGAACAAAGATCACCGCTGGGTCGCCCTCTTTTGCCTCGGCCGGCCGATATATACGGGCGGGCACCCGAGCGCCATCACTTGCCCGGAAATGAATGATTTCAGGGACTCTCCAGTTGTAAGCCTTAAATTCAGGAGTCGTAGATTGTGTCAATTGTTTGCGTTTGGCACCGGGTTTGTTTTCCATAAGGTAAAGCTCCCAGGGCTGATTGCTATAGGAATAACGAACTGCCAGGTATTGCTCATCAGGTGAAAGGGTTACCTCGTGGTTGCCTACTTCGGTGGTTATTTTTTCCATCCTCCCTCCCTTAATTGGCAATCGATAGAAATGCTGCTGATCAGGCCCCTCGGCATTGGCCGTGAGGTAGAAGTAACGCTGATCTTTTGATATGGATACCTCCAGGATTTCAAATTTACCATTTGTCAGGGCCCGTTTTTTACCGGTGGCAATATCGACCTGGTATAGGTGCGAAAAGCCCGTAGATTCGGACTGATACCAAATATGCTGATTGTCAGGCATCCAACCGATATTACCCAAAAAAAAGTTCCACCCAGAAATGCCCGGCCCACCTATCCAGGCCTCATCGTGTTGCCAATCCAGCAGGCTCAGTTTGCCATTTTCCGGGTTCAGCAGCATGATCCAACGATCCTTATTGTCCAGTGAACGCACGACCACAACTGCCTGGCCTTTATCATTATAGACCGGACCGTGAATCACCACCTCTTTTGGTTTATCATATTGGGATTCAAAAGGCAGGGTATCCTTATTATATTCATAAAGATAGGCCGGCTTATCATAAATTCCTTCAACCTCTTTGGTGTCAATCATAAAAACGGTATCGAGTTGGCGGTCGTAAATGCCCATTTCGTAAGCATCTTGTGGGGTACCCACTTTACGACGAGCCCTTGTATCCTCAACATAACCCGATTCGGTGACATATTCCGGAACTTCAGTGCCCCTGATAGAATACGTAGTCGTTAGCCGAAAAGTAACAAACCGCATATCCGGACTGATAACCAGATTGGAAAGCCGCTTATCGCCGTAATAAATTTCCAGTGGACGTTTAGGCTGAGTCTGTTTTTTCCGGCGTTCCTGGGTTTCTTTTTTTGCTTTGCGTTCCTGTAACACTTCAAAGTTAGCCAACTGGTCATCAATCAACCACTGGTCAAAGTCAGCCTTACTAGAAGTCCGATTCGCATATTTCTTTTTGAACTGAGTCAATTGTACCAATTGCCCGTCACTGCGATTCCAGGAATAAAGATTATCCTCCTTTTCAAAAATGATCTTGCTTTCATCGCCCGAAAATACCGGGTCTGTTTCTGCTTCTACCGTATTGGTTAATTGCAGCGTTTTCGCATTTTTTAGATCCAGCAAAAAGATGTCCCCGTTTTTGCTATAAACCTTGTAGGTATGATCTTTGTTGACTGTTCCTCCTGTCGGTCGCGACCACATTTCTGCTTCTTTGACCAGTTCCGGTTGTCCCCCTTTAATAGTGGTTTTATACAGACTGGGTAAAGTATCTCCATCGGGATTCCAGTCAAAATAGATGCTTTGGCTATCTTCTGACCAGGATATATTTTCGGGAAGAAAACCGACAAATTTTTCTCCCTGCATGATCTGTTCAATACTTAGGGTGGAAACATTTGTTGACGTTTGGGCAATCAGACTAGTAAAACCTGCCAGCAAACAGCAGGTAGCTAAAAATAAGCGCATATTTGACGTTTTTATTGAGATCGCCTTAAAGATAAAATCAAAATTTACTTGTTCCTTATAAATTGCCAAGAAAGTAAGCAATAGGGTGGTTGTGCAAGAAGTATGATAAAGTTGAAACAGATCTTTTTCATGCAAAATTCTATCCAACTACAGAACAAATTTATTACGTTAACATTTCATTCCTTTTAATTAATTCCGGAATGTTTGGAAAGTATCATCTTTATTTAAAATAATATCAAAATCACTGTGATTTTATCATTTAACGGTGATGTTGCGTTACAAAATCCTCAGAGCATGTTTGGAGGCCAACCTTACGCTTGCGCTGAAGCTTCAGCGTAGGAGCATGGGCTGCAAAGGATCACTTTTCTGATGATACTTTCCCGACCTAGCGGTTTCCCTTCGGCGGGACAGGCTGTTACTTTTTTCGTCCGTACCTTTTATTTTGCTCTTTTTGCCACTGGCAAAAGCGAACGCTAATACTTCAA
>BQJA01000026.1 GCA_021604405.1 Nitrosomonas sp. | reverse complement strand
TTTTTCCAGGGTTATCTCGAAAGTTTTGCCGGGTTGTCTCAATCAGAAATCTCACTATGCAGGGATGCTGAAAATTGTGATTATGGCGTCTCACATCTTATGCATTTATAAGTATAACCTATTATTAATATCTACCGCTTTTTCGGCTTGCAATAAATTCAACAAATAAGTTATTTTCCACAGCTTAGGTGCGCTACGGCCCAAGTTTCCAAAGCGTATTAGTGCATGACAAAAAACGTAAAATAGCGCTGTTTTACCCCTTACCTTAAAAGTTAAAAAATAAATGTTATTGCTATAGTGTCGACACGTTGCAACTTTGCAACAAGCCTGACAGAAATTACTTGAGGTTACACGAAATTTATGTTGGTTTTCAGCAAGATGCGGCTAAATCAACAACTTGAGTTCTTTCTTTCAGGTGTTTGTCTGTGTTGGAAGGTGCAGGACAAAGTAAAAAGTTTAGAGATGCAAGTGTATTACTTTTTTTATTGCAATAATTTTATTAATTTTTATCGAGGGAACTCAAATGCCTATTACGAGTGAGCAACAAAACGAGATTTTAGACGTTTGCAATGGTTTTTTTAACGGGGCGCCAGGACAGGCATTCCTAAATGACTTTGCGGCGGTGATTGAAGGTGGCGCAACCATTGAGGAACTGGCGGATATCTTTGAAGCCAGTCCTGTATTTAACGACGCCATCCTGGGCGGTCAAACAACTACCGCGGCAAAAGTAGCCGTATTGATGAACAACTATGGCCTGACGCCAGGCAATAGTGATCCAGCCAGTCCGGATGCACAGGCTGAAGCCTTCTTTACTTCTCGGCTGGATTCAGGTGCAAGCTACGCTGACGTTGTGTTACAGGCCGTTGCATTCCTGGAAGGTCCGGTACCTGACGAGTTTCTGTCAACACAGATCTTGTACAATAACAAGGCAGCGGTTGGCGCGGCTTACTCTGCTGATAAATCATCGTCGGATATTAGCGCATTGCAGGGACTTTATGCTAATTTGACAGGAGATGCGCCATTAACCCAGGAAGAGATTGACTTTATTGTAAATGGCGCCCCTGATGACACATTAAGCTTTGAATTGTCTGCGACCAACGATTCAGTTTTGGAAGGCCAGGCCTTGACCTACACGGTAACAGCAAGTAAGCCACTGACTGAAGACACGGTTATTTCTTTTAACGTTGAGCCCAGCAATACGACTGCACCTAATCAAGGCACCAACGACACCAACCTGAATGACTTTGCGCCCGGATCATTTAACCCGGTCAATGTAACCATTTCTGCAGGTGAAACGTCCGCGACTTTTGAAGTCACACCGGCAAGCGATGGCGTAACCGAACTGCCCGAGAATTTTACGGTGACAGCAGAAGTTAATGGCGAAAACTTAAGCGCGTCAACGCAATTGCTGGATGGCGCCGGCACATTTATATTAACCGTTAATGCCGACAATTTAGTAGGTACCGGCGTTAATAACTTTTTTTCCGCAATACCGGCACAAGACGGTGCAAGCAACTTAATTGATACACTACAGAGTGTGGATGTACTCGATGGCGGAAAAGGTATCGATACGCTTAATGCAACCTTAGTCGGCAATCCTGCCGGCACCATCGCACCATCATTGACCTCAGTTGAAGAAGTATTTGCGCGCTTTGCTGGCGCAGCCGAACTTGATTTTGTAGGATCAAGCGGTGTCGATGCAGTCTTCGCCAACAAAAGTACAGCGGCAGGGACTTTCTCAAATCTGGGCGATGCACAGGAACTGGGTGTTTTTAGTCAGTCGTCGAATGTAACATTCGAAGATTCAACTGCAACTAATCTGATGCTGGGAATCCATAATGTTGGCGCCAATGCAGCTACACTCGTTGACCTGGATAACGCCGACCCCGATTCTTTGATGCTGAATCTTGTAAATAATAACGGCGAGCTTGTTACACTGGAACAGGATAATGGAACCGCGACTGCAATCACCGCTAACGTAACCGGTGAAAATATCATCAACTTCTTTAGTGTGGAAGATGCAGCGACTTCATTCAGCGTCAGCGGTAATGGATCATTAATGGCGCATGCGAACAATTCGTCGTTTGATGTATTAACTGATCTGAACGTATCCGGTGGCGCGTCGGTTGATCTGAGTGATGCCGGCACTCTGGCCACGCTTGAGACCGTTGCGGCCAGTAATACTCTCGGCGATATCAATGTTATTGTTGATGGTACTGCAACCGAGATCGCCACTGGCTCCGGGGATGACCGTGTGGTTCAGACAGAAGCCCTGGCGGCCGGCGCAAATGTAGAGCTGGGCGATGGGGACGACGATTACACCATCGGTAACGCTGCGGATGATGAAACAGCGTCAGTGGATGCGGGCGACGGTGAAGACACGTTATCATCTACCGCCTTAATATTCGCCAATCCAATTGCCAATCCTGAAATTTACACTGGATTTGATGTGCTGGCGGTCACGGATGTTTTGCCAGACACCTTCTCAATAGATGTATCGCTATTTGATGGCGTCGACAGCTTCAAGGCCGCAGATGGCGTTGCAAACCTGGGTACCGCGACCGTGACGGGTATTGGCAGTGGTTCAACCGTGACATTGGCTGGCGATCTGCCAACCAACGATGGCGGATTGATTGTGACACTGGACGATGCGTCTGGCGACAGTAACAGCCTGAATTTTATCATTGATACATTGATTGATGAGAATTCAGATGCCGTCGTCGACAACACCGCCGCGACAGCTACAACGACCATTGCCGGCGTTGAGATATTGAATGTCGAAAGCACCGGAACGCCGGATGAAGAACCTGACGGCGCAGAAATGGACATTGCCACGAATACCCTGGCGCTGACCAACGACCAACTCGAAGTGCTGAATATTTCAGGCGATCAAAAGCTGCTGTTTACCTCAGCAGCAGGAATGGAAGATCTGAATTTTATTGACGCATCATCGAATAGCGCAGGTGTTGAGATTAATGTTACGAACGCGGTTGCAGATGCTGCCGCCATCGAAATTGTCGGTTCAGGCATGGATGATGTGATTAATGGCGCAGCGACAGCAAATGGTGATACCATCTTTGGCGGTGACGGCAACGATACTATCGTCGGTAACACCGGTGCCGATACCCTGTCGGGCGGTGACGGTAACGATCTGTTTGCGTTGCTGACTACAACGGATTCTTCGCTGGTAAATCTGGATGTGATTACCGATTTCTCTGCGAATACCGTTGGACAGGGCGTCGACGGTGCGGTGGATGAAAACGGCGCGATCGCGGCAGTAGACGATCGTAATGGTGACGTAATCGACTTGACCGCACTCGACACCGCTGTTAATGGTGGCGGTAGTGAACTTGGCTTAATCGAGTTTTCAATTCAATCGAATTCAGCAGATGCGCTGACATTCCTTGATAATGCAGCGGCCGATGGTACGTTGGACGCCATTAATATCGCGCTGGATTCAAATACCGGCAGAATCTTCATTGATGCGGGTAATGACGGGACTGCCGACTCAGTAGTTGAACTGTCAGGGGTAACCACACTTGATCAAGCAGCATTTATTGTTTAGCAAGGCGGAAACGCAACGCAACATCCGCTGACTGAACACTGAAAAACCTTCAGCCTGAGCAACAATACGGCTGAAGGTTTTTTTATGGCGAGAATATTACGAAACTGATGATCCAGTGTATAGTGCTGAATTCACTGGCACATTACGCAGCACAGGATGAATTACAACGATGGAACAGGTGATGACACAGGAACGGGGAGATGAAGGTGCATCCGGAAAGCGCGACCAGATAGGCGCTTATTGCATGGATTTATGCGCCACTGCGCTGATTGTTTATTTCTTCAGTTAACCGTCGTAAAACTAGCAGTGGGTCGTCAGCCTGTGTAATCGGGCGGCCAATGACGAGATAATCTGAACCATTTTCTATCGCCTGGCGGGGCGTCATAACACGTTGCTGATCATCCATCGTGCTATCAATCGGGCGTATTCCGGGTGTGATCAAATCGAATTTATCGGTTATTAGCTGCCGCAGCTGTTTTGCTTCGAGTGCCGAACATACAACGCCATCTAATCCACAATCAAGCGCCAGCAGCGCCAAGTGCTGGACGATTTGTTCTGGTGTTTGATTAATGCCAATTTCACGCAGATCACGAGGTCCCATACTGGTCAGAAGGGTTACGGCAATAAGCTTTGTTTGGCCGGCCGGAATCGCATCCCGCGCGGCTGATAACATTTTTGATCCGCCCAGCGCATGAACATTAAGCATCCATACGCCGAGACGGGCTGCCGCGATACAGGCGCGTCCAACCGTATTCGGTATATCATGAAATTTTAAATCAAGAAAGATTTCAAAGCCATGGCGCATCAGCTTCTCGACTAACTGTGGCCCTGTGGCTGTGAAAAGTTCTTTACCGATCTTCAAACGGCAAAGCGAAGGGTCCAGTTTTGCCATTAAGACAAGCGCTTCCTTTTCTTCCTGGCAATCCAGCGCGACGATGATGCGCGGATCCTTCATTTTCTAATCCGCTTTGCGGGATTTACTGCCAAGGAAAGAAAAGTATCCAATTACCAAGCCAAACGCAAAAAATATCAATAACACGATACTAAGCGGCAGTTGATATTCATAATCCAGGTAGTAATGAAGCGTAACTGGTTCAAAATTTTTCGCAACAAAGCTGACTAGCAGAACAAATACGACCAAGCGAAGCAGCCAGATTATTAAACGCATATATTGCCTTTAAAAAAATTTTTTAATATCAGTTAAACGGAAACTGTTCAGTTTGCCTCTAGAATTTGCTGTTCAAAGTGCATGATATTCTAAACGCACAAATAATCATTTTGTAACGATAAATAAGATCAAACTAAATTAGTTTAAAGAAATTTTATGTATCGTTTGCCAACTGCGACTGCATAAAATCACCCTTTTCAATCGTGAAAAGGGTGATTTGGCGTACATCAGGAAACAAATATTAACTATTCGCCATTGTAATCAACGCGTTCGCGCATCTCCTTGCCCGCCTTAAAATGCGGCACATATTTCTCAGGCACTTGCACTTTTTCGCCTGACTTAGGGTTGCGGCCGATGCGGGGTGGACGATAGTTTAGATCAAAACTCCCAAACCCGCGAATTTCTATACGCTGTCCCTCCGCTAAGCTTTTTGCCATTGCATCGAGTATTACTTTGACCGCGAGCTCCGCATCTTTTGTTACCAGTCGTGGAAAACGTGCGGCAAGCCTGGAAATTAATTCAGATTTGGTCATGGTTCTCCTTTATTGTTCAGTATTTTTTTTGTCCATCTTGGCTTTAAGTAAAGCCCCCAGGCTGGTTGTTCCAGTGCTGGCAGGACTTTGTTTGGTGATTTTTTGCAACGCACTGGATTCTTCAGATTTTTCTTTTGCTTTAATCGAAAGATTGATCGTACGGTTCTTACGATCAACATTAATGATCATCGTTTCAATTTTGTCCCCTTCGTTAAGGAATGAACGAATATCTTCGACCCTGTCACGTGATACTTCAGATGCACGCAAGTAGCCTTCGACATCTTCCGTCAATTCAATAACGGCGCCTTTTGCATCAATAGATTTTACCGTTCCCTTAATAATCGTGTTCTTTTCATGGGTGGCTGCAAAATTTGTAAATGGATCACCCTCCAGTTGCTTGATGCCCAGGGAAATGCGTTCACGTTCAACATCAATTGATAAAACTTGCGCCTCTATTTCATCACCCTTTTTGTAGTTACGTACCGCCTCTTCACCGGGCATACTCCAGGACAGATCGGATAAATGCACCAGCCCGTCAATATTCCCTGGCAATCCAATAAACACACCAAAGTCTGTGATTGATTTGATTTGCCCCTTAACCTTGTCGCCTTTTTCATGGTTCATGGAAAAATCTTCCCATGGATTCGGCTTGCATTGCTTCATGCCGAGTGAAATGCGGCGACGATCTTCGTCAATTTCCAAAATCATCACTTCTACTTCGTCACCCAATTGGACCATTTTTGAAGGGTAAACATTTTTGTTGGTCCAATCCATCTCGGACACATGCACCAGACCTTCGATTCCTTGCTCAATCTCAATAAATGCACCATAGTCCGTGAGGTTGGTAACCTTACCAAACAAGCGGGTACCTTGAGGATAGCGACGGGAAAGACCTACCCATGGATCTTCGCTCAATTGTTTCAGGCCCAACGAAACGCGGTTTTTCTCTTGATCAAATTTAAGAACCTTGGCAGTTACTTCATCCCCAACATTAATAACTTCAGAAGGATGTTTTACCCGACGCCATGCAAGATCGGTAATATGCAGCAGGCCATCAATACCACCAAGATCTACAAAGGCGCCATAATCGGTAATATTTTTCACGATACCGTTAACCACCGCACCTTCCTGCAGACTCGCCAATAACGATTCACGATCCGCCCCCTGTGTTTCTTCCAGTACCGCGCGGCGTGATACGACAACATTGTTACGTTTGCGGTCTAGCTTGATGACCTTGAATTCCATTTCCTTGTTTTCGAAAGGCGTCGTGTCCTTAACAGGGCGGATATCAACCAATGAACCCGGCAGAAAGGCGCGAATACCATTAATCATGGCAGTCAGCCCACCTTTAACCTTGCCATTAACCATGCCACTGACAATGGCGCCACTTTCCTTGGCTTCTTCCAGTTCATGCCATGCCGTAAGTCGTTTGGCTTTGTCACGCGATAAGCGTGTCTCACCATAGCCATCTTCCAGAGATTCAATGGCAACACTGACAAAATCGCCGGGCTTGACTTCAATTTCACCTTTGTCATTTTTAAATTCTTCAACGGGAATAAAACTTTCGGATTTAAGTCCTGCATTAACAACGACGATATTGTAGTCAACCCGCACGACTTCAGCGGTAATTACTTCACCGACACGCATTTCCTTGCGTGTCAGACTCTCTTCAAAAAGCTGAGCAAAACTTTCGGGGGATTCGGTTGCTGGAGAAGCAGTAGTCATTTAAAAAATACCTGATCTAAAAAAAACCCGCTTTTGGCATATATGCGGGACGAGTTAGTTAAAAATATGTGGATCTGCTGGTTGTTTATTCATCCATATGGCTTCATACAGCATATGAGCACAAACAATGCTGCCGAATTAATAGACGAGAACACCAACAATCCACGCTCACGAACGGACACCACCGATTTCAGCATACCACTGCAGTACTGCATTCGTTACCTCAGCAATATTAAGATCGGTTGTATCCAGTATCTTTGCATCCATGTTATGCTGCAATGGCGCCACGCTGCGTTTACTGTCACGCGCGTCACGCGCCTGAATATCTTGCAACAAAGTTGCCATATTAGCACTTATTCCTTTCTCCATCAACTGGTTATATCGTCGTTTCGCACGAACTTCAGCACTGGCGGTGAGAAATATTTTAAGAATCGCGCCAGGAAAAATAACTGAACCCATATCACGGCCATCAGTTACCAGACCGGGAGATTGGCGGAAAGCTCGCTGACGCGCAATTAACGCGGTTCTGACCGATGGATAGGCGGCAAGTTCAGAAGCCCGGATGCCACACTGCTCTTCACGGATTGCATCAGAAACATCCTTGTCTTTTAGAAAAATTCTTCCCGCTTCAAAAAAAGCGTCAAGATTACTGGCAATCTCGGCCAGCATTGTTTCATCGGTAAAGTCGGCACCAGAATGTATCGCTTGTAATGCGACCAAACGATAGAGCGCACCGCTATCGAGATAATGAAAACCGAGCTTTTTCGCTACGAATTGTGCAATGGTACCCTTACCTGAGGCGGAAGGACCATCTATGGCAATGACTGGAATATTAGACATTATGCTGATTAACGGCAGGACTGACAGTTGTACTGGATGAAAGTTGCGTGATCTGCGCAAATTCTTCAAAATAACCGGGGAAAGTTTTGGCCACACAACCTGGATCGTTAATACGTACAGGCGCACCAAAAGATGCTAATGAAAAACACATCGCCATACGGTGATCATCGTAGGTGTCAATCACCGCATTTGGGGTAATTCTATTGGTCGGCGGTTTTATACGTAAGAAGTCAGCGCCTTCTTCAACGTCTGCGCCCAGCTTGCGCAGTTCCGTAGCCATCGCCGCAAGGCGGTCGGTTTCTTTTAAACGCCAACTGGCAACATTTCTGAGCGTGGTAATGCCATTGGCGAATAAAGCGGTAACAGCAATAGTCATAGCTGCGTCGGGTATATGATTGCAATCAAGATCAATCGCTTTGAGTGGCTTTTCAGTCTGGCTGGAAGTTAAACGCCGCGCTTCAATCCAATTCTCTCCGAATGTAATGTCTGCCCCCATTTTTTCCAAGACTCCAGTAAAACAAATATCGCCTTGCAAACTGTCGCGCCCCACACCCTGTACACGTACTGGACCGCCGCCAATAGCACCGGCGGCAAGAAAATACGAAGCCGAGGAGGCATCACCTTCAACATTAATGTTACCAGGACTATGATAAAACTGCTTGCCGGGCAGCATGAAACGCTTCTGTCCGTCGCTTTCAACCTGCATGCGAAAATGCTTCATTTGTGCCAGCGTAAGTTCAACGTAAGGCCATGAGATCAAATCGCCGATGACGTTAATCGTCGATGGCCCCCCGGTTAATGGTAACGCCATTAACAAACCCGATAAAAATTGACTCGAAACATTTCCATTGACTGATACGTTATGGGAGTGAACCGAAAAATTTTTATTCGCGGGTTTAATCAGCAGCGGCGGAAAGCCTTGGTTGCCAAGATAGGTGATGTTTGCGCCTAGTAACTGCAGGGCATCAACCAGATCTGCAATGGGACGTTCATGCATTCGTGCTACGCCAGATAGCCGATAGACTCCATTCATCAGGGCAAGAACGGCAACCAAAGGGCGGAATGCGGTCCCCGCATTACCAAGAAACAAATTGGCCTCATGGACCGGAAATTTTCCATTGCATCCTGCTATCTGATAGTCATTTTTCCCTGTCTGACGAATCGATACGCCAAGAATTCCAAGCGCTTCCAACATTCGTGCTGTATCGTCGGAAGCAAGCAAGTCATGGATATGCGTGACGCCATCAGCCAGCGCGGCCAGCAATAGTATCCGATTGGAAATACTTTTGGAACCGGGCAGTTGTACTATCCCTTGAGCAGTAGCAGCAAAGGGGAGATCAAGCCATTTCATGCTAAGTTGTTATATAAAGTTGCAAATGGTTTCTATCAAAAACTTTTGGGATTTGAATATGTCGTAATACCGATCCTGTAGTTTCATTTACTCGTGGCAATCACTATGATAAACGTTTCCAGGATGTTAAGCACGGCGGGCAGTCACGTTTTATGCTGCAACTCTGCGTCAGAAATATGGAAAAAGTATTTATCAATTCTATATGTTTGAGGTAATCTATGATGTGATGGACCAGCTTGTCGGAGAGTATCATATTCTTAGGGATTCGTTGAATATTTTAGCGTAACTGAAAGAATATTTCATCAGTCTGCATACTGATACAATGGCGGCCGCGTTGATGGATATACTGGTTTATATATATGCAAACCACAATATCTAATATATTGTAATTCTAGAAAAAAAGAGGTTAAATCGATGGAATCAATGATGATGGAAGATGCTGAAATAGCATTAATGTTTTCTCTGCTTGCTATTCCGTTTGCTATCTGGTTACAGATCTGGGTAAGAGGCCGAAAAATCAGGAGAAAAAACGAAATGGGGGATGAGGAATTTTCTAATGGTGGTATCGCTTTTGCGTCAATTCTTATTGAAGGCTTTGCGATGATTGGCGGCTTGATGCTGATAATTCTTGCCACCACTGGAATAGCCAAGTACATCATAAACTTCTATACTTGAATCAGCACCATTCTAACTGCTGCTTCTAACTGCTGCTGTTCGGCGATATTATTTTTTGACCGTCTTTCTCAGGGTGTATAAAGTCACCGCCGTCCATCCGATATATCGCCTGACAGGAGTGGTGAACAGCGGTTATGTTGTCTTTGCCGCTGCTTTACTGTTCTTCTGCTGGGCCTTGGTCTTTTTTGAGTCGGTTTTGGGTTTTTTCTGCTCAAACTCAAAGGCTATTTTTCCACTTGCATCAACCACTAGATAAGCGGAAAACGGGCGCCCTTTTTTAGAAATAAATTTAGTCAACAAATCGGTTTTGCCAGTCTGCAACAATTTGGTGACCTGTTCCCGCTCAATAGGGCGGTTAAGAATAATCTTTCCGGTTTTAAAATCGCAGCTGCGTGTCGACCCAACTGATTTTTCACAGATATAAAACATGCCATGCTCAAAAACCGAATTGCCGCACTTGGGACAGTTTCCTAATGCAACCTGTCCTGTGAAGTCAACATCTTTCATGTCTTCTTCACTCTCATTGCCAAAGTCGAATTTCATTTCAAAATCGTCATTGAGTTTGATATTGGCGTTGAACAAGCGCCCCATTTTGCTGCGAAAGCCTTGTAATGGACCAACTTCACGTTGCGTGATCAATTGTTCCATTTCTTCCACATCAAACTGGCGCCCAGCCAATATCTTCCAGAGTGCAAAATCGCATTGCTGACATTGAAACTTTTTGTAAGTTTCGTGGACAACGCCTCCACATTTCGGGCACGGTGATTTGAGCGTGGCAAAATCGCCACTGATGGTTTCGCCGCGGCTATTTTTAGCCTGCTCCACAATATGGCGAGTCATGTCAGCAATTTTTTCCATAAATTCACTGCGCTTAAGCTCACCTTGTTCAATCTGGCGTAACTTAAATTCCCAATCGCCTGTTAATTCAGGTGAAATCAATTCAGGAATTTTCAGGCCGCGTAACAACGTGATTAGAGAAAAAGCTTTCGCCGTTGGTTGCAGTTCACGCCCTAAACGCTGAATATAGTGTTCAGTTACAAGACCTTCAATAGTAGCGGCACGTGTAGCAGGCGTACCCAGCCCCTTGGCGCGCATCGCTTCACGGAGTTCCTCGTGCCCAACCAGTTTGCCTGCGCTTTCCATCGCAGACAAAAGCGTTGCTTCAGTAAATCTGGCGGGCGGACGCGTCTGATTGGCAATCACTTCGACCGCCTCTGTTGTAACGGACTGGCCGGGTGTAATCGCGATCAAGGTACCGTCACTGTCTGTCTTTTGCTGCGCGGTTTTACCATAGACAACTTGCCAGCCAGGGTTGACCATTACCCTGCCTTCAGTCTTAAATGGCTCGTTTTCAACACGGGTGATGCGGGTTGTCACAAGGAGTTCAGCCGCGGGAAAAAAGATGGCCAAAAAGCGTTTCATGACCAGGTCGTAAAGCTTGGCTTCCGCTTCGTTCAGCTTTTTAGGCGCGAGCGCAGTCGGAATAATGGCAAAATGGTCTGAAATTTTGGTGTTATTAAAAATACGTTTACTGGGTTTTACCCAATCAGCATTGAGAATTTGTTTGGCAAATTCTCCATAGCTGGTTTTTTCCAGCGCATTCAGCGTGTCTTTAACCGTTGTAATATAGTCTTCTGGCAGCGCACGGGAGTCCGTTCGAGGATAGGTCAGAACCTTATGTCTTTCATAGAGTGCCTGCGCAAGCCCCAACGTGACTTTGGCTGAAAAACCAAAGCGGCTGTTGGCATCCCGTTGCAAGCTAGTCAGATCATACAACAAAGGACAGGTTTCCCGGGCAGGCTTACTTTCTTCACTGACGCTGCCCGGCTTATCTTGACACTTGTCGCGAATTGCATCCGCCTTATGTTGTTCCCATATTCGTTCGGCTTTTAACTCGCTGCTTTTTTTATCTTTAGCGAAAGTCTCGTCAAACCATTTCCCGGTATATTCTCCATGCTCTGTAACAAAGATGCCATGTACTTCCCAATAATCTTTTGGTTTAAATTTCTTAATCGCTTCTTCTCGCTCGACTAAAATTGCCAAGGTCGGCGTTTGCACTCGCCCAACAGTTGTTTTATGAAAACCGCCTTCCTGGGAATTGAAAGCGGTCATGGCGCGGGTCCCATTGATTCCAACCAGCCAATCGGACTCTGAACGACTCATCGCCGCCTCCGCCAGAGGTCTTACTTCCAAATTGTCAAGCAGCTTGGTAAATCCTTGACGGATTGATTCGGGTGTCATCGATTGCAACCAAAGACGCTTAACCGGTTTTTTTGTCTTGGTATGGCGAACGATGTAATTAAAGATTAATTCTCCTTCACGCCCAGCATCGCATGCATTGATCAGTGCATCCACATCTTTACGTTTAATCAGTTTAGTGATGAGTTTTAGACGTGAAGCTGTTTTTTCAATAGGTTTAAGATCAAAATGTGGCGGGATAACGGGCAGATTAGCAAAACTCCATTTGCCGCGCTTGACTTCAAATTCATCCGGGACAGCAAGTTCGAGCAGGTGACCAACAGCAGATGTCAACACATATTGGTCATTCTCGAAATAATCAGTATGCTTCGTAAAATTGCCCAGTATACGTGCAATATCAGTAGCCACTGAGGGTTTTTCAGCAATAATCAGGATCTTACCCATTAAGTTCTGGTTAAATATGCGTTGGTATAATAGCCGTCAGTAATTTACAGTCAATGCCCGTAAAAAATGTCTTGAGCAATAAATGCAGTCGTTGCGGCAGTGAATTTGTCTAATTAGCTTTCAATGAACGAGAGATAGACACCGTTGTATAGCTAATCAATGCAGGCAATATGAATCATTTGCTAGCAACAATTTTTCTATAATCGTTTGGTCTGTCAATTGATTTTTCATCCATAGTTGTGTCAGAACAATGAGTTTAATTTTTTCCAGGCTTGGCGTGTTTTCATCCATCGCCAGAACCTGATCGATGAGTAACTCGCGTTGCAATGGATTAAGAATTCCCGCTTGCTCGAGAAACATGATAAAACCGCGACCTTCCGCGTCTATTTTTTCCATTTCAAATGAAGCATAACAGCGAAACGAGTGACTCTGCGCTAATGCGGCTGGATAACTGTCCGTCTCAAGTTGTGCAAGCTCAGATAACCAGTCAAGCGCCTGGGTGATTTCGTCATTGTCAAAACCAGCCAGCGTAAGTTTACGCGTGAGCGTAGCAGAATCGGGATGGCTCCCGGAATCAAAATAATTTTCAAATAAATAAACAAGAATATCAAACATAACCGCCTTGAGTTATTTAATTTATAACCTTAATATCAGTTAGTTATACAAACTAATCCAGAGCACAGTGGCCCATGCCCGGCTGGATCGCATAGGTGCCTCGCACCCCCTGAGCGCTGACATTACTTTTTTAAGTATACAACTAATTATCCCGTAAAAACCTCAGATGCGTTGATAATATCCGCCTGGCAGGCTGGCAACAACACCTTCCAGCTCAAGTGTCAATAGCATGGCGGATACTGCCTCCGCCGTCAAGCCGCTGCGGGAACATAAAGTGTCAACATCAGTTATATCATGACCAAAATACTTAAGTAAAAAAGCATCTTCTACTGAATTGACAGCATCAGTTTTTTCATCGCTACGCCGGTTATTTTTGCTTGAGCGATAGTCGAGCTCATCCAAAATGTCCTGAGTATTTTCTACCAGTTTTGCCCCTTGTTTGATGAGCGCATGACAACCTTTGGAAAGAGGCGAATGAATTGAACCGGGAATAGCCAGTACTTCCCTTCCTTGTTCCAATGCCTGGCGAGCAGTAATCAATGAACCACTCCGTAATGCTGCTTCAACCACCAGACAACCCTGACTCATGCCGCTGATAATACGGTTCCGCCGTGGAAAGTTACGACCAATGGCTGGCATTCCGAGTGGAAACTCGGAAATTAGCCCGCCATCTTTGGCGAGTCGGTGTGCAAGCACATGATTTCTCGCAGGATAAACGATATCCAGCCCAGTACCGACTACACCAATGCTGGCTGCGGCGCCACGCAATCCACCATTATGTGCGGCGGTATCAATACCCAACGCCATGCCGCTAATAATACAAAATCCTGCATTGCTGATGGCTTCAGAAAAGCTTTCCGCATTGGAAAGACCCTGGGGCGTGGCATTACGACTGCCAACGACGGCGAGTGCCGGTGCATTGAGAAGTTTGCGTTGACCTTTAAAATAAAGAAGCGGCGGCGGATCAGGAATGTTTAACAGCAGGTTTGGATAATCGGAATCAGCAAGTGTAATGATTGAGTTAGCCGGATCTTCCAGCCAACTAAGTGCAGCAGTGAGTTTATCTTCGGCCGCGCCGCGCAATATACTTCGAACAATATTTTTTTTTACAATACGTTCCAGTGCACTGGGTCTCGCGGAAAAGATGCCTGAAGGACTCCCAAAAGCTACCAGTAACCGTCGTATCGATTCGTCACCAAGGCCATCAATCAGGCTAAGGCTTAGCCAGGATTTAACATCCGGCGGAAATTTCATTGAAAATAGGCAACATCACTATTGTGGTGATTCAACAGTATCAAGAATCTGAATAAATTGGGTGCTTTGCATTACCAACGCATAGGACACTTTCTCAAAAACCCTGAATACAAAAACCAAGCCAGAACGGACACCGGGAAGTTGTACTATTTTTCCATTAGGTGCCCGGGTAATATTATTTCGATAAACTGCGAGTACATGGCCCATTTCTAATCCATCCCTGGCACCTTTGTTAAGTGTGACAATATCACCCTTGCCTATTTCGGTAACTCCCCCGTATACGGAAATAATACGACCATTGATAAACATCTCTGGCGCATGTGGAGCATAATTATTAAACATAATACCAGAGGATGCAACCAGCCGGTCCCCTTTTTGTATTTCCTGAACAAATCGAGTAACGGTAGCGGTGGTGACTTCATCGGATGCCTTAACGTTGATATCCCCAAGGTAAGTGGCCTCATACCCAAGAACTTCCCCATTCGCATCTGGATCTCTTAACGCTTTCCCTGGACGGAATATTTGCCATGACAAACCTTGATCTTCAGGCAAATAGCTGGTATAGATAGTGTCTCCAGCGCTTATTACAACACGTTCATCGCTGGAACCGATAACATAGGGCGCATTCGCTAGTCCGCTTTTATCTATAACGATGGGTTGGCTTAAAAAAGGCTCTATTTCTGGCGCGGGAATACTCGGGATGGCTGAGAACCCTGTTTTTTCCACCCTTATTTTGGGAGACAGCTTCACTGCCGCTTTTTCATTGGCCAATGTTAACCGTCCGCCATGCCGCGTTTTTTCGAGTAAAATGATATCACCCGGGTAGATTTTGTGCGGATTTTTTACCTGTTCCCGATTTAACCCCCAAACCTGCGGCCAGCGCCAGGGGTCTTTTAGAAATTTTGAAGCAATGCTCCACAATGTATCGCCAGGCGTAACAATATGGCGAACAGGTGCATCATTTCGCAAGCCATTATTTTCTGCCATGGCCGGTAAAGCAGAAAAAATGCTAGCAAATAAAATCGCGGATATAATATTCTTTCGCATGAATGATTCCGGTTGCGCAAATGAACTTTGTTTGTTAAACGCAATCTTGTAAATAGTATTCATGCGTAATCATATGTATTAACTTCAATGCATGGTTGATCAAACTACACAAGTTTTTTATGGCTATTCTTAAGATACTAGAGTATCCGGACGAGCGATTGCACACGATTGCTAAAGCCGTGCCGGCGGTAACTGACAATACACGCACCTTAATCCGGGACATGGCTGAAACCATGTATACAGCACCTGGAATTGGTCTTGCGGCGACCCAGGTTGATGTTCATCAACGCATCATCGTTATTGACACATCTGAGACACATGACCAGTTATTAACGTTCATTAATCCTGAAATAATCGCCAACAGTGGCGAATCAGAACGTGAAGAAGGTTGTTTGTCGGTACCGGGAATCTATGGAAAAGTGCGGCGCGCAGAAGCGGTCACTGTCAAAGCATTAGATTCGGAAGGAAAAGAATTTGTTCTTGATGCCAGCGGTTTGCTCGCAGTCTGCATACAACACGAAATGGATCATTTAATGGGAAAGGTGTTTGTTGAATATTGGTCGGATTTAAAGCGGTCACGCGTTCTGACAAAATTAAAAAAAAGACAGCGTAATAGAATGTAATGTAGCCAGGAAAACGTTATGCACCCCCCTAACAAACCTGGGCCACGATTTATCCGATCATGACACATGATTATCTTTTCAGGTCATTTCTAAAGAAATTTCAGATTATCGACGCAACCAAATGAAAATTATTTTCGCAGGCACGCCGGCCTTTGCCGCCACTGCATTGGAGGCACTCTTTGCTGCCGACCATGAGATTGCGCTGGTGCTGACGCAACCGGACCGGCCTGCAGGAAGAGGAATGAAAACCGTAGCAAGCCCTGTCAAATTATTAGCCATGACTCATGGGGTTGCGCTGCTCCAGCCGCTAACGCTTAAATCGGAAGCACTTCATGCACAATTAATGGAATACAATGCCGACGTGATGATCGTTGCGGCATATGGATTAATTTTACCCGCGACCGTGTTAAATCTTCCGCGATATGGCTGCCTTAATATCCATGCTTCATTACTGCCGCGCTGGCGTGGCGCAGCACCGATTCAGCGCGCAATATTGGCCGGAGACCAGGAAACAGGTATTACCATCATGCAAATGGACACAGGTCTCGATACCGGCGCAATGTTACACAAAGCTCGGCTTGAGGTTGAATCAGGCGACACAACACAAACATTACATGACAAGCTAAGCAAACTGGGTGCACATAGTATCGTGACGGCTTTGGCGCAATTGCAGCAAGGAAGGCTGACTGCAAGCGTCCAAAATGAGGCTTTGGCTTGCTATGCACCGAAAATCAATAAAACGGAGGCAGCCATTGACTGGCAACAGGATGCTGACCAGATAAACCGCCTTGTCCGTGCTTTTAATCCGAGCCCTGGCGCCTATGCGCAGATCCGGGGTAATGTACTGAAGATATGGCAGGCTAAACGGGCCGTGGATATATCTGGAAAACCGGGTGAAATTATTGCGATCAGACGTGATGGTATTATTGTGGCTTGCGGGCGTCATGCGATAATTCTGGAAACGCTCCAAAAACCCGGTGGAAAAAAATTAGGTGCAGCCGAATTTCTGACTGGCTACTCATTACAACCCGGAGAAATTTTTGATTCTCCTGTATATGCAAGTGCACATTCAAAATGATTAAAACGCAGCTTGAGGCTGCACTGATCGTCGGGAAGGTGCTAACCGGTGCCAGCTTAACAGCGGTGTTACAAACAGCTAAGCATAACAATCTTACGCTATCAAGCCAGCAAAGAGGAGCGATACAAGATCTCAGCTATGGTGTGCTGCGCTTTTATGGTCAACTCGATGCACTGCTTGACCAGCTTTTAAAAAAATCATTAAAAGACATGCGCCTGCGATATTTGTTGCTGGTGGGCCTGTATCAGTTGCAATATAGCAAATCGCCGCCTCACGCCGTAGTGAATCATGCCGTCTCAGCTGCCCGGCTTCTGAAAAGCGGCAAGGGAACGCAAGGTCTGGTCAATGCAGTGCTGCGCAATTTTTTACGGCGGCGGGAAGTACTGCAAAACGAAGTAATGAAAAACGATGTGGCGCGATACTCCCATCCACAATGGTGGATTGATAAGCTCCGGAGGCAATATCCCCGGAACTATCAAGCGATACTGAACGCAAACAATCAACGGCCATCCATGACATTAAGGGTCAATCAGCAGAAAATTGACGTTGATGAATATCAGCGTTTGCTCGAAGAAAGTGGATTGGGTACGCAGTTAATATGGAACGGGGCAATTAGGTTAACCAAACCCGTCAATGTCCAAGGGCTGCCTGGATTTACGGCTGGGCTCGTAACGGTGCAGGATGCTGGCGCGCAACTGGCGGCTCGATTATTGGATGTGCATGATGGGATGCGCGTATTGGACGCCTGTGCCGCACCAGGTGGTAAAAGCACCCATTTATTGGAAACAGCAAACATGGCATTAACCGTGCTGGACAATGATTCTGAAAGACTTGTTCGTCTGACACAGAATCTCGACCGGATAAAGGTTAAAGCAATGCAACTAGTCTGTGGCGATGCGGCACAACCGGCACAATGGTGGGATGGCAAGCTGTTTGACCGTATTCTGGCCGACGTGCCTTGTTCTGCTTCTGGCGTCGTATGTCGTCACCCTGATATCAAATGGTTGCGGCGTGAAAGTGATTTACTGCAATTTTCCAAAAACCAACTGAAAATTCTTAACGCTTTATGGCCAATACTCAATAAAGGTGGTAAGTTGCTGTATGCGACCTGCTCAGTATTTGCAGAAGAAAATGGATTGCAAATTGAAGCATTTTTGTCCCAGCATTCGGACGCACGCCAATTGACGCTTACTCAAGCTGAAATGATTGAAGGCCAATTATTGCCGGATTCTCAGCATAATGGTTTCTTTTATGCGCTACTGCAAAAATCCTGAACTTGTTATGTGGTTATCAAATTTATTGCGTGGAATTGGCTGCATAGGGTTGATCGCTGCAACACTGTTTACAGCAACCGAACTTCGCGCGGAGAGCGGTATTCGGATAAAGTTTGTTGATTTAATCGTGGTGGATAACGGTTATCAACTGAATGTAGATTCAGAGGTTGTGCTTAACAACACGCTGGAACAAGCGCTTAAAAAAGGGGTTACGCTCTACATTACAACCAAATTCAGTTTGGTTGAGCCACGCTGGTACTGGTTTGACCAAGAAGTGGCGCGGAGTAAGTTGCGAATGGGGCTAAGTTATAATGCACTAACTCGTCAGTATCGTTTAAGCCCTAAATATGAAACCTGGACCAAAAATTTTGACACACTGAATGAAGCATTGCGTGTACTGAGCCGAATGCACGGATATCCAGTCACGATCCTGTCTGATCTAAAAGAAGGTATTGATTATATTGCCACGTTGCGCATATGGCTTGATCTGTCGCGACTGCCCAAACCATTTCAAGTCGAAACACTGGGTTCTAAGGCGTGGCATTTGACTTCTGATCGGCTAGAGTGGCGCACAAATTTGCCTTTATCAGCGCAGCCACTGTATCAACAGGGTGATTTGTGAAATACGTCATAGTTATTGGTGTCGGCTTGGGAATGGTGCTGCTTTTTTTGCTTGCCACAGCGGGTGCCAACACGGAATTCTTTGAGCGCCGCTATCGGCTGCTTATCGCACTTAATATAGTCATCGTGTTATTCCTCATGGTGATAGTAGGTTATTTATTATGGCGGCTTGCGGGTAGACTCAGGGCCCGTAAATTTGGATCCAGGCTAGCGTTCCGTTTATTATTGTTTTTTTCTTTAATGGCGATTATTCCCGGCGCGCTCGTATACACTGTATCGGTACAGTTCCTGGGTAAAAGCATCGAGTCTTGGTTTGATGTCAAAGTAGACCGCGCCCTCGAAGGCGGGTTGAATCTCGGTCATACGATGCTTGAAAATTTATTGGCCGAATTGCGAAAAAAAGCGCGTTCCGCTGCGCTGACATTGTCCGAGCCAACAATTTCGCCCGTATTGACATTAAATAAGTTATTGACACAATCTGAAATACAGGAGGCAACGCTTTTTAATCAGGATGGTAAGGTTATTGCATTTGCCAATGTAGATAATACCGCCTTATTTCCAGACAAACCCAGTACGTCGGTAATGCGTCATATCAGAGCGCAAAAAGCCTACAGTGCGATTGAGTCAATTGCTGAAAAAGGGCTTTATTTGCGCGTAATATCACCTGTGAATGTGCTAAGTTTAGATGAAGATATTCGTGTTTTGCAATTGCTGCAGCCTGTGCCGCAGCAGTTGGCTAAAGATGCAGAGACATTACAGGCGGGTTATCGTGATTACCAGGAATTATTGTTATCACGTCAGGGATTGACTCGATTATATAGCGTAACGCTGACATTAGTATTGTTGCTATCGCTGCTTTCCGCGCTGGCAGCGGCTTTTTTGCTAAGTGAAAGATTGAGCGCGCCATTAAGTATGCTGGCTGAAGGTACCCGGGCTGTCGCGCAAGGTGACTTTAGCAGGCGCCATTTGGTACAAAGTAATGATGAACTCGGGATATTGACTGACTCTTTTAATCTGATGACGCAACAACTGGAAGAGGCCCGTGCGGCAGCACAGCACAATCAGCAAAGAGTAGAAAGCGCGCGGGCTCATCTGGAAAGTATTTTGGCTAATCTTTCCTCGGGTGTATTGGTGTTTGATGATAATTTATGTTTGAATACTGCAAACCGCAGTGCAGAGCAAATTCTGCAAATTCCCCTGATCAGCCTGGATGGGTCAACTATCGATGGCTGCGTGGAAAAAGAACCACAATTACGTACGTTGGTTACTGAAATCCAGGAAGGATTCCAACTCGCAAAATCAGGTGAATGGGAACGGCAGATAACACGTTTCAGTGAAGATAAAAATCAAGTGCTATTATTGCGCGGCACGCGCATGCCCAAGATTTCCGGCGGTGGAGGTGTTGTTGTATTTGATGATATCACAAGCCTTTTGCAGGTACAGCGTGCAGTTGCCCGGGGAGAGGTGGCCAGGCGCCTTGCTCACGAAATAAAGAATCCCCTGACGCCAATTCAGCTGTCAGCGGAACGTATGCTGCACAAATTTGCAGGCAAACTAAATGAGCAGGATGCCAAGATTTTGCGGCGCTCAACCGAGACAATAGTGAATCAAGTAGAAGCACTGAAAAGAATGGTAAATGAATTTAGCGAGTATGCACGCGCGCCGGAACTAGAATTCCGCCAGCTTAATTTTAATCAACTGGTACGGGAAGTTTTGGCGCTCTATGAATCGGGAAGTGCAATGTCGGACGGTTCAATGCGGCCGCAAATTCAGCTAGAGTTAGCCACTGATTTACCCGCGATAACAGGAGATTCTGCACGTTTACGCCAAGTGCTGCATAATCTTTTGCAGAATGCCCAGGATGCTTTGAATGATACACCAATTCCTGTCATTACCGTCCGTACTGAATTAAAACATAATCACGTACAATTCAGCGTAAGCGATAATGGCAGTGGTTTTTCGGAACAAGTCAAGGCTCGAGCGTTCGAACCTTATGTGACAACCAAATCCAAAGGAACAGGGCTTGGATTATCAATCGTGAAAAAAATTGTTGAGGAGCATGGTGGTACAATTCAGGCTAAAAATATTTTACCGAATGGGGCTAAAATTTCTATTAACTTACCAGTGTCTGTGAGTAATAGATTGGGCGTAGATCACCAAGCAGCATAAAGTATTTGCGTGGTTGTGATGATTGAGTAAGGCTGATTGAACTTTGTTGGCGGAGACAAATTCTGGAATGATGACTAACAATACGATACTTGTTGTCGATGATGAAATTGGAATACGTGAGCTATTGTCAGAAATTCTAAGTGATGAAGGCTATCACGTAGTACTGGCTGAAAATGCGGAACAAGCACGTAGCTGGCGCAGTCAGACGCGCCCTGATTTGGTATTACTGGATATCTGGATGCCCGATACAGACGGTATTACATTATTGAAAGATTGGGCCAGCGGTGGTTTTTTAACAATGCCTGTGGTAATGATGTCCGGACATGGCACGATAGATACCGCAGTAGAAGCGACGCGCATCGGCGCATTTGGCTACCTGGAAAAACCGATCCCACTGCAGAAACTGCTCAGTACGGTTGGAAGAGCATTACGCGGCGGCCAAAGCAGGCAACCGTCCACTCTCTCACTCGCCAGCCTGGGCCGGGGAACGTTGATCAGCGATCTGAAAAAAAGGCTGGAGCAGGTCGCCAATCTGAAAACACCCATATTATTTACCGGTGAGCCAGGGGCTGGTATTGAGCTGTGCGCGCGTTTCATGCATCGACTTAATACCCCATGGATAGAACCAGAGACACTCTCATCGCTCGCTGATGCCCCGCTGAATCTGCTCGAGCAAGCCAAGGATGGTGTGTTGTTCCTTAAAGATATTGGACAGATTAATGCGCTGGGACAAAAAGGTTTGCTACTAATATTAAGCAAGCTCGAAAAATATAATGTGCGTCTGATATGCGCCACGTCATCTTCGTTGGCCGAATTGACGTCGAAAGGCGCATACAACCCCAAATTGTATGAAGCGCTGAGCGGCTTGAGTATCAGCGTACCGCCACTGCGCGCGCATCGTGAAGATATTCCGGAACTCGCCAATCAAATTCTTTTGCGCTTTATTGAATCCGGCGAGGTGCCATTGACGCAATTTAGTACCGCCGCATTAAATTGCCTGCGTAATTATGAATGGCCTGGCAATCTCACGCAGCTTTCCGGCGTCGTGCGCTCAATGGCACTGACTTGCACCGGTGATGAAATTACTGTCGATGCGGTTCAACAAGCATTGGAGTTTCCAGCGACTTCTTCTCTACCTTCACCATCGACCTCTGTTTCCTCGGAGATTCCACTTAACATTTCACTGCGTGAGGCACGTGATATGTTCGAAAAAAATTATTTCGAAAAATTGATTTCCCAGGAAGGCGGGAATATGACGCGTGTGGCAGAACGGGCGGGATTGGAACGCACCCATCTTTATAGAAAAATCAAGTTGCTGGGTATTCGTTTACGCGGTCATTGAAACAAGCATCTGACTGGATTATCAACATTATTCGTGCGACGAAACAGTGTCTGGAGTTGTTTCATATCATATCTTAAGCGATAATAGCGCCCATTTCTAGATCTGCAGCAATGCTTTGAGCGGGAGAAAGATTGACAGGTTTTTTTTTGATTGTTGAAATTTAAGGGAGTAAGTGTTGATGGGTACATTCAAGGATTTTGACGCGCCGGTATTTAAAAATATGACCAGCGCAATTCGTGCATTGGCTATGGATGCCGTGCAACAGGCCAATTCAGGCCATCCCGGTATGCCAATGGGCATGGCCGAAATTGCCGAAGTGTTATGGGTCCATCATCTGCGCCATAATCCCGCCAATCCTGAATGGGCTGATCGTGATCGCTTCGTACTTTCCAATGGTCATGGATCGATGCTGATTTACGCGCTATTGCATCTGACAGGCTATGATTTGCCAATGGATGAGATTAAACGCTTCCGGCAATTACATTCTAAAACGCCCGGGCATCCGGAATATGGCTATACTCCCGGTATTGAGACCACTACGGGCCCGTTAGGTCAAGGGATAACCAATGCAGTTGGTATGGCATTGGCTGAAAAAATTCTTGCCAGTGAATTTAATCGCCCGGGATATGATATTGTTAATCATTATACCTATGTATTCTTGGGTGATGGATGTCTGATGGAGGGTATTTCCCATGAATCCTGCTCATTAGCGGGCACCTTGGGTCTGGGAAAATTGATTTGTTTTTACGACGATAATGGCATATCAATCGATGGGCATGTTGAAGGCTGGTTTACAGATGACACACCGAAGCGCTTTGAATCATATGACTGGCATGTGGTGCCTGATGTGAATGGCCATGACCCGGTAGCGATTGAGGCAGCGATTGAGGAAGCTAAGCAGGTTAATGACAAGCCAACAATGATTTGTTGCAAAACAATCATTGGTATGGGTTCACCCAATAAAGCAAATACGCACTCGGTGCATGGCGCCGCACTGGGTGATGCGGAAATTGAGGCGACCCGTCCTCATATCGGGTGGCACCACGCACCATTTGAAATTCCTGATGAAATTTACAGCGCCTGGGATGGAAAAGCAAAAGGCAAGAAACTTGAAGATGAATGGAACGAAAAATTTTCAGAATACGCCGAAAAGTATAAAGATGAGGCCGTTGAATTCAAGCGTCGCATCGCAGGTGATCTGCCGGCCAGCTGGCAAAGCCACGTTGCAAGTGTTATCAATGAGGTTAACGCAAGAGAAGAAACTATCGCTAGCCGCAAAGCCTCACAAAATACGATTGAAGCTTTGGGGCCGGTGCTGCCTGAGCTGACGGGTGGTTCTGCGGATCTTGCAGGATCCAATCTGACGTTATGGTCAGGTTCAAAAGGTATTGATAAAGAAAATGGCGGTAATTATATCTATTATGGTGTGCGCGAATTCGGCATGAGCGCTATCATGAATGGCTTGTCACTGCATGGCGGCATTATTCCTTATGGCGCTACTTTTTTGATGTTTTCTGAATATGCACGTAATGCTTTGCGTATGGCAGCACTTATGAAAATTCGCAATTTATTCGTGTTTACCCATGATTCGATTGGGTTGGGTGAAGATGGACCAACCCATCAGGCCGTTGAGCAAACCGCGACGCTTCGTTATATTCCAAATATGGATGTATGGCGGCCTTGTGATACTGTTGAATCGACGGTTTCCTGGGCACGGTCTATTGAACGCAAAACCGGCCCTTCCACGTTGATTTTTAGCCGCCAGAATTTGCCTTTCCAGAAACGTGATGCCGAAACGATTAAGTTAATTAATAAAGGCGGTTATATCCTATCTGATGCTGCGAATGGCAAGCCGCAGGCAATCATCATTGCTACCGGCTCAGAAGTCGCGCTGGCTATGGACGCGCAAAAAACACTGGCTAATGATGATATTCATGTGCGTGTGGTTTCCATGCCGTGCACCAATTTGTTTGATCGCCAAGATCAGTCTTATAAAGACAGTGTACTGCTGAAAGATGTAAAACGCGTGGCCGTTGAAGCAGGGGTTACAGATTTCTGGCGCAAATATGTGGGATTAGAAGGCGCCATCGTCGGTATTGACACGTTTGGCGAATCCGCACCTGCTGGAGAATTATTTAAGCATTTTGGTTTCACCGCAGAGAATGTTGCGAAAGTAGTAAAGAGTGTCCTGTAATATTACAAATTGTGACGCCACAAGAATAGGCTGAATTAGTTAAGTTACCACAGATTTTTGTTTAAGGAGTTTAATATGACGATTAAAGTTGGGATTAATGGCTTCGGCCGAATTGGGCGCATGGTATTCCGCTCAGCGATACAGAATTTTCCAGATATTGAGATTGTGGGAATTAACGACTTGCTTGAACCGGATTACCTCGCGTATATGCTACAACATGATTCGGTTCACGGACGATTTAAAGGAGACGTATCTATCGAAGATGATACGCTGGTGGTTAATGGCCAGAAGATTCGTTTGACAGCAATAAAAGATCCTGCAGAGTTAAAATGGGACGAAGTAGGCGCAGAAGTTGTTGTTGAATCTACGGGTCTTTTTCTAACAAAGGAAACCTGCGAGAAGCACCTGGCTGCCGGCGCAAAAAAAGTGATCATGTCTGCCCCTTCTAAAGATGACACACCGATGTTTGTATATGGTGTTAATGATAAGTCCTATCATGGCGAAACCATTATTTCCAATGCGTCATGTACCACCAACTGTCTTGCGCCAATAGCCAAGGTACTGAATGATAAATGGGGCATTAAACGGGGATTGATGACGACTGTCCATGCTGCAACGGCTACGCAAAAAACAGTTGACGGCCCATCCAATAAAGACTGGCGCGGTGGACGTGGGATACTGGAAAATATTATTCCTTCATCTACAGGTGCAGCAAAAGCGGTCGGCAGGGTCATTCCAGCGCTGAATACAAAATTAACGGGCATGGCTTTTCGTGTTCCAACCTCTGATGTATCCGTTGTTGATTTGACGGTAGAGTTGGAGAATGACGCCACTTACGATGATATTTGCAACACCATGAAAGAGGCATCTGAAGGTTCGATGAAAGGCGTACTGGGCTATACCAATGAAAAAGTTGTTTCAACTGATTTTCGTGGGGAAAGCTGTACTTCCATGTTTGATGCAGAAGCGGGCATGGCACTGGATGGTAGTTTTATCAAAGTTGTAGCATGGTATGACAACGAATGGGGATATTCAACCAAAGTATTGGAAATGGTTCGAGTTGTCGCAGCTAACTGATAGAAGTGTGCCAAGTTAGAATAAATGGCGCTTGTTAACAGCAAGCACCTTTTTTTGCATTGTGATATAAAGGATAGCAGCATGCTATCCTTTATATTTTTATTTAGATATTTCTGGAGTCTGTCGTGTCCGTTAACAAACTTATCGATCTCGATCTCAAGGATAAACGCATCTTTATTCGTGCTGATCTTAATGTACCTGTCAAAGACGGGAAAGTTACTTCAGATGCGCGCATCACTGCTTCTATGGCGACCATCAATCATTGTCTCAAACAAGGCGCAAAAGTAATGGTTACGTCGCACTTGGGACGACCGGAAGAAGGAAAATGGTCGGAAGAAAACTCGCTTAAGCCGGTTGCTGACAACATCGCAGACCGTCTGGGTAAACCGGTACGTCTAATAAAAGATTGGATTGATGGTGGATTTGAGGTCGCATCTGGCGAACTGGTGGTGCTGGAAAATTGCCGTATAAACAGTGGCGAAAAAAATAATTCTGAAGAAACTGCGCAAAAATATGCCAGTTTATGCGATATATTTGTCATGGACGCATTTGGAACTGCGCACCGTGCACAAGCCTCAACGCATGGGATCGCTAAGTATGCACCGGTCGCTTGTGCAGGTATCCTGTTAACCGAAGAACTCGAAGCACTGACAAAGGCACTGTTAAATCCGGCTCGACCGATGGTGGCAATCGTTGGCGGTTCAAAGGTATCAACTAAGCTAACTGTGCTGGAATCACTCTCTGAAAAAGTTGATCAACTGGTGGTGGGTGGCGGTATCGCCAATACTTTTCTTAAAGCAGCTGGCAAGCCTGTTGGCAAATCGTTGTGTGAAGACGATCTGGTGCCAACAGCCAAAATGTTGATGGACAAGATGAATCAACGTAATGCAACGATTCCAATAGCTGTTGATGTCGTGGTAGGTAAAAATTTTGATGCCAATGAACCGGCGATATTAAAAAGCGCAGATTCAGTTTCGGATGATGAAATGATCTTTGATATCGGACCAAAGAGTGCGCAGGAATTGGCGGATATCATTATGAAAGCAGGCACCGTTGTCTGGAATGGACCCGTAGGGGTTTTTGAATTTGATCAATTTGGTGAAGGAACCAAAACAATCGCAATGGCGATTGCCAATACCAATGCATTTACACTAGCCGGTGGCGGCGATACCATCGCCGCCATACAGAAATATGATATATATAATAAAGTAACTTATATTTCGACAGCAGGCGGTGCCTTTCTGGAGTTTCTCGAAGGCAAAAAACTACCGGCGGTAGAAATATTGGAAACACGCGCAAATGATACTTGATTTTTAGTTAACATAATGATCCGAAGAACAAAAATTGTAGCTACATTAGGACCTGCTTGCCGTGATCCGAAAGTGCTGAAACGCATGATCGAGGCGGGTGTGGATGTTGTTCGGATTAATTTTTCTCATGGCACCCGGAAAGAACATATCAAGATTGTTGAGCTGACACGTTCTTTGGCGCAATCTGTAGGTCGTACTGTAGGGGTATTAGCTGATTTACAAGGGCCGAAAATTCGTATCGGAAAATTTGAACAAGACAGAATAAGGCTGGAAATCGGTGATAAGTTTATACTTGATGCCGAGTGCGCACTGGGCAATCAGGAAAGAGTTGGCCTGGATTACAAAGAATTGCCAAATGATGTAGAAACAGGCGCAACATTAATGCTGGATGATGGCCGCATTGTGCTTGGCGTATCCAGGGTAAGCGGACATCAAGTGCATTGTGTGGTTGAGCAAGGTGGGATGCTGTCCAACAATAAAGGCATCAACCGCAAAGGTGGTGGGTTGGGTGCGCCGGCATTGACCGGTAAAGATATGGAAGATATTAAAGTTGCTGCGGCGTTTAACGCAGATTATCTCGCAGTATCATTTCCGCGTTCTGGTGATGATATCCGCCAGGCACGCGCACTCATGTCTGATGCTGGCGGCAGCAGTCTGTTGATGGCCAAGATTGAACGGTCAGAAGCAATTCTTGCACTGGATGACATCATGGAAGCATCCGATGCAATTATGGTGGCGCGTGGCGACCTGGCAGTAGAAGTAGGCGATGCCGCTGTCCCCGCACTCCAAAAAAGGATGATCAGCACAGCTCGCGAAAACAATAAAGTGGTCGTCACCGCTACACAAATGATGGAATCAATGATTATGAGTCCGATACCGACGCGGGCGGAAGTATCTGACGTTGCAAATGCGGTGCTCGATGGAACGGATGCCGTCATGCTGTCCGCTGAGTCAGCTGCGGGAGAATATCCAGTCGAATCAGTTCAAGCAATGGCCAGAGTCTGTCTTGAAGCAGAAAAAGAGTACCAAGTAAGCCATAGTAATAGACGCGTGACAGGCTCACATACTGTTTCTATCGAGGAAGCTATTGCTCGGGCCACAATGTTTACGACAAGCAGTTTGAAAATTCGCGCAATTGCTGCGCTTACACATAGTGGCGTTACCGTATTGCTTATGTCGCGTAGAAGTTCTAAAGTGCCTATTTTTGCACTGAGTCCGCAGGTAGAAACACGCCGGAAGGTGACGCTCTTCCGCGGTGTGTACCCTGTCGAATTTGGCGAGGGATTAAAAAAACCGGAAGAAATATTGAACCTTGCTGAGGATGAATTACTCCATCGTGATGTCGTTCGAAATGGTGATTTGATTATCATGACAATCGGCGAACCCGTTGGTAAGGCAGGAGGAACCAATACCATGAAAATAGTTAGAGTGGGCGAAAACGAAGGCTCTAAAGAACAAAATGTAGCGTAATACGACCACGCCGAAATAAATTACATGACGTTTGTAAATTTTACTTTTATTAAGGAAGGAGACTAAAATGGCGCTTGTATCATTAAGACAACTACTGGACCATGCCGCAGAGAACGACTACGGTTTACCTGCGTTCAATGTGAACAATTTGGAGCAAATTCATGCCATTATGCAGGCTGCGGACGAATGTAACAGTCCAGTTATCATGCAAGGCTCTGCAGGGGCGCGCAAGTATGCGGGTGAACCGTTCCTGCGCCACTTGATTGCCGCAGCCGTTGAAGCCTATCCGCATATTCCCATTGTTATGCACCAGGATCATGGTGCATCCCCATCCGTTTGTGTGAATGCGATTCGTAGTGGATTTTCCAGTGTCATGATGGACGGTTCTTTGGAATCTGATGGTAAGACACCTTCATCCTATGAATATAATGTTGACGTTACGTCACAGGTTGTAAAAATCGCACATGCTGTCGGTGTATCGGTAGAAGGTGAATTAGGCTGTCTGGGCTCGCTGGAATCCGGTCAGGGTGAAGCTGAAGATGGACACGGCGCAGAAGGCCAGTTATCGCATGATCAATTGCTGACAGATCCTGAAGAAGCAGCCGATTTTGTTAGAAAAACGGATGTCGATGCGTTGGCAATTGCCATTGGCACATCACATGGCGCTTATAAATTCACGCGCAAGCCAACCGGCGACATCTTAGCAATTCAACGTATCAAGGAAATCCATCAACGGATACCCAATACGCATTTGGTCATGCATGGTTCCAGTTCAGTCCCGCAAGAATGGCTCGAAATTATCCGTGAATATGGCGGTGAAATGAAAGAGACCTATGGCGTGCCGGTTGAAGAAATTCAGGAGGGCATCAAGAATGGTGTTCGCAAAATTAATATAGATACCGACATCCGCCTTGCGATGACGGGCGCAATTCGCCGTCATTTAGCAAACAATAAGAGTGAATTTGATCCGCGCAAATTCCTTAAAGATGCAACCGCCGCCGCAAAGGATATTTGCAAGGCTCGCTTTGAGGCATTTGGTTGCGCAGGGCAGGCAAGTAAAATCAAGCCCGTCGTATTAGACCAAATGGCCAATCGTTATGGGAAAGGGGAACTAAAAGCTGTTGTGAAGTAACATCGGCATAAGCTCAGGCAAGAAGCCTGAGCTTATGATTCATTTACGATAACCAGAATGGCGTGATTCTATTGAAAGAACGCCAGGTGTGATTCAATTCCGATCTACTCTGAAGGCATTGATGCATAGCCCATCCTGAGACAATTCCAAATGCTTCGTTCTGCAAGCGTTTCTTTTTGGTCATCTTCACTTTTTTTAAAAATTCTTTGAAGCCAGTACTGTCATCCATTGCGCACAATATATCCTGTAGTTTATGTAAAACGCGAAGATATTGATTGGAATTATTGTCTGGATAAAGGTCTGCGAAGATTTCAGTTGCACTGCATTGTTTTATCGCAATAATTTTTAAAGAATGGAGATTTGTTGGTGTTATTCCCATAAGTGTTTTGCCATATTTCTTAAGTTGCACATGCTGTTCGTTTAACACTGCGCCAGCAAGCTTATTTATATCGGTACCAAGCAAAACAGGCGATTTTTTTGTTTTCAATTGACCCGCCGCAGACGAGTCAGCACTCAACCATGCACCTAACGTTAACATGATTGTTAAGTAACGTTTTGATTTAACAGCTCGTCGCGCAATTTTGAAATGATGGTTACGTAGCTGTTTACACGCTTTTATAAGCATCCTGATCCCGGCATGATCAGGATAACTATCTTGTATTGGTTGGAGTGTCGTGGCAACAAAAATATCCCACTCCAATGCCGGACTAAACTGCGCTGTGAGCCATTTTAATTCCCGAATCAACGTCACGACAGCTTCTTCGCAATAAATTTTCGATAATATTTTTAACGTGTATCGTTGTTTTCTTGCTGCAGCATGCATTTGATACAGGCATTCAAACGCTTGTTCTTTTAACAGACCGTTCTCGTTGCGGCTTGAATGCGCCAGACAAATCCAACAAATAGTTTGAAGTGCCGTTTTCACACACATATCAGCATTTAGGGGTATACGAGATGCTTTAACTGGCAAGTTCTTACGGCCAGATTTAAGTATATAACCGCGTTCAGCTTTGCTGGTATTTTCCAGTCTTAACGGAAACGGAAAAACTTTCTTAAGCGCTAAAGCAAAATGAAATAACTGTACAGCATTGCCCGATTTTAATTCTAGTTCTACTTCACAAAGGGGCAGGCTTGATTGGTCTGCCGAAATTTTTCCACGATCCAGACTAAACTCAATTTTGCTGCCATCCTCTAAGTGGAGTAAATAAGTGGTTCGAGCAAACTGGGTAAAGAATATTGGTTGTATTTGCCGAGTAAATGTTGCATCGCTGAAAAGTTTCTTAAGCTCAGGTTCAGTGATTCTTGTGTAATCTGGTTGTTCGGTGTGCACCAAAGCTTCCCATTCGCGATGTTGAAACAAACCGCCCGATATTCGCCCTTTATCTTTAACAGTCTGTATCCAGCGGCTGCCGCTTTGGCGCATACGAAATGCAATTCCATGATCCTGGAAATAGAAGTCCGGTGTATCGTAATAAATACTGTAAAGGTTATGCGTTCTTGGTCCGCTGTGACTCAGAGATTCTAGCAAAGGTAAATGTAGCAACCGTTCGCTGTGTTTTAACGATAGTGATAACTTGAGTTCAATTTCAACAGGCATTAATTAGACTGCGATAAGACAAATATGAATGCGTTGATCTTCATGATGAAAGGTAGCTACCTTGTGACACAAAATTAATTTTTTTCGCGATTATATGCTTTTAAATTAAGTCATTGATTATTCAAGCTGATAACCTTATCAGCTACTATTGGGTGGCACATAACCTTCCGGTTGTTCTGCGCCTGCACCAAAGAAATAGGATTCCAATTGGCCGGCCAAATACTCACGGGCTTTTATATCTGATAAATTTAAGCGATATTCATTGACCAAAATGGTTTGATGCTTAAGCCATCCGTTCCAAGCTTCTTTTGAAACGTTTTCAAATATACGCTTACCAAGCTCCCCAGGATATACTTGAAAATCAAGCCCTTCCGCTTCGCGTCCAAGTTTAATGCATTTCACTATCCTTGCCATTCAATTTCCTAAAGAAGTAATAAAACAAATGTAATTATGGTGGTTTTATAAGACGAGGTAAACCTAAGATTCCCAATTCAATTACCAAGTTATTACTGTAAATTCTTCATAAACGCTTTTGAGCGGCGCTGATAATTGTAAAGCCCTTGTTTTGCCTTGGGTAATTCGGTTAATTTGATTTCAATGAAACCGTGTTCGATAAACCAGTGAGCTGCGTGCGTCGTAAGAACAAATATTTTTTTATACCCTCGTGTTACCGTTTCAGCTTCAATTTGCTTGAGTAACAGGCCGCCATATCCTGTGTTCCGGTAATCGGGATGTACCGCCAGACATGCCAGCTCGCAAGCATTTTCATCGGAAAATGGATAGATCGCGGCACATCCGATCATCATGCCATCATGCTCTAATATAACAAAGCGTTCAATCTCGATTTCCAATAGCTCGCGGCTGCGTCTTACCAGAATACCTTCAGCTTCAAGCGGTTCGATTAATTGCAGGATTCCGCCAACATCTTCAATCCCTGCTTTTCTGAGCGTTTGCAGTGATTCCTGAGAAATCATGCAGCCAATCCCATTGTGCGTGAATAATTCCTGAAGAATTGCTCCATCAATATGCCGGTTGATGAGATGAACGCGATCTACATTGCCTTCGCATGCTTTGATCGCATGATAAAGAATGCGCCTGATCTCGTCATAATGTTTTGCTGATTTATGCATGAGCTCGTTATGCATCAATTTACTCTCGGATACGGTTAGTTCACGCGGTAATGCGTCTGTTTTATCAGACTCAGTTCCTTCAACGCTCATTGAATCCAGCATGAAAATGAGTTTTTCCGCATTGAGTGCTATTGCCGTTTCGGTTGCAACATTTTCCAGTGCCAAATTAAATATTTCTCCGGTTGGAGAATAACCCAGTGGTGAAATAAGGATCAACTCACCAAGATCCAAATGCGAACGAATAGCGGACAGATTGATTTTTCGCACTTTTCCACTATACATTAAGTCAACCCCATCCAAAACACCAATTGGGCAGGCCGTTACAAAGTTGCCGCTGGTTACGCGTATGGATGCATTGGCCATTGGTGAATTAGGCAATCCCATCGACAGCAATGCTTCTATTTCGACATGAACCCGGCCGACTGATTCTTTTATGCGCTGTAACGTCGCTGGATCAGTGACTCGCATTCCCAATGCAGATTTGCTTGAAAGGTTATTTTCTTTTAGCCGTGCCTGAATTTGCGGCCGTGCGCCATGTACCAATACCAATCGAACGCCTAGACTTGCAAGCAGGTTGAAGTCATGAACCAGCTCGACAAATTTTTCATCGGAAAAAACTTCTCCGCTGAAAGCGATGACAAATGTTTTTCCCCGAAACGCGTTAACATAGGGTGCAACGGACCGGAACCAGGAAACAAAATTTGTATTTAGCTGCATTAAATATCTTAATTAATTTTTTTGAAAAAATATATCTTCTAAGGAACTAATAATCGCCCCATATCGCTTGCATGGCAGCAATCGTGGCGAGTGCCGCGCTTTCAGTACGAAGAATACGTTTTCCCATACGTATTGATGAAAATCCAGCATACAGGGCAGCCGCCTCTTCTTCTGGCGTTAAACCACCTTCTGGACCAACAAGCAGGGTTATCTTGTTGTCAGGCGACAAGCTGGGAAAATCTTTTAATCTTTTTGTGGCCGTGGTCGAAAGCATAAGAAATTGTTGTTGAAATGTTTTGGCGGTTCTTTTGTTATCGAACCAGTCTGACAGAGACTGAAGTGGTAATATCTCTGGTATACGGTTTCTGCCACATTGTTCACATGCCGCAATTACAACTTGTTGCCAGTGCTGATGACGTTTTCTTGCCCGGTCAGCAGAAAGCCGCACAACACTCCGTTTGGTGATTACTGGTTGAATATAATTTGTGCCGAACTCCACTGATTTTTGTATAATCCAATCCATTTTCTCACTCGAGCATATTGCTTGTACCAGCGCTAAAGTGAGTGGTGACTCGCGCTCGATTTCACAATGCTCGTCTATTTTGACTGTTGTGCGAGTTTTGCTGATATGCTCAATTTGAGCATGGAATTCGCCGCCTTTGCCATTAAACAATGTAACAATATTACCTTGTTTAAGCCGCAATACACGTGTTGCATGGTGTCTGGTGTTTAACGGCAGCTCAATCACACAGCCGGTGCGCAGCGCTTCAGCATAATAAAAGCGGGGGAACATAATGGTGCAAAAGGTAGGCAATTAATGATGTGCTCATGATAATATAAAAATTTCATAATATGTTTAATAACATCATTCACTTGTCAAACGAATGATGTTAAGTTGCTTATTCTGTGTTTTTAATATAAATAGAAACACATAAATTAGGGAGATTGAAGATGGCAAGTCTGGAAACGCCAGTTTGTGAATTTGGTTGGGAAGCTATTGATTTTGATTTACCGGGTGTCGATGGAAAACGCTATAACCTGGCTTCAGTTAAAGGAAAAAATGGTTTGCTGGTCATGTTTATATGTAATCACTGTCCATATGTAAAAGCGGTACAAGATCGGATTATCCGTGATGTCAATGAACTGGCACCGCTTGGTGTCGGTGCAATTGCTATTATGTCCAATGATCCAGCGGATTACCCTGAAGATTCATTTGACAATATGGCGCGGATCGCAAAACAATTTGATTATCCATTCCCCTATGTATGGGATGAAACTCAAGCGGTTGCCAAGGCATATGGCGCTGTATGTACGCCAGATTTTTTTGGTTTTAATGGAGATCTGAAATTGCAGTACCGTGGGCGTCTTGACGCTTCACGAAAGGAAGCGGCACCTGCAGATGTGCGACGTGATTTATTTGAAGGGATGCTTCAAGTCGCAAAAACAGGTACTGGTCCGGAGAACCAAATCCCCAGTATTGGCTGTTCAATCAAATGGCGGACGGAATAAGCGTGCTTGAAAAAGTAATCGCGGTCGTAAAAATGGTTGCCCAACAAGAAGTGCTGCCACGTTACACGCAAGTTTCCCGGCAAAAAAAAGCAGACGGCAGCAGTTTTACTGAGGCTGATCTTGCCGCGCAGGAAGTATTGTTGCGGGAGCTGCAAGAAATTCATCCAGTTGCTGCGATGGGAGAAGAAATGTCGGCACAAATGCAGCACGAACAATGGTTGGCAGGTGAAGATGGATTATGGAACGTGGATCCAATTGATGGCACTTCAAATTTTATCAACGGACTGCCCTATTTCGCCATATCAGTAGCATTAATGAAACAAGGTAAAAGTGTTCTGGGTGTTGTTTATAATCCTGTTACAAATGAAATGTTTTATGCTGAAAAACACAAAGGTGCGTATTTAAATGGCAAGCGGTTACCTATTAAAAAATCTTCTGCAACGCTATCCAGCGCAATTGCCAATGTTGATCTGAAACGGCTTGATCGGAAACTGGCTGAAAAAATTGCCGGTAACCCACCGTATGCTTCCCAGCGCAATTATGGCGCCTGCACTTTAGAGTGGTGTTACACTGCCGCCGGCTATTTTGATCTTTATTTGCATGGTGGACAAAAACCATGGGATTATGCAGCGGGCGCGCTGATTTTAGAAGAGGCAGGTGGAAACATGTGCAAGTTTGATCAAGACAGCTATTGGTCGGGCTCTCCTTGGCAACGCTCAGTAATTGCAGCGCTTGATCCGATACTGTTTTCTCAATGGCGGGATTGGGTACGTGCCTGTCAGGCACAAATTATGTCAAACCACCTATAGAGAAATAGCCTGATATTTCATCGTAGACGATACAATTGAATATTCTAATTCTTGGTGCTGGCCAAGTGGGTTCATCAGCTGCAGAAAGTCTGGTCAGTGAAGCCAACGATATTACTATTGTTGATGTGGCGCCAGAAAGATTGTCATTATTACAAGATCGTATGGATTTACGTACGGTCGTCGGTAATGCGGGCCATCCATCGATTTTGGCACAAGCTGGGGCTGAAGATGCTGATTTGGTTCTAGCCGTAACCGCAAGTGATGAAACGAACCTAGTCGCGTGCAAGCTTGCGGCTACACTTTTTAATACACCAACAAAGATCGCACGGATCCATTCCGCTGAATATCTTGCGCATCCAGCGATTTTTACTGCGGATAATTTTTGTGTGGATTTTGCAATTTGCCCGGAGCAGATTGTAACGGAATACATCAAGAAGTTAATGGAGTTTCCGGAAGCGCTGCAAGTACTTGATTTTGCTTCTGGCAAGGTAAGTTTGGTGGCGGTTCGAGCATTTTATGGTGGTCCGTTAGTCGGTCAACAATTGCAGGAATTGCGTAAGCATGTTCCAAATGTCGATACACGGGTGGCCGCCATCTTTCGTAAAGACCGTCCGATTATCCCGGAAGGCGATACAATTATTGAAGCAGAAGATGAAGTGTTTTTCCTCGCCGCAACGGAAGACATTCGTTTTGTGATGCGTGAATTGCGGCGTCTGGATAAGCCGGTTAAACGGGTAATGATTGCAGGGGGCGGGAAAATTGGTAGGCGACTTGGCAAGGCAACCGAGAATGATTATCAAGTAAGAATTATCGAATATAACCAAAAGATATGTGAGAGCTTGTCGGAAAACTTGCACAAAACCATGGTGCTGCATGGTGATGCAACTGACGAGACGTTGCTGGAAAGTGAAAGTATTGCAGAAATGGACGTATTCTGTTCGCTTACCAATGATGATGAAAACAACATTATGTCATCATTATTGGCCAAACGTATGGGCGCTCATAAGGTTGTAGCACTTATTAATCGTAGTGCGTATGTAGATTTAGTACAAAGCAGCGGTATTGATATTGCGATATCTCCAGCGCAGGTAACGATTGGTTCATTACTTGCGTATGTTCGTCACGGTGATGTGGCAGCGGTGCACAGTTTGCGCAGAGGTGCAGCAGAAGCGATTGAGCTGGTGGCACATGGGGATAAAAAGTCTTCCAAAGTAGTCGGGCGAAAGGTTGAAGAAATTAGGTTGCCAAAAGGTGCAACGATTGGTGCAATTGTCCGTGGTTTATCGGCATCAAAAAATATACCGAGTGGGACTGCTGTTAACGGGCAAAAAGAAGATCGCGGCTTAGCTGCACAAGATTTACAGGTGATTATTGCACATCACGATACGGTTATCGAATCAGAGGATCATGTGATTTTGTTTGTGGTCAATAGAAAAATGATTCGGCAGGTAGAACAATTATTTCAGGTTAATGTTGGTTTTCTGTAATCGGCTTTTCCGTGAAGAGGCACTGGTTCATCAATGAGCCGATTTTTCGCTGTTGCCAATGTACTTGGTAAGATGATTCTGGCATTTGGGTTCACCATGCTGGCACCGCTGTGTTTATCGTATTGGACAAATGATGGTGCAAGATCTGCTTTCGATGAAGCCATTCTTATCACTAGCGTGGCTGGCTTGACCTTGTGGTTATCTACCCGGCGTTACAGGCGTGAGATGCAGGTTCGTGATGGCTTTTTGCTGGTTGTGCTGGTATGGTCCGTATTGCCGGCTTTTGCTATGTTGCCATTACTAATTATTCTGCCAGAATTGAGCCTGAGTATGGCCTATTTTGAAGCCGTTTCTGGACTTACGGCCACAGGGGGTACCGTATTGACGGGGTTGGATACACTGCCGACTTCGATCAATTTCTGGCGCGGTCAAATGGTGTGGTTAGGCGGGATGGGTTTAATTGTTTTAGCAGTCGCGATTTTACCATTGCTGGGTGTTGGTGGCAGGCAGGTACTTAAGGCAGAAACCCCCGGTCCTATGAAAGAAAACAAATTGACACCACGTATTGCAGAAACGGCCAAGGGCTTATGGTTGGTTTATGTCGGTTTGACGTTAACTTGTGCTTTTGCATATAAGCTAGCTGGCATGCATTGGTTTGATGCAATCATGCACGCTTTTACGACATTAGGGCTCGGCGGTTTTTCATCGCATGATGCCAGTTATGGATACTGGGATTCCCCGCTAATTGAGATGGTTGCAATTTTTTTTATGTTAGTTGCCGGTATCAATTTTGCAACACATTTTTTAGCATGGCGCGCTAAAAGTCTTTTTTCTTATTACCGTGATCCGGAAGCGGGCCTATTTATTTTTATTTTGTTAACAAGCTGCCTCGGGCTTGCTTTTTATTTATGGTTTGTAGATGTTTATACCGACCCTGTTGCTGCGTTAAGGTATGCCACTTTTAATGTTGTTTCTGTTGCTACAACTACTGGTTACAGCAATACTGATTACAGTTTGTGGCCAATCTTTGTTCCATTGCTGATGCTGTTTCTGTCAGGATTTTGTACTTCCTCGGGTTCTACGGGGGGTGGTATAAAAATGATACGTGCCCGCATACTATACCAACAATTCTTCAGAGAGATGATTACTATTATGCACCCAAAAGCTATATCACCCGTTAAACTCGGTGAAAGCGTGGTGTCAAATAAAATCATTTTTGCGGTACTGGTTTTTCTATTTATTTATGCGACAAGTATCGTCATGATAACGCTTGTTCTCGCCTTAAGTGGTCTTGACATCGTTACAGCATTTTCGGCCGCAGTAGCCTGTATTAATAATCTGGGGCCTGGACTTGGTCAAATTGGACCTGGCACTACATACGCTTCATTAACTGACTTTCAAACATGGATATGTAGTTTTGCTATGTTACTGGGAAGATTAGAATTTTTTACGCTACTGGTAATTTTCACACCCGCTTTTTGGAGGAAATAGACTAATCTAGCCTCGTTTTTTCATCTATGTTCATAATTTTCTTAAGAGATAATAAAGTGTTAAGACCAGTGTAAAGCGAATATTCATTGAGCCATCCTGGACGATAGATATGAGAATGTATTGCACGGGTACCGGGAACAACTTTTACTTGCTTTAATCGCTGCGCCAATTTTTTGTCGTTACAAACGAGATAAAATTTGCTGTGATTATAGTATAAGCAAAACATGGAGAAACGCGTGTGGACAATATAAAAACCTTGGAAGGGATCAAAGTCATGATAATTGATGACAGCAACACCATCCGCCGCAGCGCTGAGATTTTTCTTGGTCAATCGGGATGCGAGATTATCCTGGCTACTGATGGATTTGACGCAATGGCTAAAATCATTGACCACCGTCCTGATATAATTTTTGTAGATATTATTATGCCGCGCCTGGATGGCTACCAGACATGCATGTTAATCAAAAAGAACGCAACATACCAATCGGTTCCGGTTATTATGTTATCAAGTAAGAAAGGGCTGTTTGATCGCGCACGTGGCAGAATTGCAGGCTCAGATGATTATCTAACTAAACCATTTACTAAAGAAAATTTATTAAATATCGCACAAAAGTATACGGTACAACGTGCGATGGCTACTTAGTGTTACAACTTTGACCACACATATCTGCTTATACCTAAAGCGAAAATTTGAAATACACGATACGCTTGCTTCTCAGATTCTCCCTACCGATATAGAAAAAATTGATTGTTACACTGTGCAGCCGTTTTTATGCGCAGTAAATTTTTATCTGGCAGTATTCTCCCGCATTTAATTTTGTATTTTGCATAAATTTTTCCAGAAAATTTATGCATTAAATAACCATTTGTTTGTAATGGAAATATCTAATTGGTTCATTTATCATCCCTACATTTATAGTGGAAATTTTATGACAAACTACTTGACTTAGAAGTCCAGTGCGACTACCTTTTGCGATGTAGCTAACAGTCGGGCACAGGATTGCCTGCTGAAACAGTAGTTATTCGAGTAGTACGAAGTAGTAGATAACCGATAGAGTAGGTTATGCTGTTGGTTGCACTATAAGCTGACAGTGAGATTTATAAGTTGATTAACAGGAACAAACAGGAGGAACAAACCATGGCAACAACAATGGGAACAAGCAGCGCGGCAGGTGCTCGAGACTATGACATGTCTTTGTGGTACGACTCAAAGTACTACAAGCTTGGCATGGGCATCATGCTGGCGGTTGCGATTTTCTGGATTTGGTATCAACGGACCTTTGCCTATTCGCATGGCATGGATTCGATGGAGCCAGAATTTGATCAGATCTGGATGGGTCTGTGGCGCGTGCACATGACGCTGATGCCGTTATTTGCGTTAGTTACCTGGGGCTGGATACTGAAAACCCGTGACAGCAAAGAGCAATTAGACAACCTGGATCCTAAACTGGAAGTTAAGCGTTATTTCTACTGGATGATGTGGTTGGGCGTTTATCTGTTTGGTGTTTACTGGGGTGGCAGCTTCTTTACGGAGCAAGATGCATCCTGGCACCAAGTGATCATTCGTGACACCAGCTTCACGCCAAGTCACGTGGTTGTGTTCTACGGTTCATTCCCGATGTACATTGTTTGCGGTGTTGCTGCTTATCTGTATGCGATGACCCGTTTACCACTGTATAGCCGCGGCACATCATTTCCGCTGGTGATGGCGATTGCTGGCCCGCTGATGATTCTGCC
>BQJA01000025.1 GCA_021604405.1 Nitrosomonas sp. | reverse complement strand
CGCGCACAACAGTATCACTTTAGTCAGCAACCAATTCTAAAAATTGGTTCAAAGAATATGGGCCTAAACAAACACCGCAGGGAACAATCGGTATCAGACTTCTTTAGAAAAAAATTAAATTATCGTCAGAAATCAGAAGTTAGTCAATCCTGGTTAGACGCTTTTTCTGTTAATACATTATCAAGCCTGTCTTCCATTATTCCAATTCTACGCTTAAATTCGTTCATGTCAAAACCTCTTCCTGTTTGTAACATGAGTAATTCATGCGTAATGCTTAAAGCTGCTGCAATCGCAATTCTTTCAGAACCAAGTATATTTCTTTCTTCCCTGATTTTGCGCATTTTTTCGTCAAGATATGAAGAAGCTAAAAATAGTTGTTCGCATTCCTCTTGCGGACAATTAATGCGAAATTCACATCCCATGATAGTAATATCGATAACATTTTCTGTATTCATTATTTTTTCTCGGAAATTTTTATCAGTATCGTTTCAAGTTTATCAGCAGCAATATTAACTTTTTCCGCCAATTTCTTGTTTTTCGTATCTGTTTCAGATAGTTTCTGGCGTAATTTGATATTTTCCAGTTGTGTATCCTGATACAAGCGTAATAGCTGATCAACTTTTTTTTCCAGAGATTCAAGTTCTGTATTCATGCTGCACACTATAGTTTTTTAGATTCTATTGCGTCAATCAATAATAGAGGCGTTTTTGACTAGCTTATTAATTTTTGCAGATAATCTATCCATTTACGTTATAGAAAGCAGTACACGATATGCATGGATGGCGTACCATCCAGAAGAATGAATTTACGATTCATGCCATAACTTGTTTAGGCAAGGCATAAAAATAATGATATGGCATAAATGGAAATGCATCGACCCGGTATGGACAATTTTAATGAAATCAAAGTTTATTATGGGTACCGTCGCAAAAAGGGGCGTTGCCGGATTTTTTGCAGGTGCATAGCCAGGCTTTCTTATTTTCGTTAACACTAAATGCCATAGGCGTGAAATTTGTACCTTTGTGAGAGCCGTCACAGAAAGGCTGCGATTTGCTAAGTCCACATGCACACCAGTAATATTGGCGACCTGCCTCGAAGGTTACTTCAATCGGTGAAAAAGTTTTAACTGAATCTGATGGTTGGGTCATAGTACTCTCCTGGTTAGACGAATAATTTCATTGCGTTAGGGCTTCCAGCAGGGATATTATTAGCTTCCATGACTGACTGAATTTTACTTAACTGTTGCCTGCTTCTGGTAATACCATTATCTGTCAGCGGAACACGGTTGTCATCGACCATGATACCACCCAATGTATTGGTAAAAATTCTGGCAATATGTGTCATCTGGTCAAAAGTTTTTTCTCCATTTGCTACCCGGGGCACGTCAAGTAGAAGCGTGACGCCGTGTGTCGTCAAATTTTTCATATTATCTGCCCGGAATGGTTCATTCTCGTGATTGTTAAGTGTAAAAAGAACGTTATCATTTTCATCACGATATTTAAACATGCCTTCTGTTTCCAGTTTGAATCCCGACGCCTCAGCCAGTGCGCGGATTTTAGTGCCAATAAACGCACCGTGATCCCTGCTGATAATATTAATACCTATCACAACGTCCACATCCGCGCAAAACTTATCAAGTAAAACAGCGTGTTCATGCGCAGCTACGATATCAGGGCATTCTGCGTCTGAATTTATTTGGGCAGCAAAATCATGGACCAGATCGCGAAAATTAGACAAATTAACTTCATTGACTGGACCGGATCGATCAACCAGTTGCAAGCAACCTTTCAAGTTAATGTAGCCATTACCATATTCATTCGTTTCAGACGGGAACTCCTCCCATTGAGGATTATTCTCACGCTGACCAAACCAGCGGACAGGCTTTCCAAAATCAAATTTTCGTTGCAGCAATTCAGTAAGGTGCGTCTCGGAAATCGGTGCAGAAGATCGAATATTCGTAACATAATTAATAATATTGATGTTCTCATTTGACTTCGCATCAGGTGGTTCAGCTATTGGTTTGCTTATTTCATGATCCGTTTTTTCAGCATTTTCCAGAACGTTTTCAGGGTCAATTTGCGCTGATTCATCATCAGGCGGGACGCGTTTACTAAGCTGCGGTTCGATCCGATCATTTTGTTTTGTTGTTTTGTTTGTTCTGAGCAGGACATCTTCATGTTTGTGCTCAAAAGCTTCTTCTACTCTACGTCGATACCGTTCTTGTTGTATCCGGTTAAAAACAACGACCCCGGCAATAATAATGACACCAATAATAATCAAGCTTATTTGCAGGTCACTCATTTTAAATATCTCCATCCATTTTTTACTCTCTCAGCTATTGCTAGGCCATTACAGCTGCATTGCCCAGTTTAACTGCTTCGTTAATATCGACTGCAACCACACGTGAGACGCCTTGTTCTTGCATTGTAATGCCAATCAGTTGTTGCGCCATCTCCATGGTAATTTTATTATGGCTGATAAAAAGAAATTGGGTTTGTTCTGACATTTTTTTTACCAAATCGCAGAATCGGCCGGTATTACTGTCATCAAGCGGCGCATCGACTTCATCGAGTAAACAAAATGGCGCGGGATTAAGTCGAAACATTGAAAAAACCAGGGCCAATGCAGTCAATGCCTTCTCGCCACCTGACAACAACTGGATTGAGCTGTTTTTTTTGCCGGGTGGCTGTGCGGTCAGTTGTACACCTGAGTCAAGAATCTCATTACCATTTAATATCAATTTCGCTTGTCCACCACCAAATATGGCTGGAAATACTTCATTCAAATTATTATTTAATGCAGTAAAGGTTTCTAATAAGCGCTCCCGTGTTTCCCGGTCAATTTGCCGAATGACATTTTCCAATGTGGCGACTGCTTCTTTTAAATCACATAATTGTGAGTTCAAGTAAGTTTCGCGTGCACTCAATGTTTGTAATTCGTCCAGGGCGGCAAGATTAACTGCTCCTAGTGCCTGAATTTCAGCATTGAGGCGATTGAGAGCACTTTGCAGCGCAGCAGGCTTCGTTTTTTCCAAAACAGGCAATAAGGTTTCTATATTCGCACCTGCTGTACGTAATTGTTCAGCAAATTGATTTTCAGTAATTCGTGCTTCTTGTTCCTTCAGCCGTGTTTTGTTCAAAGATTCCTGCAGTGGATGCAGCTTATGCTCGGAACGCATACGGGCTTCTTCAATTCTTTGTAATTCACTGGCGGCTTCTTCCAGAATATTGCGCGCATGGCTGACTTCTGCCTCATGGGTTATACGTTGTGACAGACAATCCTGCAACTGACCATTTAATTTGTCCTCATTAATTGCTTCCCGCTCTGCTGACAAACGCTCGAGTTTGTTGGTTAATCTCACTGCATTTTCTTCAATAATCTGGATAGTCGCCTGTATTTCTTTTGTTTTGTTATGGCAGTTTTTTTTGCGGAAGGCAGTTTCCTGGACTTCATGCATGGTATTTTGTGTTACCTGCCGTTGTTTTGTAAGTAATTGATCCGCGCCTTCCCAGGCAGCCTGGTTTTGCTGCAGTACTTTTTTTAATGCTTCTTTTTCTGCTGTATAACCGACTATTTTTTTCTGGGCATTTTGTTGATTTAAGTGCTCAGCTTTTAATTGGCGAACAATCTCTACTAATTCTTCGTGAATTTGTTTGCGTCTTTGATCTGTGCGGTCCGCCAGTTGCGTGTATTTAATCATTTGCAGTTGCGAATCGTGATGCTGATGTTGCAGTTGCTCACATTTCTGACGGCTGACTTTAATTGTTTCAATGGCTGCGGTGCAAGCTTGTTCCGCATTCAGTAATCGGGCGTTTTCCTGGTCAAGATTTTTTTCTAAAATTTTTATTTCAGCGCTGATTTGGTTAAGTTCCTGTTTGCGGGCCAGAACGCCATGTAGTTGGGAATCCGGCGAAAAGAAAGTCAAACTATGCCGGGTAAAAATATGTCCTTCTGGTGCGATCAGTACTTCGTTTGCGGCTAGCTTTTCTCTCTCCGATAAGCCAGTCTGTAGATCGTCAATAATAAAAACATTGTTTAGCCATTCACCCAGTATCGATTTAATTGCTGGATGGTCACAGCTTACATATCCCATTATCGATCGACGATGATGGTTTTTCATTTGTTTTTCTTTAAGGTTGTTAACGGGCGGCTCATCAACGTCGATGTCGGCTGGCTCAAATAACGTCCATTTTCCGGGTGGCATGTCATCAATCCATTCCTGGATGACTTCCAGTCGGTCAAATTCGGCGCTGTTCAGCCGTTCATGAAGTATTGCTTCAAATGCATCTTCCCAACCTTCTTTAACCTGAATGTTTTGCCATAAACGCGGTAAAATATCAAATTGGTGATCGGTCATCCATTTGTTCAACGCTTGATTACTTTCAAGCTGACGTTGCAGCCTTTGCAGCGCATCAAATCTTGCCTGTGCCTGCGTTGCCGACTGTTGTAGTATCTGGCGTTTTTTTATTATCTCTTCTTTATTGCGGGTTACCCGTGGCAATAGTTTTTCAGCATCGACGAGTGCTGTTTTTTGTTGTGCAAGAGCTTGCTCCAAATTCTTGGTTTCTGTCTGTAGCGTGGCCAGTGTATCAACATCCTGTTGGGGTAACGAATCCAGTTCCTGCTCTAATCGTGATTGACGGGATTCAAGTTGTTGCAATGTTTTTAAGGCATGCGTAAGGTGGTTTTCCTCGAGTTGGCCAGCTTGTTGGATAAGCAGCAAATTGCGTTGACAGTTATTAAGACTGTCCTGGCAAGCGCGCGCATCTGCATCTATTACGGGCAATTTTTCATTCTCAGCAACATTTTTCTGGGTGGATGCTTCATGGGTCAAATGGGCTTGTTCAAATTCCTCCGTCCAATGTTTAAGGCTATTTAATGCGTTTTTTTTCTCTTCAGAGTTTTTAGTCAGCTGCTTTTCTTCTTCGTTAATTTGTTGCAAAAGACGTTGCTCAGTCTCGCGAAGGTATTTGATTTCCTGTTCAATCCGGGTTATTTCCGCATTGGTGGCGTAGAGTGCGCCTTGTGATTCGTGCAGTGCATCACTGGCGGTATAATGCCGGCGACGAATTTCTTCAAGTTGATTTTTTGTTTTTTGTAAAAAAGTTGTTTCGGTTTCCAGCGCCGATTCGGTACGTTGAATTGCTTGTTCAGCCTGCGTGCGCTGTGCTTCGGCTTTCTTTTTGTGTGCTAACCATAGCAGGTTTTGTGTATGGCGCAATTCCTGTTGCAATGCGTTAAATTGATGCGCTACCTCGGCCTGTGCTTCCAAATGTTGTAATTGTTTTCTCAATTCTTGACAAATATCTTCAACACGTTGAAGGTTCTTTTGGGTATCGGTCAAGCGTCGTTCGGTTTCATGGCGACGTTCCCGATACTTGGAGATACCGGCAGCTTCCTCAAGAAATACTTTTAATTCTTGCGGTTTGGCTTCAATAACACGAGAGATCATGCCTTGTTCAATGATGGCGTAACCTTTTCCGCCAATTCCGGTGCCAAGAAACAGGTCGGCGATATCGCGCCGACGTACGCGCATATTGTTAATTGAATAGATAGAGTCGCCATCCCGATAGACGATGCGTTTGATAGCAATTTCTGCGTAACTTGACCATTGTCCAGCCGCTTTTCCAAGCTTATTGTCAAATATCAGCTCTACACTGGCGCGACTGACAGGTTTCCGGCTTGCGGATCCGGTAAAAATTACATCTTGCATGGACTCTCCACGCAGCGCTGAAGCTTTTGATTCACCCAGCACCCAGCGCACGGCGTCAATGATATTTGATTTTCCACAACCGTTCGGACCAACTACGCCAACGAGATCACCTGGAATAGAAATGGCTGTCGGGTCAACAAAAGACTTGAAGCCAGCAAGTTTAATATGTGTGAGGCGCAATTTTATTAATTACCCATTATAATGGGACGGCTAACATGGAAAAGTTAGAATCGAATATCACTATAAAAACAAAATCTAACATTTAGTATATATATAAAGAATACAGAAATCATACGCTGGTTATTTATTGATTGAGCTCAGTAATTCGTGGAATAGTTATCGGCGAGTAAAAATCAAGGTCGATGTTGCCGATAAAAACAAGTTGATTTTTCTTTGAGCGTTGTGCGAATTTTGTAGTTTTTAATCAGCATATCATCAGTCAGCTATGAACATTATGAATTGATTCGCTTCACAAATTTTGTGATCTTCATGGCAAAAATAAAAACTCCCACGCCCTGCCGCGCGAATATAGTTTACAAAACTTATGCCGATAGATATATTTTAACTGATTTTTTTAAAACAAGAGAATCGAAAATGCCAAGTAGATCAACAAAAAAACTGGAAACTTTTCCTAATCCAGTGCGGCTGCGGGATTACCATATTCATATGGAGATTCCTGAGTTTACCTGCCTTTGCCCGAAAACAGGGCAACCCGATTTTGCAACGTTAATCCTTGATTATATCCCTGATAAAAAGTGCATCGAATTAAAAAGCCTAAAGTTATATATATGGTCTTTTCGGGATGAAGGCGTTTTTCATGAAGCGGTAACGAACCAGATACTTGATGATCTTGTTGCTGCGCTTAAGCCGCGCTATATTCGCTTGATCGCCCGTTTCTATGTGCGCGGCGGTATATTCACCAATGTTACTGCGGAACACCGTAAGCGAGGATGGGCGCCACAACCAGCAGTATTTCTTAACGATTTCGAAGAACAATCAAATGTGCGCAAGTAGTTTTTCATTAAAGATATTTTAGCGTCGGGAATTGTTGCATATATGACTGGGTCACGTTGTACGGTATTACTTTTTATGGTGTGGACGTTGTTGATATTATTGGCAGTCACCATAAATACAGCCATCGCGTCGGAGCCGCAAACTGTCCAGTCTTCTCAGCAACAATCTTCGGCAAGTTACACCAGTCATCCAACTGACATATGGGCACGCATACGTGGTGGTTTCAAATTGAAGGGATTTGACAGAAGGGCAGTACGTCATCATGAAATTTTATATACGCGCCATCCCAAATATATCCACCGAATAATCAAGCGTAGCAAACCCTATCTCTATCATATCGTCGAGGAAGTCGAACATCGGGGTATGCCAACCGAGATCGTACTGCTTCCACTGGTTGAGAGTGCTTTTGATCCCAGAGCAAAATCAAAAAGTAACGCGCTAGGCTTGTGGCAATTTATTCCTGCAACGGGCGATAGTTATGGGCTGATGCGAAATAAATGGTACGATGACCGTAAGGATATACTTGCTGCAACCCGCGCCGCGCTCGATTACCTGCAAAAACTCCATATGATTTTTGGCGACTGGAAGTTGGCCCTGGCCGCTTATAACTGGGGCAAAACCGCCGTTAGACGTTCACTGGCCAGCAGCCACCAAAAAGGACAGCCTGCCAGTTTCCAACATATTGAGTTGCCATCAGAAACGCGCAACCATGTTTATAAGTTAATTGCCGTAAGAAATATTGTCGCAGCACCGGAAAAGTTTGGCGTTACGCTTGATGCTATTCCTGACCAGCCTTATTTTGCTGAAATCAAAATCAGACATACTGTAAATATTTCGCAAATAACGAAGCTTGCCAACATCTCCATCGATGAATTTAATGCACTGAACCCGGCATATAACCGAGGTGTCATTAAAATTGAGGACACACCCCGAATTCTGTTGGTACCTATTGAAAAAAAAGAAACCTTTTTCAAGAACCTTAAGTTCTATAATAGAGTTTTTAGGCCGTGGAGGATTTTTCTGGCTCAAAATAAACCCGATACTGTTGAAAGTTCAAGACCTCATGAAATTATTTTAACGCATTTAGGCGTCATCAATGACATTAAGCGTGATGAAAATATGATGCCGACGAGCCAAATGATACCCGTACCATCGAGAAAACGGGATATCGGCGCAAACGCCAATATTGTTCGAAAAAAACCCGTTGCTAGTAATATTGTTAAACGGTCTGAAAATAATGATTCAGAAAATGCGTTGACCTATATTGTAAAAAAAGGCGATACACTTTACGCAATTGCAAGACAGCATGGTTTAACAGTTACACAGATTAAATATTGGAATAATAATGACGAAAATTTGTCTATTGGACAGGAACTCATACTGATGCCCGATTCACCAACTGTCTGGCGCTAAGTCATGTTAAGTATCTGACATTTCTTTTAGCAATTGGATGGCCCAGCTGACGCCAAAACCAGTGATATCACTGCTTACTGCACCTAATCCATCTTTATGGTTGCAAGCGGAAATGTCCATATGTATCCATGGAACGTTATTGACAAAGCGGCTAAGAAAACGGGCTGCGAGGATATGGTCGTATTCGCCGCCCAAGGTGCATTGTTTTATATCCGCAATGCTGCTTTGCAGATTTTCATCATAATCAGTATCAAGTGGAAATTCGCAGACGCGTTCACCACTCGATTTTCCCGCAGCAATCGCCTTGTGTGCCAGATTTTCTTTATTGCTAAAAATACCACTGTAACGTGATCCCAGTGCAGTATGCATGCTTCCCGTCAATGTGGCAAAGTCGATAATTAAATCTGGTTTGTTTTTTTCCGCCAGGGTGAGCGTATCCGCCAATATCATTCGTCCTTCAGCATCGGTATGAATAATCTCAATGGTTAAACCATTAAGTGCGGTAATCACGTCATTTTGTTTATATGCATGTGGGCTGATATGATTTTGCGCGATAGCCAGCCAGCAATCAATATTTGCGGGCAGATTAGCGCGCGTAGCGGCAAGCAAGATACCTAATGCGACTGCGGATCCATTCATGTCTTCATGCATACCGTGCATATACCGGGGGGGTTTTAGATTGTATCCGCCCGTGTCGAAGCAAATTCCTTTGCCAACGAGTGCAACTGTTTTATCTGTTCTGTTGCTGCTGACACGCCGTTGCAAATGGATAATGGCTGCGTCTTCGGGATCACTGCCTTGTGCGACGGCGACAAAAGCGCCGGCGCCCATTTTTCGCAATTCATTCAGATTGTATTCCTTGAATTCCCAACCTTCATTTGCGGCGAGCTTTTTGATTTGCTCACGGTAAGTTCCAGGTGTTAATTCATTGGGCGGTAATACAGTGAGTCCGCGCGCGAGCAAATTCCCCTCAGCCTGTGCGTGAATAAGCATAAAATTATCAGGATCTTTATAACCATGCAGTGTAATGGATGATAACGATTCCCTGTTCGGCTTCTTCTTGCGTACAGGGAGCGCTGCACCATTTACCAGTGTTGTATAAATTCCAAGATTGGCAAGCATCCGTTTTTGATTTTCATTGCCAAAAACGACAAGATGAATTTCTTCTGGATTTTCTTCAAGCAACAGTTGTAACGCTTTGCGAATGTCAGTTTGCTGAGCAAAAACTGTTTTACTTGAATCAACCATTACCCACGCGCAGAGCGCACCATTTTCCAGGTTAGCGCTGAGTGGCGTTTCACTGATTTTACTTAACTTAATTTTCCGCCGCGTTAATAAATTTTTAAGTGCTTCTTCACCGGGGATTTCATACTTCTTAGGTAGCCGTTCCAGTTTCGGAAGTATGACTAAGATATGTGTCGCTTTGATAGATTTGTCGAACGGTGAAGCATTTTGATTAAGTGATGCGAGCATTGAGAACTTCTCTGTTAAATTAGACTGCTAAACTGCTATTATAATATAGGGTGAGCCTTCATTTACTTCGATATCGTTTTTTACTATTGATTCTTCTTAACGATTAGTCCAGAAACTCAAAATTCGTATGCGCCAATACCTTGAACTGATGCAGCATGTGCTCAACCGCGGGCATGTCAAATTAGACCGGACCGGCACTGGCACGCTCTCCGTATTTGGTTACCAAATGCGATTTAATTTGGCCGACGGTTTCCCACTGGTTACAACAAAAAAATGCCATTTACGGTCAATAATATACGAATTGTTATGGTTTTTAAAAGGTGATACCAATATCAAATATCTCAATCAAAATGGCGTTACTATTTGGGACGAATGGGCGGATAAGAACGGTGATCTTGGCCCAATTTATGGCCATCAGTGGCGTGCCTGGCCCACCCGGCATGGCCATCATGTTGATCAAATCGAGCGGGTTATTGAGCAAATTAAAAATATCCCGGACTCACGGCGCATGATTGTATCTGCATGGAATGTCGGCGATGTGGACATAATGAAACTGCCGCCTTGCCATGCCTTGTTTCAATTCTATGTCGCTGATGGCAAACTTTCCTGTCAGTTATATCAGCGCAGTGCTGATATTTTTTTGGGGGTGCCATTTAATATCGCATCTTATGCGTTATTGACGATGATGGTGGCGCAAGTATGTAATCTAAAACCCGGAGACTTTGTGCATACGCTGGGTGACGCGCACCTGTACCAAAATCATCTTGAACAGTCCCGCTTACAGTTAAACCGGCATCCCAGAAAACTGCCGACCATGACACTGAATCCCGCTATTAACCATATTTTCGATTTTGAATTTGAAGATTTTACGCTGGAGGGCTATGATCCGTATCCGGCCATCAAGGCTCCGGTTGCGGTATGACTGAACAACTGTGAATGGCCGCTGCAAATAAAGCCGGTCTAACGAATGCAGGTAAAAATTATACAATCCCGCCAGTCACCTTTTTTGAATCACGCTATGGTACTTGGAAATGGTTGTTTTATATTCTTAACCCTGTTGCAATTATTTGTAGTCAATAACTTATGGTTCATTGTTTCCAGTTGGTAGAATAAATATGTCCGCTAAATGTTCGTCAGCTGCGGTTGCAACGATGCAGCCATTACGTATTGCTATTTTGGTAGCAATGGCCAGTAATCGTGTTATCGGACAGAAAAATGCATTACCTTGGCACCTGCCGGCAGATCTAAAACATTTCAAGGCGCTGACAATGGGACATGGCATCATTATGGGGCGGAAAACATATGAGTCTATTGGCAAGCCATTGCCTGGAAGATTGAATATCGTTATAACGCGGCAAAAAGATTATCATGTGAATGGTGCTATTGTGGTGCATTCAATCGACGAAGCGGTGCAGGTTTGTAGAAACGAAAAAAAGATCAGTGGGGAAGGCTTCATCATTGGCGGCGCAGAACTTTATCAACAAACCCTGTCTTTATGTCATCGTATGTATATTACAGAGATCCAGCGATGTTTCGATGGTGATACTTATTTTCCTGAGTTTGATGAACAGGAATGGGTTGAAACAGCATGCGAAAAACATTCTTCAACTCATAATGGTAATGAACTGGCGTATCATTTTGTTGTGTTAGACCGTAAAGCGGGTTAAGAAGCCGCTAACAGCAGATTTTGCTGTCAGAAAGTGCAGCTTTAAGATTTGCTGCATTTTCTGGTAATTAAAATTGTTTGGTTTTGGTTATATCACCATCACATCCGGCAAAGGGAATCCATTGAAATTGCTGGCATAGGCCGTTGTGTATGCTCCCGCGTTTAGTATGTAAATGAAGTCGCCTTCCTGGATATTCTGGGGCAGCATTTCATCCTGCATCAAAATATCAACCGAATCGCAGGTCGGTCCGGCAATAGACCATGGCACATTGTTTCCTGAGCGGTCAGTGAGGATTTCATAATGCAAACCTTCAGTTATCTCAATCATGCCGCCAAACATACCAGCATCCCAATACATCCACCGTTTATCATTGCGGGTGGCTGTGCCAACAACCTGACAGACAAAGCATGCGGAATCGGAAACCAGATAACGGCCTGGTTCCGCCATAATTCGGATTTCATCTGGTAAATCAGCAATTTCAGCATTCACAACTTTTGCAATCACTTCGATTGACGGTATGGGCTTAGTATGGCGGACTGGAAAACCACCGCCAATATTCAGTAAGCGCGGATGCAATCCTTCATGACGCATATTTTCGAATACTTTTTTAGCGCGTTCTATGCCAACTCGCCAGTTTTGTGGATTGCGGCATTGTGAACCGACATGAAACGTGACGCCAGCAAGATCGGCTTTTAATCTGGCAGCTTCATGGATAATTTCCCGTATATCAGCAAGGTGTGTGCCAAATTTCCCAGCTAGCGGCCAGTCACTGCCAATGTTTGGTGTGTCGATACGCAAATACATTTTCGCGTTTGGTGCAATATTTATAATTTTTCGCAGCTCTTCAATACTGTCAATTGCATACCATTCAACACCTTTTGCTGCCGCATACTTTATATAAGCACTGGATTTTATAGGATTACTGTAATAGATTTCGCTGGCTGGGACACCCAGGTTCAACAACAGGTCCAATTCTACCGTTGAGGCAATTTCAAAGCCTGATTTTTCTTCAATCAGTGTTTTTAATACCCGTGGATCAGGGTTCGCTTTGGCAGCATAGTGTGGGCGAACACGCGGCATTGCGGCTTTAAAACGGCGGGTTTTGTGACGGATGATACTGCTGTCAATCAATAAAAAAGGTTTGTCGTAACCATTTTTTAGGGCTTCCCGGACATAAGCCAGGTCCAGGCTGGATTCCGGATGGGTATCAAATACGTCTGACGGATTAACCTGTTCTTGACGTGCAGAAAAAAGTGTTGGCATATGCGCTCTCCTTTCAGGGTTGCTACGTTACAGGAATTTGAATATTGACTAGATCGGCCGGTGCGGAGTAATTCAGATTTTTATTCATAATGGCTTGTGTCAGGAGACTGAATAATAGAAGGAGCGCATTATATTCTGCGTGCAAATGGAATCAAGTGTTTTCTTTAAAATCTGTCATTTAAATAGATACCGCATTGTTTTTATATTATTTGCTTTCTGTGAAGAAGTCAGACAAGCCGCTTGGACGTGATTTAGAAGAAGTTCTGGCAATAGTCAAACATTTGTTCTGACAAAAGGGAAATGACGCGGCTTCGCTTCAGGATCTGCTGGATGCGACTAAATTAATAAAAAGCGCTTTTAGGTGCAGGAATAAAGTAACGGTTGATCCGATAAAGATAAATATGATTGTTACCATTACACGATCATTGTTCGAATTATGCTGTTGAGGTAAGCGTTATCAACTGGACCGGGAAATGAAATACGTTCAGGTAGAACCCGGATCAAGCTTCCTTTTCGCTCTCGGGTGGGTCGTGTCATATATTTTTGTCAAATGCTGAAAATCCAGGTGAGCGTACACTTGAGTCGTGCTGATATTGGCGTGGCCAAGCATATCCTGGATTGCGCGCAAATCGCCGCTGGATTGCAGCAGATGGGAAGCAAATGAATGCCGTAACATGTGGGGATGCACGTTACTTGAGATTCCTTGCTGTATTGCCCGGTTTTTTAATCGATGACTGATTGTCCGGGCGCTGATCGCATTGCCATGACGTGATAAAAAAAGCGCTTTTTCTCCAGGGTTAATTAATTTTTCGCGCTGTATTATCCAGGCCTGTAATGCTATCAAGGCTTTATTACCTACCGGTACAATACGTGTTTTATCTCCCTTACCACTGATTCGAACAGTCTCATCTGAAAAATTTATATCACCAGGCTTCAGGTTGGCCAGTTCGGCCAACCGTAAACCGGATGAGTAGAACAACTCAAACATGGCGCGATCACGAGAATTTAATATATCGTCAGCTGGAAATGTAAGTAACTGTGCCGTTTCATCAGGGGAAAGTGTGTGCGGCAGTTTTTTAGCTGATTTGGGTGCATGAATGCCAACACAGGGATTCTGGGTAAAATTGTGCGACCGTATTAAGTAGCCGTAGAAACCACGCCATGAAGAAATTATTCTGGCCAGGCTTCTGCCCGAAAGTCCGTGGTGGCGAAGTTGCGCGATAAAATGACGGATATGGTGTGGCTGTATTTGATTCAGTGAGTTTTTTTGCAGATATTTAAGTAACATGCCAATGTCGCCTGCATAGCTTTTGCAGGTTAAGGGCGAAAGCCGCCGTTCATTACTCAGATGAGAAATATAGTCTGCGGCAAGCGACGTTGGCGACATATGCATACAGTTGAATGGTTACGTATAATGTGTTTATTAAATAGTGACTTTTTGGTTGCGGTGATGTCAATATGATGAAGTTAACGATGTTAATCTGAATCGTTTTGCTCAATAGAATATCGCGAAAGCGCTGTACTCACGAGTTCGCCTAAACGTTTCAGGTGAAGTGTTCCCATACCGGGATAAAAACGCTGTGGTTCCTGGGTTCCCAAAGCGAGTAAGCCGATGGTCTGGGTTGCTCGTAGTGGTATCATTGCGAAGGATTGTAAATGGTCGGCATCTGCACCAAACCACTGCTTGATTTCATCTGCGATATGCGGGCCGCAATATGGCTGCGACAAGCTGTCGGCAATCGCATGAATATCATCACTTGTCTCGGTGAATTCTTGGCTATCTAACTCATTGCCGGTTATGTTCCACAGACGGATCGCAGTATGTGGAACGGCAAAGTCATCGCATAAATTTAAATTTATTCTACGCAATAATTCATCGAGACCGTTAAAAGTCAGCAAAGCCACGGTGAAATGGTGCATCTTTTCACCAATTGCGTCGTTTTCTTCGCCGAAACTAATTAACTCAAGTAATTTTTTCTGCAATGTCTGATTTTTTTCCCTTAAAGTGACAATCTGGCGCTCGCTAATAGGGATGACTTTGCCGTTGTGAGGATGAGGGATATAAATGTTGGCCAATGTATCCGCGTAATTCTCAAAAAACTGCGGGTTATCTTGCAAGTATTGCAAGACTTCATTTGGCTGCATGACTTTCTCTTTGGTCATAGGTTAATTTCTCCCTCAAAAACAGTAACGGCGGGTCCAGTCATCCAAACGGGTTGATTGCGGTCTTCCCAGCGTATGAATAAATCGCCGCCCCGGGTGCTCACTTTAACTTTCGGCTCAAGTAACTTCAGGCGAATTCCCGCGACCACCGCTGCGCAGGCGCCACTGCCGCACGCGAGTGTTTCGCCGCTGCCGCGTTCATAGACGCGAAGTTTGATGTTATTGCGACTAGTTATCTGCATGTATCCAACATTAACTCGATTGGGAAAGCGTGGATGACATTCAATCATTGCGCCTTCTGTCAATACCGGTGCCTGAATGATGGATGGAACAATTGTTACGGCATGCGGATTCCCCATGGAGACAACACTAATTTTTACATTTTTATCGTTCAAATCGAGCAGGTGGGTCAACGTATCTTTCTCAGCGGTAAACGGAATGTCCGCAGGGGCAAACTTAGGAACACCCATGTTGACCGTTACGTCACCATTGGCTTCTAATCTGGGGCTAATCACGCCGCTAAGCGTCTCTACATCAATCAATTTCTTTTGAGTCAATCCATGGTCATGAACATAGCGCACAAAACAACGCGCACCATTGCCGCACTGTTCAACTTCATTGCCATCCGCATTAAAAATACGGTAACGGAAATCAGCCTGATGTGTCGCTTTTTCGACCAGCAGAATCTGATCGCAACCCACACCGAAATGGCGGTCTGAAAGTAGGCGAATCTGATCCGGATGCAGTGATACGGGTTGATTGATTGCATCAATTACGACAAAATCATTGCCAATACCTTGCATTTTTGTGAACTTTAACTTCATTTGAATGCTTTCAGGTCCCAGCTATTTGTTCATCTTTTTACTTAATAATACAGGAAATTGCTGAAACAAAGTTTTAGTGAAACGAGCGGATTTTCGCAAAGTAAATAATGTAAAAAGTAAAGTGGAAGTAAAATTTAGACAAGAAAATAACGATTGAAACAGTCGCAGGTTATATTAAGTACAACGATAATGTGGTGAATAAACCAATCATATTCGTGTGCGAGATTGATAAAAGGATGAAGTAGGCTGCAAAAAGCCGTCCTATTAAGCCATTTATCTTTCAGCTTGCGCTGTTATATTGCTATAACCGAATATAAACTGTTTGGATTCAGGATAAGATAAAAATTGGCTTATTCTTAGAGCAATCCTGTTTATATTTTATTAATGGAGCTAAATTGTAGTACAATAAACAAACAATGATGAAATATCAATGTAAATTTTACAGTTACCTGATTTTAGGGGTTTAGGTTTTAGACAAAACTTTCAGTGGGACAATTTACATTGTATTTATTATTGTCCGCTTAACTGTTGCCCGTTTGATGCTTCCCGGGAACATTAGAGTGGAATCAGGTTTGTTAGTTTGCCCGTAAGTGCTTTCATCGGGCGATTCTGGGCAGTCGGCTTGCCGCACGCAGCGATAACAAGCGCTAGCAATAATACGATAGCGCTGAAATTTCATATATCTTCTCCTGACTTTTTATTTTGAAACGCATGTCACTGACATGCAGATGTAATATTTCCTGTCGTGTGGCTATTACTTTTTGACCCAGATCAAGTTAATTAATCATCTGTTATATCAATACACTATGCGACTTTTTCTGCGGTGGTGTGTTGCGGCAGTAAGCATCACAAAACCTAAGCAGACCGATGCCGTATTTTTTAAGTGAGCGGTAATTTGATATAATAGAAATCTTTTTTTATTACAATTGGCTAAATATGAGTGATTTTCTTTTTACTTCAGAATCAGTTTCTGAAGGGCACCCGGATAAGGTGTCTGACCAGATTTCAGATGCGGTTTTAGATGCAATCTTGGTCCAGGATAAAAATGCACGTGTTGCCTGTGAAACAATGTGCAGCACAGGATTAATTGTTTTATCAGGTGAAATAACCACGCATGCTACAGTGGATTACAATGTTATAGCACGCGAAACAGTCCAAAAAATAGGTTATACCAGCTCTGAAATTGGCTTTGATGCCACGACTTGTGCGGTATTAACAGCTTTCAATAAACAATCACCGGATATTGCCCAGGGGGTTGACCGTTCAGTAGAAGATGAAATGGATCAGGGTGCGGGTGATCAAGGCCTGATGTTTGGCTATGCTTGCGACGAAACCCCGCAATTGATGCCAATGCCAATATTTTATGCCCATCGGCTCGTAGAAAGACAAGCGGAACTAAGAAAAAACGGGCAGTTAGGCTGGTTGCGTCCAGACGCGAAATCGCAGGTATCCGTCCAGTATCAGGACGGTAAACCGCAGCGCATAGATACCGTGGTGATTTCTACGCAACATGATCCTGATATTTCTCACAATGAACTGACGGAAGCTGTAATTGAAGAAATCATTAAGCCCATACTGCCGAAAGAAATGCTGACCGGGCAAACCAATTATCTGGTGAATCCTACGGGACGCTTTGTCGTCGGCGGTCCGATGGGTGATTGTGGACTGACTGGCCGCAAAATCATTGTTGACACGTATGGTGGAACTGCGCATCACGGTGGCGGGGCTTTTTCTGGCAAAGACCCTTCAAAAGTTGATCGATCAGCCGCATACGCTGGCCGATATGTGGCAAAAAATATTGTCGCTGCTGGCATCGCATCTAAATGTGAAGTGCAGGTGGCTTACGCAATTGGGGTTGCCCGTCCAGTTTCTGTAATGGTAGAAACTTTTGGTACTGGGAAGATTCCAGATGAAAAAATTATTCAATTGATTGAAGAACATTTTGATCTGCGTCCCCGCGCCATTATTCATACACTCGATTTATTGCGTCCGATCTATGCACAAACGGCAGCTCATGGTCACTTTGGGCGGGAAGGTGCAGATTTCACTTGGGAAGCGACCGATAAATCACAACAACTTCGCGCTGCAGCAGGGATCTAGCGTAGCGTGAGGGCGCCTATTGGTTTTTAACAGCTTCCAATCTAATCTTTAAGTTTTAATCCTCTCATGTTGAGGAGCGCTGCAGCGGTCATTTATCCGCGAGGCTCAGTGTGAGGGTATTCGTAACAACTGCGCTTGTTTCTGTATTTAGGAGTAAATTTATGAACGCTGTGCTTAGTCCAAATGATATGAATTTTGCCGATTGTAAAGTCGCTGATATGTCCCAAGCAGAATGGGGACGCAAAGAAATTGCTATCGCAGAAACCGAAATGCCGGGTTTAATGGCGTTGCGTGAAGAATACGCTGGCCAGAAACCACTGGCGGGAGCACGTATTGCCGGTTCATTGCATATGACGATACAAACCGCGGTGCTCATCGAAACATTAGTCGCATTGGGTGCAGAAGTTCGCTGGGCTTCGTGTAATATTTACTCAACACAGGATCATGCGGCTGCTGCAATTGCTGCGAGAAAGATTCCTGTATTTGCCTACAAAGGTGAATCACTGGAAGATTATTGGGAATATGCTCACCAGATATTTGAATGGCAGGTTGATGGTAAGCCTGAAAGCGCAAATATGATCCTGGATGATGGTGGTGATGCAACTTTACTATTGATTCTGGGCAGTCGAGCAGAAAAAGATCAATCGGTTATTGCGAATCCAGGGAATGAAGAGGAACAGGCGTTATTTGCTTCCATCAAAAGTAAATTGGCTGCACAGCCTGATTGGTATTCAAAAAAACTTGCAGCTATCCGTGGTGTGACAGAGGAAACAACAACCGGTGTTCATCGCTTATATGAAATGCAAAAAAATGGTGAGTTGCCTTTTCCAGCGTTTAATGTCAATGACTCCGTTACAAAGTCAAAATTTGACAACCTTTATGGCTGTCGCGAATCTTTGGTGGACGGGATTAAGCGGGCAACCGACGTAATGATCGCAGGAAAAATTGCACTGGTATGTGGTTATGGCGATGTCGGCAAAGGCTGCGCGCAATCATTACGTGGTTTGGGCGCGACCGTCTGGATTACTGAAATTGACCCGATTTGCGCGCTACAGGCGGCAATGGAAGGGTACCGGGTTGTTACTATGGACGAAGCCTGTGACCAAGTTGATATTTTTGTAACCGCTACAGGTAATGTTCGGGTCATATCGCATGATCATATGTTGAGAATGAAAGATCAAGCGATCGTTTGTAATATTGGCCATTTTGATTCTGAAATAGATATTGCATCCGTTCAGAAATATCAATGGGAAAATATTAAACCACAGGTTGATCATGTTATTTTCCCAGATGGAAAGCGAATTATTGTATTAGCACAAGGTCGGCTGGTAAATCTTGGTTGCGCCACAGGGCATCCTTCATTTGTGATGTCCAGTTCATTTACTAATCAAGTATTGGCGCAATTGGAGCTTTGGCAACGGGGTGAAAATTACCAGAACAATGTTTATGTGTTACCCAAGCACCTAGATGAGAAAGTTGCCCGGTTGCATCTTGGCAAACTTGACGCAAAGCTTACTGAGTTGACAGATGAACAGGCGCTGTATCTCAATCTGGATAAACAAGGCCCTTATAAGCCGGAAATGTATCGCTATTAATTAACTGGATAGCGCGTGCTGTATGGGAGAAATGCGCAAGCCAAATGTTATACGGCTGCTCACTGTCTGATTTAAGATGGTTGTCATAGCGGTAAGCCGATACGGTGCCGACGTATTATAATCGTGAAACGGGAATTGCGCTGAACGATACTTTAAATTTATATGCATTCCCGCAGTAAATGATGGCGTCCGCATCACTTTTACTCAGCAGCTTGCTCCGCGTTTTATTGCAGAATATCCACAAGTAGCCTGGTGGCTCCTTGTGGAATCTGTCAGTCATTGCAGTCAATAAGTCTGCGCACAATAACTCCCAATCTTTTAATCGCGCTAAGTATTCAAATGCAATCACAAAAAAATTTTACTCCCACTTTCAGTTTTGAACTTTTTCCGCCACAAACACCGGAAGGCGTGAGTAAATTGCGCTCAACCCGTGAACAATTAGCGCAGCTTAACCCAAAATTCTTTTCCGTGACGTTTGGAGCGGGCGGATCAACGCGTGACCGAACACTTGAAACCGTACTTGAAATTCAGGCCGAAGGACTTGTTGCGGCGCCGCATCTTTCTTGTATCGGGTCAACGCAGGAAAATATCCGGGCGATACTTGAAAAATACCGGGATAATGGCATCCGACGTATTGTTGCGTTACGAGGTGATTTGCCTTCGGGAATGGCGCAGCCGGGTGAGTTTCGTTATGCTAATGAGCTGGTTTCTTTTGTCCGTAAAGAGTTTGGGGATACGTTTCATATTGAAATTGCCGCTTATCCGGAATATCACCCCCAATGCAAATCTCCGCAAGAAGATTTAATAAACTTTAAGCGCAAAGCGGAAGCAGGTGCAGACTCAGCCTTGACCCAGTATTTTTATAATGCTGAGGCTTATTTCCATTTTGTCGATTCATGTGAGAAGATCGGCATGAAAATTCCGATTGTGCCAGGCGTGATGCCTATCAATAAATTTGTACAGTTGGTTAGGTTTTCAGATGCATGCGGTGCAGAAATTCCTCGCTGGATTCGAAAAAAACTGGCGGCTTATGGGGATGATGCTGATTCCATTCATGCTTTTGGACTAGACGTTGTGACAGATTTATGCGAACGGCTACTTGATGCTGGCGCGCCAGGTTTGCATTTCTACACGATGAATTCAGCAGAATTAACGACTGCCATTTGGCGGCGACTAGGCATATAATTTGACAATTGAATTAACCGGATAAGGGTTGTTAGCGATGGATGAAACAATAATTGATTCAGAAAATGAAACCAAAACAGATACAAGCGGATCAATAGATGAGGCTTGTGTTAAGTACGGTAGGGAAGTTATGGATACCCAACTCGCAGTTATTAAAAATAAAGGGTATGACTTTGCGCCACAATTTCAGGAAATGACGATTCATCTGTATTTGCTGGGTGCCGTCTGGCGATTTGCAGAAGGATTGGATGCACACAAAAATGCGCGTGAACATGCATTTACAACGATACATTCAATGCTGATCAATGATGGAATGCACGAAAAAAACGTACATAAACGCATTGAATTTTTAAGAAAAATGTCCCGTCTGGAAGATGGCAGTAATGCAGAAGCAGTAGAGGCTGGTTATCGCTCAAAGCCCGGTGACAATAGTCTTGCCGGTTTGCTTGACCTTTATATTGACGAGGTGAGGGTTTCAGGCGCATTTTGGCGGCTTTATGAACGCCTAAAAAAAACCATACTGTATGGAGGCCTGGGGATAGCCTTTATTGTTATTTGGTTTGTCACGCTTTTCCTGCCTGGAAATAGCGCTATTTCTATTCTTGCTGCAGGATTACTTGCAGCCACCATTTTTGTTATACCTGTGTTTTTAATTGGGTTACTGATTTATCGATTTAAAATCAAAAAACCCAGACAGTCACCTACTCCATAGTTTTTGAGATAACCTCAACGATGTTTTCACCCTGGACAGTTAATCAACCTCGGAAATAATGAGCGCCAACGTCATAGATGGAAAAGCGATAGCAAAAGAAGTTCGTGCTGAACTCAAAGTACGCGCTGAAATCCTTGAAAAAAACGGTCTAAAGCCAGGATTGGCCGTAATTATTGTAGGGGATGATCCGGCTGCAAAAATCTATGTGCGCAATAAAGTCAAGGCGTGCAGTGAGGTCGGAATACATTCTGAGGTACATAATTTCCCTGAGGATACGCTACAGGATGATGTGCAATGCTGTATCCAGGAGTTAAATGAAAATCCATTCATTCATGGAATTCTGGTGCAATTACCATTGCCTCAGCATTTTGATGCAAACCGGATCATGACATCAATTGCTGTTGAGAAAGATGTGGATGGTTTTCACCTCTATAATGTGGGTGCATTGGTGACAGGAAATACTGTTTTTTCGCCTTGTACACCGCACGGCATCATGATCATGCTGAATAAAAAACATATTCCGATAGAAGGCCAGCATGCGGTGATGGTAGGGCGCAGTAATATTGTTGGTAAACCGATGGCATTGATGCTGCTGGAAAAAGGTGCAACTGTTACAATTTGTACATCTAAAACCCGGGATCTGGCTATGTATACGAAGAATGCGGATATTCTGGTCGTTGCAACTGGAAGACCGCGGATGATTAGTAAGGAAATGGTAAAATCCGGTGCTACCGTCATTGATGTTGGAATAAATCGCTTGCCTGATGGAAAGCTGGTAGGGGATGTAGATTTTGCATCGGTTAAAGAAAAGGCTGGTTTCATTACACCGGTTCCTGGGGGCGTTGGCCCAATGACGATAACCATGTTGCTTTGCAACACTATCGAGGCAGCTGAACGTGTTTATGGTGTTATTTAATGATGTGACTTAATATAATTATAAATACAGACCATCAATACGGTTTGGCGTATCTCTATATTTCGTCAGTTGGCGGCGTAACATATTATCTTTCAAGTTAAACAAACAACTTGAAACGATGAAATGGCAGATACTAGAAGTAATCTGTTACGCTACAATTTAATGATAATTTTTCTAGTGATAGGTTATGGAACAAATACCAGATATTGATCCGCTGGAAACACAAGACTGGCTTGAGGCACTCGAATCCGTACTGGAAAATGAAGGTGCTGAACGCGCACATTTTTTGTTGGAAAAGTTAGTAGAAAAGGCACGTCGATCCGGTGCGTATCTGCCGTATAGTGCGAATACCGCCTACATCAATACAATTCCAACGGGTAAGGAAGCGCGTTCACCGGGTGACCATGAGATAGAACACCGCATTCGCTCTTATGTGCGCTGGAATGCCATGGCGATGGTATTACGCGCTAATAAAAATACAAACGTCGGCGGGCATATCGCCTCATTTGCATCCGCTGCAACGCTATATGATGTTGGATATAATCATTTTTGGCATGCACCGAATGAAGATCATAATGGTGATTTGCTATACACCCAGGGGCATTCCGCGCCTGGCATCTATGCTTATGCTTTTTTGTTTGGCGAACTGACCGAGGAGCAACTGAATAATTTTCGCCAGGAAGCCGATGGTAACGGTTTGTCGTCTTATCCGCATCCATGGTTAATGCCTAATTTCTGGCAGTTTCCAACGGTTTCCATGGGCCTTGGACCGCTGATGGCTATTTATCAGGCGCGCTTTATGAAGTATATCGACAGTCGTGGCTTGGCGAGTACCGAAGGGAGAAAAGTCTGGGCTTTTATGGGTGATGGTGAAATGGACGAGCCCGAATCATTGGGCGCTATCTCACTGGCCGCACGGGAGAATCTGGATAATTTAATTTTTGTCATTAATTGTAATCTTCAGCGTCTTGATGGGCCTGTGCGTGGCAATGGTAAAATTATTCAGGAATTAGAAAGCGGTTTTCGCGGTGCCGGCTGGAATGTCATCAAAGTAATTTGGGGCTCTTATTGGGATCCATTATTAGCTAAGGATACCAAAGGATTGTTGCAGCGCCGTATGATGGAGTGTGTCGATGGTGAATATCAAACCTTCAAAGCCAGGGATGGCGCATATGTGCGTAAGCACTTCTTTGGTAAACACCCGGAATTATTGGAAATGGTTGCCAATATGTCAGACGATGATATCTGGCGCCTAAATCGCGGTGGTCACGATCCACATAAAGTGTACGCCGCCTATGCTGCGGCAATCAAACATACGGGACAGCCCACCGTGATACTTGCCAAAACGATTAAAGGTTACGGCATGGGCGAATCCGGGGAAGCGCAAAATATTACGCATCAGCAGAAAAAAATGGGCACAACATCACTAAAGGCTTTTCGTGATCGATTTGGTGTGCCCATTCCGGATGATAAAATAGACGAAGTGCCTTATTTTACGCTGGATAAAGATTCGTCTGAATATGAGTATATGCAGTCTCGACGCCAGGCGCTGGGAGGATTCCTTCACCGTCGCCGGAAGAAAACGGAAGCGTTGCAGGTGCCGGTGTTATCAGCCTTCGAGGCGTTGTTAAAAGCCAGCGGGGAAGGGCACACATCTTCAACGACGATGGCGTTTGTGCGTATCCTTAATATTTTGGTCAAGGATAAAGCGATTGGTAAGCATATTGTACCCATAGTTGCGGATGAATCGCGGACTTTTGGTATGGAAGGTATGTTTCGGCAATTAGGAATTTGGTCGTCTGTCGGCCAGCTTTATACCCCTCAGGATGCTGAGCAGTTAATGTACTATAAGGAAGATAAACATGGCCAGATACTGCAGGAAGGGATTAATGAAGCAGGTGCCATGTCATCGTGGATTGCGGCAGCCACTGCTTACAGTACCCATGGCGTACAAATGATCCCATTTTATATCTTTTATTCCATGTTTGGTTTTCAGCGTGTCGGCGATTTGGCCTGGGCAGCAGGGGATATGCGCTGTCGGGGGTTTTTGCTGGGTGGAACCGCCGGGCGTACCACGCTCAATGGCGAAGGGTTGCAGCATGAAGACGGGCACAGTCAAGTTACAGCTTCAACCATTCCAAATTGTATATCCTATGACCCGACTTTTGCCTACGAACTGGCCGTGATTATACAGGATGGTTTGCGCCGCATGGTTCAAGAGCAAGAGGATGTTTACTATTACATCACGGTCATGAATGAAAATTATGCCCATCCAGAAATGCCGAAAGACGCTGAACAAGGCATTCTGAAAGGCATGTATTTGTTCAGTGAAGGCAACAAACGAAGCAAAAAATCACGTGTCCAGCTATTCGGGTCCGGTACTATACTGCATGAAGTAATCGCTGCTGCGGATTTGTTGAAAAAAGAGTTTAACGTTGATGCGGATATTTGGAGTATTACCAGTTTTAATGAACTAAGACGGGAAGCACTCAGTGTTACCCGCTGGAATATGCTGCATCCAGAAGAAACAGCCCGGTTAACATTTGTGGAAAAATGCCTTAAAGACCGGACGGGTCCAGTCATAGCGGCAACTGACTACATGAAGATTTATGCAGATCAGATCCGAGAATTTGTTCATAAACGTTATTTCGTGTTGGGCACTGATGGCTTTGGTCGTTCGGATACACGAGAAAAATTACGGCATTTTTTTGAAGTAGATCGTTACTATATTACTATTGCGGCCCTGAAGGCATTAGCAGAAGAAGATAAGATTCCTGTTAAGCAGGTTACTCAGGCGATAAAGAAATTCAATATTGACCCAGATAGACCTGACCCGGTGACGCTTTAAATAGATTTGTTGGCGGAAAGAAAAATTATGCAGCTGAAATTTTGAATTTCCGGCTTGTATTGAAAAAAATCAAGTTGCTCTCCGTGAAGCGGTTATATTGACCCGATGATGAATAGCGTCAGGTTATAACCCCACTGTTACTTCTACGTGTAATCTTTTTTAATATTAAAGGTAAAATTTCCGAGCGTGGAAAGTTTCATAACGTGATCAGGTTAGGAAAAGCTATTGCATGCGTACCTCTACTGCTGCGGCTTACATAGTTTTAGTACTGGCATCATCGGCCATATTGACGGGTTGTGCGCAGAAAAAAATTGTCAATGAACCCTATCCCCGTTGGGGAGAAGAAAATCTTATCAAACGACCTGGCAACAGTCTTCCGCTGATTCTACGAATGCTGTCACCGCCAGAGTCAGCGCAGGCACCAGCCTGTTTGCTCCTTGTCCATGGCATGAACGAATATATTGGGCGCTACCAAGATGTGGCCCGTTATTTTTCTCAACGTTTCATCGTTGCAGGTTTTGATCTCTTTGGCCATGGTCTGTCAAATCAGTTTTTGCAGCGGGCCGATCAGGCGCTTAGGGAAGGGGCCGTGAACCGAGAAGTTAGCGACGCTTATCTGGATCAAATTCCACTGGGTGATTTGGAACCAATGCGGGAGGATCTGAATTTAGCGCTCCGTCATTTTATTGTACATTGTGATGAAAATGGCTCTCAGAAGCCTGTCTTTATCATATCCCACAGCCTGGGCTCTCTGGTAACGGCGTCATACTTTCTACGGACCGGGAATGAAAATGAAACCGCGAGCCGCGTAAAGGGTATTGTATTACTGGCGCCGGCATTTTCTGTCAGTGAACCGCCAGGCTGGCGTGGTTGGTTGCAGAATCCGTTTATCCGGTTGTCTTTTTTTGCTGAAGAGCATTTCTTGTATCCCCAAAGCGAGCCGTTGCCTCAGTTAATCCTGAATCAACTGCTGTCATTAATCATTGTGCCCGTATTTGACGGGTTATTTGAGGTTTTCTCCTGGCCGGGGTTAAGAAACCTGTTTACGCCTGCTGCACCCAGCTGGGTGCTGGACTATCTTACTGATAGTGAAAAAGAAAAAGCACGCTTACGTGAAGATAATTGGATTGTGCGTCGCAGTCTGTTGCGCTATGTAAAAGGAATAGAAGAGGAAATTGTTCTTTTCCGCCGTCAAATGAATCAATTCGCAATTCCCTATTTATTGATTGCTTCAGAAAATGACCCGATTACGCCATTCTGGGGCAGCAGCGATTTCGCGCAAGTCACGCTGAATAATCGCTCTGACAATGGGGTAATAACATTGCCGGGTATGCGTTATCATCAACATTTGTTTTTGGCGGAGCCTGCACGTCAGAATATACTGGCGGCGATTGAACGATGGCTGGATCGGCGATTAAGCGTGCTGAATGATTAAGAAGCGATGAACTAATGCGGTAAGGTGTATCGGGTCGTGCCGAATGAAAGATACAAATTGTATTGGCATTTAGCAGTGAATGAGTTGTTTTCCTGAAATGCGCGAATCGTAAACGGCAGGAATAGGCTAAATCTTTAACATGATTTAACGTTGCGTTTAAGTAAAAAATGGCGCGAGTAGAATCACGCCACTCATTGGTCGCCGGATGGAGAACTCTGGCTTTTGATGGATGCGGTGTTTGCGTTTCATTTCTTTGATAATATGATGAAACGCAAAACTAACAACCTGTTATTTCTGCGTTTCTACCTGCATTAATGCTTCAGATTCCGACGCCGGTGCAGCTTTGCTCCGCTTTCTTTTACGTTTTGGCAATGTGACCTCCTCGGTTGTTTCCTCAACTTTATCTGCGGTTGTTTCAATCATCACCAGGCCGCTTTTTTGTAGATTTTCAGTATCAGGCGTTGGTTTGGCAGTGCTTGCCGCTGTCAATTCGGACGGAGACTGGCCGGGTCCGATATCTGTTTTGACGGTCGCGGTTTTTTCTTTTTTGGCCGGTGCTCTTTTTTCACGCTGGTCAGATTGTTCGGCTGTTTTTTTAGTGCCTGCTACATTCGTTGTTTGCTGCGGAGCCGGTGCAGCGGTTACTTCAGACGTGGTTATCTTCGCTTCAACAATCAAATCTGCAGTGGATTCTGTGTCTTCAGTATTACCGGTTATTGAGTCATGCAGCGCGTCCTGGACATTTGTTATACTATTTTTCCGGCCGGCCTTGTCTGCATCTGGGCGGTCTTTTTTTCTATTGCCGCGTCGCCGGCGAGATCGTCCGCCTTCGTCTGTTGATAACGAGGCGGCGCTCGTTTTTTTGGGTTCTTCGGCAGACAGCGCTTCGGCGCTGTGTAGTGGCTGGTCTGCCTTGTGTCTCAAATCCGGGGTGCTATCAGCAGTGATCTGTTCATGAAGCAGGCTTCCTCCTGCGTCCTCATCAACTTCAACTTGACCATTTCGTTTGCGCGACTCTTTAGTCAGTGTGTCTTTATTTTGCGTATTTCGCCGGCGATCGCGGCGTACACGCTTTCCACGTTCTGGCCGCTGTGTTTTTTCACTGACTGTTTTAGTCTCATGGTGTTTGGGGATTTCTTTTATTTCTTCATGACTTGCCGGTTTAAACCAACTGAAAAACTTGTCAATAAATGATGATTCACGCAACTTTTCTTCGCGTATTGGTGCAGGCTGGGCAGGCTTGATACCTTGGACAGCTGCCTTCGGTTGCATCGGTTTTGTTTTTGGTTCGGCGGAAGGCAGCTTCACCTCATCAGCTATCTTTTCGACCAACTGGTAACTCGGCAATGCTTCGCTTGGTTTGGTGTCATCATAGCGTAAGCGATTAATATTATAATCCGGTGTTTCAAGATGAATATTAGGAATCAAAATGATATTAACTTTCAGGCGCGCTTCAATGCCATGAATTTCAGTGCGTTTCTCGTTTAACAGGTAGGTGGCTACGTCGACTGGCAGCTGCACATGAAGTGCAACGGTATGCTCTTTCATGGCTTCTTCCTGGATAATTCTGAGAATATGCAAAGCGGAAGAATCTGTGCCTCTGATATGGCCCGTTCCGTGGCAGCGTGTACAAGTAATATAGTTACTTTCACCCAGGGAAGGACGCAAGCGTTGACGTGATAACTCAAGCAGCCCAAAGCGGGAAATTTTTCCGGCTTGTATGCGTGCGCGGTCATGTCGTAACGCTTCATGCAAACGAGCCTCGATTTCACGTTGGTTGCGGGAAAGTTCCATGTCAATGAAGTCAATGACGACTAAACCACCCAGGTCACGCAAGCGCAATTGCCGGGCGATTTCATCAGCGGCTTCCAGGTTGGTGCTTAAGGCGGTATGTTCAATATCGGTGCCGCGAATGGCGCGCGCGGAATTGACGTCAATTGACACGAGTGCTTCGGTGTGATCAATTACAATCGCACCACCGGAAGGCAGCGTAACCTGACGAGAATAAGCGGTTTCAATTTGATGTTCAATTTGGAACCGCGAGAATAATGGCACATCATCCTGGTAATACTTAAGTCGATTGACATTGGCGGGCATTACATGCGTCATGAATTGGCAAGCCTGTTCATGAATATCTTTGCTGTCGATCAGTATTTCACCAATCTCCAAGTTGAAATAATCACGAATGGCCCGGATTACCAGGCTGCTTTCCTGATAAATCAAAAAGACGCCATCTTGATTCTTGGCAGCTTCTGCAATGGCGTGCCATAACTGTGTTAGATAGTTGAGATCCCATTGCAATTCTTCAGCGTCACGGCCTATTCCTGCGGTACGGGCAATGATACTCATTCCTTCAGGAACGTCCAGTTTCGACATAACTTCCCGTAACTCGGTACGCTCCTCGCCGCCAATTCGGCGGGATACACCGCCACTGTTTGGTTTGTTGGGAATTAAAACCAGATACCGGCCGGCCAACGAAATGTAAGTGGTCAGTGCCGCGCCCTTACTCCCGCGTTCATCCTTGTCGACCTGGACAATCAGCTCCTGGCCTTCGTAGAGCTGGTCCGGAATACGGCTACTCGAGAAGTTGGCATCATCTCCAAAGCAGGAAGGAGAGATTTCCTTAAACGGCAGAAAGCCGTGACGGTCGCTGCCATAGTCAACGAAAGCAGCTTCCAGGCTGGGTTCCAGGCGCGTAATGACTGCTTTATATATATTGCTCTTGCGTTGCTCTTTACTAACAGATTCAATATCAAGGTCAATCAGTTTTTGACCATCAACAATAGCGACGCGTAGCTCTTCCGGCTGCGTCGCATTAAATAACATTCGTTTCATTCTATGCCTTTTGCGCTTTGCTTACAGGCAGACTACATAATTATTTGCATGAATAACTTACAGTTGGTATCAGCAAATAAACAAATTATAGATTAGGTCATGTGGTTATCATGATTGTTTTGTTTGTTTTTTTTCGTTTTTAAATGATAAATAGCAATCACACACATTTACTCAGCGATGCCTTTCTTATTTGATATAAAAATAAGCATGCGTTATATTTCAACCAGCTCTCATCAACGACTTTTCTTTGATAGAATCGGGGTGCAAGGTGGCATCCGGTCAATAATCTACTCGTATTTCTAGCGCTTATATTTTACCACTATCACTACTTTTATCATTTGGTGAGTGATATTAACCAACGTCTGGAGCAGACACTTACTTTGTATATAGTTACGTTTCAATTTATTTGTCAGTAATACGTCTGGTTTTTTGTGTGAACGGACAGTATGCCGCGCCAAGTACACTTGCTTGGGGTTTTTCGCCAGCGTAATACGCGACACTTAACAGGTTTACAAAGACTTTTTTCAATACTTATTAGATGACAAACAATTCACGTGGTCAAAATGATTTTTTTTAAATAAAATTTAACATTTTTTTAGCAGAATTTTATGTTCCATATAGTTAAGGTTCCAGTTTGATAAGTATAAGAAAAATTAAAGATTTAAGCAAAGAAATTTCACCAAAAACTGTAACAATGGAAAGTGTTGGTGAGGACAGTGCAGGCCAACGTGTTGATAATTATTTAATCAAGCGCTTAAAAAATGTACCAAAAAGCCATATTTATCGGCTATTACGTAGTGGCCAAGTGCGTGTTAACAGCAAACGTGTCAGTGCGCAATATCGGTTGCAATTTAACGACAGCGTCCGTATTCCGCCGATAAAGCGATTCGAAAATTCAATTTCCTCCCGCAGTGATTTAAATAAATCTCAATTTATTTTATTTGATAATTTGTTTCAAGATGAATCATTGTTAGTAATTAACAAACCAGCGGGTATTGCCGTTCATGGTGGTAGCGGTGTCAGTTTTGGTGTGATTGAGCAACTGCGCAGTCAGCATCCTGACTGGAAATTTTTGGAGCTGGTCCATCGTCTTGACCGGGAAACTTCTGGCGTTTTACTGCTGGCAAAGAAACGGTCGGCATTGGTGGAACTGCATCAGCAAATTCGCCAGGGTACAATTAAAAAACGTTACCTGGTACTAGTCAAAGGCAGGTGGCATAATCTTAAACAAAGTGTGAAATTGCCTTTAAATAAATATGTAACAGCAACGGGTGAACGTCGTGTTTCTGTTACTACTGATACATGCCGGGATGCTAAAGGGATGACGGCGCATACAATTTTTACTTTAATTGAATCCTGGAAGAATTTCAGTTTATTGGAAGCGGAATTAAAAACGGGCCGGACACATCAAATACGGGTCCATCTTGCGCATCTTGGTTTTCCGATCATCGGCGATGATAAATACGGAGACTTTACGCTTAACAAGCAACTCGCCAAACAGAAAGGGGGGCGAAATCTGCAACGGATGTTTTTGCACGCAAGTAACGTGGGTGTTACGCACCCATTGATTGGCAAACGTATTGAATTTGAGGCGCCCTTACCGGACGCTTTGCAAGCGTTCCTGGATGGACTGAATCGGTATTCAGGAGAGCATTAAGCAGGATGCAAAGGATTACATTTCAATCCACACTTGCCGCGACTTGTTCAGGGTGAAGCATGGGATATAATACTGGCCAGACATTTTCTACAATGATTTCCTGTGCCCGAATATTTGGATGGATTCCATCAGACTGGAAATATTCCCGGTTTTCACCAAAACCGTCTAATAAAAATGGCACCAGATTAACTTGAAACTCTTTTGCCAATTGCGGATAAATATCACGAAACTTTTGGGTATAGGAAATGCCATAATTGGGCGGAATTTGCATACCAAGCAGTAATACTGCCGCGTCATTTTGCAGGCAGCTTGTAATGATTGCTTCCAGATTTTCATAAATGGATTTAATAGATGAACCTTGCAGCCCATCGTTGCCGCCAAGTCCAACCATGACGATGTCTGGATTATGCGCCTGAAGTGCCTGATTGATCCGATTACGTCCGCCCAGCGTTGTTTCGCCGCTGATACTGACATTGATTACTTGATAAGCTGGTGAATGCGCTTGTAAACGTTGCTGCAACAAATTTACCCAGCCAGCTTGCAAAGGCATACCATAGCTCGTTGACAGACTATCACCCAGTATCATCACCGTAACCGGATTGGTCGATGCGATCGCTGCGCCATAACTGGCGGTAAAAAGAAAACAAATAACGATTAGGATTTTTTTCATAATGAATAAATTGATTAAGCCCATTCTTCAAGCCAGGGCTCTGACTAAACAAGTAAATACCGGCGATATCCAATTAACTATTCTGCAGAATATCGACCTGGAAGTAAATCCCGGCGAGGCCGTTGCTATTGTTGGCGCATCCGGCTCAGGAAAATCGACCCTTCTGGGATTACTCGCTGGATTGGATATGCCAACTCAGGGTAAAGTTCACTTGAATGGTGTTGATATTTTTTCATTGAATGAAGATGATCGGGCAGCTTTGCGAGGAAAAATACTCGGTTTTGTTTTCCAGTCCTTTCAATTATTGCCCGCATTAACTGCTATGGAAAATGTTATGCTGCCACTAGAACTCGCCGGGTTTAAGAAAGCCGACGCAACTGCAATGAAATTACTTGAACGCGTTGGCTTGGAAAAGCGTTTAAAACATTATCCCAAGCAACTTTCAGGTGGAGAGCAGCAGCGTGTTGCCATCGCTCGTGCCTTTTCCACGGACCCAAAATTATTGCTTGCCGATGAGCCGACCGGTAATTTGGATGTCTCGACTGGCACGCAAATTATAGAGCTTATGTTTGAGCTTAATCGTGAACATGGGACGACATTGGTTTTGGTCACTCATGACGAGGCCATATCTAATCGCTGCTCACGGCAGATCCGCTTGGCGGGCGGACAGCTTGTACAGTGATCCCGAGCTATTCAGGCACAGGAAGTCGTGGCGAAAAAGAGAGAAGTATTATCATGTTGGGCATGTTTTTTTATGTTAAAAAATCGGTTATTTTGTTCCGAAAAAAATAAGGGCCGCATGGATAAAGGGTTTTAGCCTGATTAATTATTAATCTTTTGCGGAATAAAAAAGGGTATAAGTTGTTGAATTTTATGTGATCTGTATCTAGACTTGGAATCTAGAACGTGATAGCATCAATTCGCTTTAATAGTATTTGAGAAGGAGATAACAATGAGCGAATCTGCTGGGCCGGGCTTTTTTGCACGATTTTTTCTTGCATTCAGCTTTTTTTTCCGTTTTATATTTAATAGAGAATTTGCTGGTGCCGTTATGCGCATTGGTAAAAGTGAAAGCCCCGCTGTTACCGTGGAAGAACCAGCAGTCACAGCTAAACCCAAATCTCAGGCTGCGCCTCCGTCGTTAAAGGAAACGCCGCCTGATTCAGCGCTCCAGCTGTTAGGTTTGTTGCAGCAAGAGGGCCGCTTCATTGATTTTATTGAAGAAGATGTCACGCAATTTTCTGATGCTGATATTGGCGCTGCGGTTAGAGTGGTGCACGATGGTTGTCGCAGAGCTTTGCACGATCATATGATTACCGAGCCCGTGCGAAGTGAACAAGAAGGGGCTCGAATAACTTTGCCAGCGGGTTTTGATGCCTCGGCTATTCGTGTAACCGGCAATGTGACAGGGAAACCACCGTTTAATGGCACCTTAATTCACCGTGGCTGGCGTATTCAAAAGATTACCTTGCCGAAGCTCACGGAAGGTCATGATGTGAAGGTGTTGGCGCCGGCGGAGATTGAACTGTGAGCAATGCAAGATATAGCGTAGGCATTGATTTAGGCACAACACACTGCGCTTTGTCATTTGTGGATTTGACACAAAGTGAGGGGGAAGGGGCGCAGCAGCAGGTCATGAGTGTCCCTCAACTGACATCGCCAGGTAACGTAGAAGAAAAAGTATTACTGCCATCTTTTTTATATTTGCCGCATCCTGAGGAATTTGCGCAAGATGATATAACTCAGTCAGGGCGTGGTGAACGGCATTATGTGGTTGGTGAACTGGCCCGTAGCCAGGGTGCACGCACGCCGATACGTTTGGTAGCCAGTGCAAAAAGCTGGCTGTGTCACCCAGGAATAGACCGGCGCGCTGCCGTCTTGCCGTTGGACGCACCTGATGATGTAGAAAAAATTTCACCATTACAGGCTTCAACTTATTATTTGCAGGAATTATGTGGCGCCTGGAATAACAAATATCCCAATGCACCGTTGGCGGAGCAATCGGTGACGATTACTGTTCCGGCTTCTTTTGATCCTGCGGCACGGGATTTAACCGCGGAAGCTGCACGAGCCATCGGCCTGGAAAATTTCCTTTTATTGGAAGAACCGCAAGCGGCATTGTATAGCTGGCTACAGGCTACTTGCGGAGACTGGCGTAAGCAGGTTCATGTCGGCGATATTATTCTGGTGGTAGACGTGGGTGGTGGAACCACCGACTTATCATTGATTGCGGTGACAGAGCAGGAAGGCAATCTCACTTTGCAGCGCATTGCGGTAGGTGACCATATTCTACTGGGAGGGGACAATATGGATCTGGCATTAGCCCATGTGATTGGCGCCAAGCTGTCCAGTCAAGGCACCCGCCTTGAACCATGGCAAATACAGGGGCTGACTCATGGTTGTCGAGCCGCCAAAGAAACCTTATTAAATGATCCAGATGTGGAAACTGTGCCTGTTGTTGTGCCCGGTCGGGGCTCGCGGTTAATCGGCGGGACGCTGCGTACTGATCTAACACGTGCTGAATTGATGCAAGCTATTGTCGAGGGTTTTTTTCCGCGCGTAGATGTTACGGCGCAACCGCTTTCCCGGGCACGCGGCGCATTAACCCGGCTTAGCCTGCCCTACGCCCAGGATGCTGCGATAACCCGGCATTTGGCGGCGTTCTTGACCCGACAAAGCAGTGCCGCCGTTGAGTTGGCGGGTTTTGAAAGTCCGTCAACACGAGACGCAGGTTTTTTGCATCCGACGGCAATCCTGTTCAATGGCGGGGTATTCAAGGCCGAGTTGATGGCTGAGCGCGTGTGTGAAGTGATAAACAGCTGGTTGCAAAAAGAAGATGCGCCCAATGTACGCGTATTGGAAGGCATGGATCTAGATCTCGCCGTGGCAAAAGGTGCGGCTTATTATGGGCATGTCAGGCTTGGACAGGGCGTGCGTATTCGTGGCGGCACCGCCAAATCTTACTATATCGGCGTGGAAAGTGCCATGCCAGCGGTTCCTGGTATTGAACCACCAATTCAGGCATTGTGTGTTGCGCCCTTTGGCATGGAAGAAGGGACATGCGTTGAGCTTTCTGGTCAGGAATTTGGTTTGATTGTTGGTGAACCGGTAAGGTTTCGTTTTTTTGGTTCATCGGTACGGCGTGATGATCAGGTGGGTGTAATGTTTGATCACTGGTCGCCTGAAGAAATCGAAGAACTGGAAGAAATCGAGATCAATCTGCCCGCAGAAAATCATTCGCCTGGCGAAGTTGTTCCGGTCCATTTGCAAGCAGCCATTACAGAAACAGGTACCTTGCATTTAGAAGCTGTATCGCCCACTGGGGAGCGTTGGAAAGTTGAGTTTGATGCGCGTGGCAGCACGGAAGGCGGGTCTTGAGCGGAATCAAAAAATCAAACCGCTATATCGTCGGTATCGATCTGGGCACCACACATACCGTCGCAGCCTACGCTGATCTGAAGCAGACTCAGCCCGTCATAGAATTATTCTCCATCGAACAGCTGGTTGCGCCAGGCGAAGTGGCCGAGCGACCGTTATTGCCGTCTTTACGTTATCATCCTGCTGCGGAAGAACTTGCCGGACGCGATATTCAGTTGCCATGGCAGGCAGCGCGTATTGATGCACAAGATCCCCTGGCTGTGTTTGGCGAGCTAGCCCGCGAACTGGGTTCACGTGTACCTGGTCGCCTGGTTGCCAGTGCAAAAAGTTGGTTATCCTATGCGGCAGTCGACCGGATGGCGCCAATTTTGCCTTGGGGGGGTGCTGATGATATCGGTAAAATTTCACCGGTGCATGCCAGTGCTTCTTATCTGGCGTATGTACGCAGCGCCTGGAATCATCAATTTCCTGAATATCCGCTGGAGAAACAGGAAGTCATTATCACCGTACCGGCCTCTTTTGATGAGGGGGCCAGGACATTGACGGTTGAAGCAGCCCATCTGGCAGGCCTTGCCGGCGCACGTTTGGTTGAAGAACCGCAAGCCGCCTGTTATGACTGGCTGGCGTCTCATCAGCAGCAATTAAATTCCTTGTTAGCGGATGTCCGCCTGATCTTGGTCTGCGATGTAGGTGGCGGCACTACCGATCTTACCTTGATTAAAGTTGAGCCTCAGGATGATGGTCAAGTGCAGCTGACACGAGTCGGCGTGGGTAATCATCTTATGCTGGGCGGTGATAACATGGACCTGGCATTGGCTCATGTTGCAGAAGGACAACTGGTTACACCGGGTGCGCCGTTGAGCGCCGCGAGCCTTTCACAACTCATGCAACAATGCCGTACAGCCAAGGAACGCTTGTTGAATCCCGATGCGCCGGAAAAAACCACCGTGACCATTTTAGGCACGGGTGCTAAACTGATTGGTGGTGCACGCTCCACTGAACTATGCCGCGATGCAGTACACAGTATGCTGCTGGATGGGTTTTTGCCTGTCACGTCACTGGATGAGCTTCCACAACACACCCGCAGAGGCATTGTTGAGTTCGGTTTGCCCTATGTTGCGGATCCAGCCATCAGCCGGCATGTTGCAGCATTTCTTACCCTCCATGCGCAGGCCTCGCATGATGCGCTCGGTGAACGCGCACCTTTGGATAACAGTATTCCCATTCCTGATACTATCTTGCTCAATGGGGGCATATTTAATAGCACCTTGATATCGCAGCGCCTGTTGGACATATTGGCGCGATGGCGCGGTGCGCCACTGCAACAACTACAAAATGCGAATCCTGATCTTGCCGTTGCGCGTGGTGCAGTTGCTTATGCCATGGCGCGCCAGGGCGCAGGGGTCAGAATTGGAGGCGGTTCAGCGCGGAGTTATTTTATTCAGGTAGCTGCAGCGCAAGCGGCGCAACAAGCTGTCTGCATATTACCGCGTGGCGCCGAGGAAGGTCAGTCGATTCAATTGACTGAACGCATATTTGCCCTGCGTACTGGCGAACCCGTGCGTTTTCATCTTGTTTCATCGGTCAGTGATGCTGTCTACATGCCGGGAGACGTCGTGACGCTGGATGAAATCACATTCACTTTATTGCCGCCTATCGCTACCGTATTAACGCAGGATAAAAATATGCATCCTGAACATAGCATTGAAGTACCGGTACAGATACAAACAACATTGAGCGAAATTGGCACACTTGAAATGGCCTGCGTCGCCAAAGATAAACCGTCACAGCATTGGAAACTGGAGTTTCAATTGCGTGGTGGCAAAGGTGGACTGGTGTCCAGTATGTCCAGTGATTTGCATCCGTGTTTTGTCGACGCAGCCGGACGGATTAATCAGGTATATGGTCCGCCTTCAAAACAGGTGAATCCTAAGGCGATAAAGATTCTACGGACCGATCTGGAAAAGATTTTAGGCAAGCGTGATGAGTGGGATACGCCTTTACTGCGGGAACTGTTCGGCATATTCTGGGCGTGCGGTCAACGCCGCCGCCGCTCTTCAACACATGAAAGATTATGGTTTAATTTGGCGGGCTTCTGTATGCGTCCGGGATTTGGCTATCCACTCGATGATTGGCGGGTGCGACAATTATGGACTATTTACCAGAAGGGAATACAATATACACCTGATGCAGCGGTATGGGCGGAATGGTGGACATTGTGGCGGCGCGTGAGCGGTGGGCTGGATGAACCGGCGCAATGTCAGATTGCCGATGATATTGCTGACAGCCTGCGCCCTCCTGGCAAACGCGCCAGGCAACGGCAACCAGGTGCAAAACAGCAGGGTTATGATGATATGGTCAGTCTGGTTGCAACATTGGAACGATTGCCAGCAGCACGCAAAGTTGAAGTGGGTGAATGGCTGTTGGAACGCTTGCAAAATGCATCGGAATCTCCTCAAACCTGGTGGGCTGTCGGACGCATCGGAGCGCGCGTACCATTTTATGGCAGCGTTCATAACGTCGTGCCGGTTGAAATTGCGACAAACTGGCTGCAACTTACCTTCAAACTGGATTGGAAGAAAAACCAGACCGCTGCATTTGCTGCAACCATGTTGGCACGTATGAGCGGTGATCGAGAGCGGGATATTCAGCCACAACTGCGCGAACAAATCGTTCAGTGTTTACAATCAGCCAGAAGTCCAGCATCATGGATTACGTTAGTTCAGCGCACTACTGAGTTGCAAGAAGCTGACGAACGGAGTATGTATGGGGAGTCATTGCCGCCGGGGCTGCGTTTAGTTCATTAAAATTGAAGAGCATCAAGTCTAAATCATATCTGAAATGGCGATACTGCAGCTCATGCTGACACAATTAATTATGAGAATTGTTGCAGAATTTGCATTGTGTGACGGATTGGCAGAGAAAAGTGCGCTTTTCCCGGGACAACTCTGTTAGCCGGGAGTCAGGTAGCTGGCCGTGTGGACATATTGCCGGTGTGAAAGGGGTATCAGCTGGCCGGCATCACCATGCCAGATTGCTACGGAGGTGGTATTGGTATATCTGTTAACTGAAACTTCAACGGTTGGGTACACAATTGCATATCCTGCGCAGTACCTGTTGTACCCTGGCGAAAAGCTTCTTGAATATTAAGGTTCAATAACCTTCATACTTGGAAATTGTTGAGCGCCTCTCTGCCCAGGCTACCGTTGATCACCTCGAGATTGATTAATATAACGGATGGATGCAATTTTATCTGTGTAAGCAACGGGATGCTAATCAGAGTCTTAAATAATATTGGCGCGTGGTGTGCCAGCCAGAAATTGATTGTTGTCGGGCAGTACAAAGTGTCTGGCAAGACCTGCATGATGTAATGGATCCATGCCGCATGCCTCATTTAATTATCAAATTATTAAAAAGCCAGTTGCGTACGGAACATGAAAGTATTCAGATCATCAATCCTGCCGCCATCTTTAGGGATGAGCGGCGAATCTTTAATTCGTAGTACCTTATCGTAATTTGCCATAATCCGGACAATCTGATTAGGATACCAATTAAGACCAACCGTGAGGTTCCCTAATTCCCCCCCTTTGAAAGTGCCATCATTAAGATCAACTTCAGCGTAACGCATTGCCAGTTCCCAGGCACCTAACCCGCCTTTTGCTAAGCTGAATGCCTTATCGGGAATTACCCGATGGAATAATCCGTTGGTATATACGCGTGATTCACCCGTCAGCGTCCAAGCGGCTTCAGCATACCAGCCGTTAAAATTAAAACTTGGCCCTGTGCCGTCTTTGAGATCTATCCAGCTATTGGTATATTCACCACCAATACTGAAAGGACCCTTTAACCCATGTCCTTCTATGCCGAGCATTTTGATGTTGTGGATGTCTGCGATACGGGTGCTAATAAGATCCAGGTTAGACATATGCGTTGTTTCATAGGCTAGAATAAGCGGCTCGTCGATGACTTCACCCGCGTCGTTCGGTTTGCGATAATTGCCAGCCACGCCAATATGAATGACTTTGTCTGGTGCAGCGATTGGCGCAAAAGTCACACGAGAACTCACACCCCATCCTTCATCGGCAAATGTGTTACGATTATTTGCGACGATTGTGTCGCCATAAATGCCGGCCTGTCCGGTCCAATTTTGCCCCAAACCAAAGATACTTTTTCCATGGCTAAAAACATTTATGCCAACCGCGCGATTGACGGTCCGTTGGTTCAACACATTCATGGCTGAACGTTCCATAAATAAAAGATCGTTTGCGCTTTCCTGCAACTCTCGACTGAATGCCTGTTTCTGTTGGCCTGCCCGAATGCGGGCAGATCCTAAGCCATGATATTGTATAAACATGTCCGTAACTGCGACGTTGTTATCGGCAAAATCAACCTCGCTTTTAAAAAACCAGTCTTTATAGAAAGTGCCTTCGAACTTTAAACGCCCCCGGCGTATTTCAGTGCCATCATTTGCCTCAATATTGTTTCCAGCAGCATCCGTGAAATGATCATGATCACTGAAAGAAGCATCCACATTGATACGGCCGCCCAGCTTGAAATTAAAATTACCGTCTGCCGTCTCAATACTAAACGCACCATCTTTACCCTGTTTGATTTGAATGTTGCTGTCTGTTGTGAGTGCTTCATTAGACGCTTTAATTTCGGTTATTTTGCTTTCTTGATCATCATCAGCGTTCACTTCCTGATTATTTTCTGTGGCGGGAACCTCAACCCCTTTGACAGTACCGACAAATTCTCTGCCAACTCCTGGCTCTGAAAAAAGCTGTTTGGTTTTTGTATCCACATAGATATCCAGTGCAAAGGCACCAGACGACAAGACAATGCTCAAAAAAACGATAGAGAGCGTTACAAACTTGAAATAATTCATTTTTTTTATTTTAGAAATTGCCTGGCTAAATTGTCATTCGGGATTAATGGCACTGGTAATACCAGGTCTGACACTGACTGCATTATAGTTTTAATTGGGTATGTTTATTATGACGCCGATTTGATGCCGCTCCGGGCTAAATCAATTCTAATACGAAATATGCATTCAGAATGTCCAATTTAAAGGCGCGGCAACACCTGGATACCTCGATACTTGATACCATAGCAACAAGGACGGACCGATAAGCCCATTTTTTTGCGTGAATCGTTTCGCGATAGCGGTTAAGTCAGAAACGTATCATTGCTCATATAAGGGGCCTGTTCAGATAAGAAAGTTGAAACCGTTCAGTGGGCTTCCGATGCATAACGGCAACGTGGCGGGGATTGGCTGTTGATGAGAATCTAACGCTGCGCCAGTGCTATTCCATCGATGCCGTCTGTTTTTTAGTGTATCAGATAATTTGCTAACGAGGACTTGCCCTGGCGCAGGGTTCTTTGCGACAGGGGAAACAAGTGCGGTGGCAGGTGTTTGTCTGGGTAATTGACCAGGGGGCGCATTTGTCAACGATGGATTAGGGAAGAATAGACTGCGCGTGATAGCCTGGGTTGCATTGTCTGGCAAGCGGCGCATTGGTAAACTGAACAGGTATTCGTAGCCACTAAAATAACGCCTGCCGACAAAGCGCTGTTTGACCGCGATCGGTTATGAATGCTTCTCCGTTCGACTAAAAGGATACATCTGATGCAATAAATAAAACCGGGCGCTAGAAGTTATTTCTTCTGTTGCGTGCAGACAAACCTAACATACCTAAGCCAACGAGTACCATGGCATATGTTTGATTCGCTGAAATGTTCGAGCTGTTATCAACATCGGTTGTTTGGCTGGAATCGCTTGTCTCAGT
>BQJA01000024.1 GCA_021604405.1 Nitrosomonas sp. | reverse complement strand
TCTGTCGCGCTTATAGAGCCATTCAATTACCACTGGAGCATTTTTCATTCAATGCTGTTTGCAGGACTTTCTCCGGTATTATGTGCCGCTTCGTATCGAATACGTTAGCCTTTGATCAACATGACACCGGACACCGTTGTTGATAAATAAAACGATACCGCGGGTTCTTTGACATATCAGGAGCTTGGAGGTTTATATCAAGCCAGGAATTTGAACGGAGGAATTATTAAAAGTCAGCGCATTATTACAAAATTGCTGCTGATATCGGGTAGGCGCCATCTCAAATACAATATGGATTGGCGTGATATCCAGGAAGAGGCGCTGAGAGAAACAAAGCAGAAGCCATTAATGATATAGAGAAGTCCACTGGCGGTGGCAATGAGCTTGCAGAAAAATTCTTCCTGCTTTTCCAAATGAGCAATTATTTAACGCGTTACAGAAGCGACTGTTAGGATGTGATGATAAAAAATGTTAGCTTGTCTATCGTTATAACCGCTGCTTGGCATTGCCAAATTAACCGTATCTGAGCAACAATAGCACCCTGAATAGCGCAGGAATAATTTTGTAACAAAGCCGTCGTAAAATCTCACGTCTTGCGTATTGCATCTGTACAAAGAAAAGCGATCAATTCTTTTTTTCCGAGGGTGCCTGCGGTTAACAAAGAAATTTTGGCGCGCACATATTTACCATACGATTTCCCTGCCAGGTGGCCAATTTTGAGAACATGAAGGCGGTGCCATGCTAAATCCTAGAGCGGTCAAAACAATTGAAGATGCCGGGCGCATCATCAATGAGCGGAATTTGACGCATGTGAAAATTGGAATTTTTGATATTGACGGCGTTCTACGTGGCAAATACTTGAGCAAAGAAAAGTTTCTTTCATCGCTTGAGAGCGGTTTTGCTTTTTGTGATGTCGTGCTTGGCTGGGACTCAAAAGATCAGCTCTATGATAATACCACTTATACCGGTTGGCATACCGGGTATCCGGATGCGCCAGTAAGGATGATTCTGGAAAGTTGTAGAGAGATTCCTTTTGAAGATAATATGCTTTTGTTTATTGGCGAATTTACCGGTGAGGCGGCGAACATTTGTCCGCGTAATTTGTTAAAACGGGTGATCGGTCGGGCACAGGAAATGGGGTTTGATCCTTTTGCTGCGCTTGAGTATGAGTTCTTTGTCTTTAAGGAAACGCCGGAGAGCATTCGGGAGAAAAATTTCAAAAATCTGCAGCCTTTGACGCAGGGCTGGTTTGGTTACTCGGTTCTGCGTAACTCGGTGTGCGCAGATTTCATGGAGCAGATTCTGGAAATGTCTGAAGTGATGGATTTTCCAATTGAAGGGCTGCATGACGAAACAGGCCCGGGGGTGCTTGAAGCCGCTATTGCGGTCGATTGTATTGAAAACGCGGCTGACAAAGGTGCACTTTTTAAGACCTTTATGAAAGTGTTGGCGCAGCGTAACGATTTAATGGCCACATTCATGGCCAAATGGTCAATGGATTATCCGGGTCAAAGCGGCCACATTCACATGTCTTTGCGTAACCGGGATGGTTCCGGATCTGCTTTTTATAATTCTTCCCAGGAAAATTGTATGAGCAGGATCCAGCGTCATTTTCTGGCCGGACAGCAACGCCTGATGCCGGAATTTTTATGTCTGATTGCACCGACCATAAACAGCTACACGCGACTGGTACCCGGTGCCTGGGCGCCCACTGCTGCGACCTGGGGCGTCGAAAACCGCACGACGGCGTTGCGGGTTATTCCTGGAACCGAAAAATCGCAGCGGATAGAGTACCGCCTGGGTGCAGCCGACGGTAATCCCTATATTGCCTTAGCTGCAGCGTTGGCGTCCGGTCTATATGGTGTTGCGAATGCATGGGAGCCGGAACCTCAAGTCACAGGTAACGCTTATGATCATCAGCATGCCGGGCATCTGGCTTTGCCTGCGACACTCTGGGAAGCCGCGCAGCGTTTGAAATGCTCTGAAGCGGCGCGCGAGCTATTTGGAGATGCGTTTGTCGATCACTATGTGGCAACCAGAGAATGGGAAGAACGGGAATACCGGAAACATGTCTCCGAATGGGAAATGGAACGGTACTTTGAGATTATTTAATCCCTATCAGTAATTAAATTTGCGCGATGACTTCAACACTGAAAACAATCAGCCCCATTGATGGCGCATGCTATGTTGAACGCAACTACGCGGATACAGCGCAGATTCAAGCTGCGTTGAAAAACGCTATAAAAGCGCAGACAGCCTGGCGCAACACTGCGCTGGACGAACGAAAGGCAATCTGCAGTCGTGCTGTAGCGGCTTTTGTCGCCAATAAAGCGCAGGTTGCCAATGAATTATGCTGGCAAATGGGCCGACCGATCCGCTATGCCGCAGGTGAAGTGAACAGTTTTGCGGATCGCGCCCGCTATATGATTTCCGTGGCTGATGATGCACTGGCGCCCATTCATGCGAGCGAGAAAGCGGGATTTATTCGCTATATCAGTCGTGAGCCGGTGGGCGTGGTGCTGGTGATCGCACCCTGGAATTATCCGTTGCATACGCCGATCAACTCGATTGTGCCCGCGTTACTGGCTGGTAACGCGGTGATTCTTAAACACTCGGCGCAAACGCCACTTTGTGCTGAGCGCATATTTCAAGCGTTTCAGGTGGCGGGCCTTCCTGAAGGTGTTTTTCAGTACCTGCACATGACGCATAAAGCGACTGAAGCGGTTATTCAATCTCCCGAGATTCGCTTTGTGGCTTTTACCGGGTCTGTATCCGTCGGATCAAGAATTGAAAAGCTTGCTGCGGGGCGTTTTCTCGGTGTCGGCCTGGAGCTGGGCGGTAAGGACCCGTGTTATGTTCGCGCGGATGCGGATCTGGATTTTGCAGTAGAAAATACCGTGGACGGTGCATTTTTTAATGCCGGGCAATCTTGTTGCGCTATCGAGCGGATCTACGCGCATAAATCAATTTTTGATGCTTATGTGGAAAAATTTGTGGAATCGGTGAAAAAGTATCAGTTGGGGCGATCCGATGATCCGGAAACCACATTGGGGCCATTGGTGAATGCTGCAGCGGCCGCATTTGTCCGAAGTCAGATTAAGGAAGCTGAAGTGCAAGGCGCGGTCGCACATATTAATCCTAAAGATTTCCCCATGGATCAGGAAGGTACGCCTTACATGGCTCCGCAGGTGTTGACTCAGGTGGATCACAGTATGCGGGTTATGACCGAAGAGAGTTTTGGCCCCGTGGTGGGGATAATGAAGGTCGCTTCTGATGAAGCGGCGGTAAAGCTGATGAACGATAGCGAATTTGGCCTGACTGCTGCTGTTTTTACCCAGGATATTGTTACGGCCATCGCGATGGGGCGGCAAATTGAGACCGGCACTTTCTTTGTCAACCGGTGCGATTACCTTGATCCTGAGCTGGCCTGGACCGGGGTAAAAAATACGGGGCGGGGTTGCACCTTGTCTAAATTGGGCTTTCAAGCTTTTACGCAGCTCAAGTCTTACCATATAAAAATTACATCGTAAGAGGTACGCATTGAATGAGCTGACTGCAAACTGGAACTACCCGAGTCACATCAGTGTAGGTGCCGGGCGTGTTAAGGAAGTGCCGATGGCTTGTAAATATCTGCGTATGCAATCGCCGTTATTAATCACCGACCCGGGCTTGGCTGAGCTGTCGATGGTACGCGAAGCAGTTGCCCGTTGTAATGAAGCAAATTTGCGTTGCGGCCTGTTCAGCAATATCCAGAGCAATCCAACCGGACAGAATGTCAGGGATGGTGTGGCGGCTTATAGAGCAGGCGGTCATGATGGCGTGATTGCATTTGGTGGTGGTTCTGCACTGGATGCGGCCAAGGCTATCGCACTGATGGTCGGTCAGGAACGCCCGCTATGGGATTTTGAGGATATTGGCGATAACTGGACACGGGTGAAGGCAAGCGGGATTGCTGCCATTGTTGCGGTACCTACCACGGCAGGCACCGGCTCGGAAGTTGGCCGTGCTGCGGTGATTACCGATACAGAGCAGCAAATCAAGCGAATTATTTTTCATCCCAGTTTGCTGCCGGGCCGGGTGATTCTCGATCCGGAACTGACATTAGCGTTACCGGCAAAGATTACCGCCGCCACGGGGATGGATGCTTTGTCCCACAATCTGGAAGCCTTTTGCTGTCCTTTTTATCACCCGATGGCGGATGGAATTGCCATGGAAGGAATTCGGTTGGTTAAAGACTATCTCCCCCGTGCGGTGGAGAATGGCAGTAATCTGGAAGCCCGCACGCAAATGCTGGTTGCATCCTTAATGGGTGCTACGGCTTTTCAAAAGGGACTGGGCGGCATGCATGCGATTGCCCACTCGTTAGGAGCACTTTACGGCGCGCATCACGGGCTGCTGAATGCGATACTCATGCCGTATATCGTCAAGGCGAATCAAGCGTTGATAGAAGCGCGGATCGAGCGTTTGGGGCATTTTTTGTTGCTTAAACATACTGGTTTTGATGGCTTTCTGGATTGGATATTAGCAATGCGCAGTCATCTGGGTATCCCTCATGATCTGTTGTCGATTGACATCGATGCCACCCAGGCGGCGCGGATAGGGAAAATGGCAGCCGTCGATTCTGCTGCAGGCGGAAATCCCATTGCGTTTAATGCTGAAGAGTATGCGAAGATATTTACCCGTGCGGTAAACGGGACACTTTAGTCCATTATACATATCATAACGCGGCGTCCAGATAAAGAAAGACAACGGCGTGCTGGTCTTAATTTCAACAAAATGGATATTTTTGCAGCGGTTAATTACGGTTCTTTTATCAATCATGGTATGCAGGATGAAAATAGGAATATTGCAGTGCGATCACGTGCGGGAAACGCTTCAGCCGACATTCGGCGATTATCCGCAAATGATTACCGCATTGTTTGCTAAGGTTGCGCCGGCGTGTCGATTCGAAACTTTCCAGGTTCAAGCGTTCGAATATCCTCGGAATCTGGCGGATTGTGATGCTTATATCACTACTGGCAGCCGCCATGGTGTGAACGATGGTTTTGCATGGATTACACGGTTAGAAGAATTTATCTGTGAACTGGATCAGGCAAAAAAGCCATTTATTGGCATCTGCTTTGGGCACCAGTTAATGGTGAAAGCGTTAGGCGGTGTGGTAGACCGGTCTGATAAAGGCTGGGGGATTGGCGTCACCACTAATCAGATTGTTTGCCATAAGCCCTGGATGGAACCTTACCAGCATAGCCTGAACATCATTGCGAGCCATCAGGATCAGGTGATCCGCTTGCCCACGGCAGTGAAAGTGGATGTACTTGCGAGCAGTTCATTCTGTTCCTATTACATGCTGGCGTACGGTGATCACTTTGTCAGTATCCAGGGTCATCCGGAATTCATTAAGGCTTATTCTTCAGCATTAATCGACATCCGCCAGGAGATCATTCCATTTAATCGTGTTCAGGAAGGCAGGGCATCGTTGTCTGCAAATGTAGATGATCAATTAATCGCCCAGTGGATTATTAACTTTTGCATTTCAAGGAATGGTTAAAGCTGATTGCCGGCAATCCGGTCAATAGATGACTTCTGTATTAGTATTCCATGCACGGTGTGGTTTGACAGCCTATCCGCCTTCCAGTACATTCATTCCAGCCGGAAATTAGGAGAGATGCTGATGAAAAATGGGGCAGATGATGCCGTGAGTGCTGTGCATATATTAATCTTGTCTCTTTTGGCGTTGGTGCTTGCCGGATGCGCAAGCCGGCCGATTAATGTGCCGATCGATCAGGTCGACTTCCAAAGCGGATATCGTCCCCATCTGTTGATACATAAGCGGCAGAACAATGATTTGCATACATTCTTCGTTCTCTCGTTTTCGGGTGGAGGCACGCGGGCAGCGGCTTTCTCATACGGCGTTCTGGAAGAGCTATATCGCACCGAAATTACCGTGGGGGGGCAGCCTCGCCGCCTGATTGATGAGATCGATGTGATTACCGGTGTGTCCGGGGGGAGTTTTACGGCGCTTTCCTACGCTCTTTATGGTGAAAGGCTGTTTTCGGAGTATGAGGAGCGTTTCCTGAAACGCGACGTACAAGGTGACTTGGCCTGGCGGACGTTAAATCCTTTCAACTGGTGGAAATTCATCGGCGGAAGTGCCGGCCGTTCCGAACTTGCCGCCGAGCTCTACGACGAAATTTTGTTCGAAGGCGCAACCTTCGGTGATCTCCTAGACCGGCAGGGGCCGGTCGCCATCGCTACTGGGACGGATATTTCGACCGGATCCCGGCTGGCATTTTTTCAGAACGACTTTGATCTCCTTTGTTCGGACCTAAGCCAGGTCCATCTTTCGCGCGCAGCGGCGACTTCGTCCGCCGTTCCGATCGTTCTGTCTCCGGTGACACTGAACAACTATGGCGGAAATTGCGGGTACCAGTATCCCGCCTGGGTGCACAGCGTTGCCGATCCTGAAAATCGCGCCCGCCCAGCCGGACGTGCGCTCCAGCGTTACCGCGAAATGCAGGATTTTCAGAACAGCGAGGATCGTCCCTTCATCCACCTCGTTGACGGCGGCGTAGCGGACAATATCGGGGTGCGTGGTGTCCTGGAAGCTTTGGAAGAACTTGCGGCGAGTGCGGATTTTCGTGGTGAAGTCGGTTTTGGTGTCATTCAACGGATCGTGTTGCTGGTCGTTAATGCGCGCTCATCTCCCAGCACTAACTGGGACCGCAGGGAATCGCCGCCTGGAACCGTCAGTCAGCTATTGCAGGCCTCCGGCGTACCGATCGATCGTTACTCTTTTGAAACCGTCGAGATGATGAAGGATCGCGCTGAAATATGGAAGTGGCGCCGTGATTTGCTCGTTACTCAGGCGCGTCTTGCCGGGATGAGTGAGGAAGAAGCGGAAGCGAGTGTGCCGAAGGTCACGTTGCAGGTTCTTGATGTAAGCTTCGACGCCATTTCCGATCCAGAAGAGCGCGCTTATTTCATGGATCTGCCGACGAGCTTCGTGCTGCCGGATGAAGACGTTGATCGATTGCGCGAGGTGGCCGGCAGGCTGCTGCGCCGGTCCCCTGAATACAAGGCAATCGTTCGCGAACTGGGTGGATCACCCAGTGAATAAACGGGATTATTTGTATTCTATAGTTGTGCTTGAGAATAGTAACGGAATCCTGTGTTCTTCTCGAATTACTCTGTGTCTTGTGGCGGTGTGAAAACACCGAGTGTGCGTGTCGAATTAATTCTGTCGTCCAAAACGTGACGCGTAAAGTTCCACGTCGGCGTCAGCCCAGGCCTTCCTAAAGCGTGCCACAACAAGCGCGGCTTCTTGTTCTTTTTCCTGCGCCTGCAGGGCTTGTAACAGTCCGTAAAGTGCCCAGCCATTGTCGCGATTTTTTCGCAGGTCTTCCCAATATACGGTTTCTGCTTCGCCAGAACGTCCCGATTCTATTAAAATAGCGCCGAGTGCCAAGCGTGGCGGATAGTGCCATTCTGCAGGTTCTGTGTAGACAAGAGCATCTTCGAAGCGAACCGCGCGTTCAAGATGCGCAATCGCGGCATCGTATTGTCCGCGGGCGGCAGCAATTTCACCCGCCAGTACTTCCGGTGCTATTTTAAGAATGGTGCGCGGGGTATTTTTTGAAAATAATGCGCCATCAAGTGACGGTTCCTTCATTGTTTTACGGAGTTTTCCTAATTCAAGTTCGGCTAATTGTATTTTTCCCGTCGCCACAAACGCCAGTCCGCGTACATAATGCCAGCTGCCTGTGAGAAACGCACTTGTTTCTGGTGGCATGGGTTCTGCAAGCGTTTCTTCCCATAACCCAAACCTTGCAAACGTCCAATAAGGCACCATACGAAATACCGCAGTTAGGGGGACTTCCTTTAACAATTGATTGTCTACTTTACTGGCAAGCGCCCGTGCAGATTCAATTGCAATTTTACTTTGCCCGCTTGCGGTAGCAGCAAACCACAAAAAGTGGATGTTATGCGGATAATATGCCATCGGATATATTCCCTGGGCATGATTTTGCGCGATGTACTTCTCATCTGCTGCAATTGCAAGCCGGTTACTTTCTATTGCATCGGCATAGCGTCCTATCCGTTGATAAATATGGGACGGCATATGGATCATATGGCCTGCTGCAGGCATCAGATTGAGAAGGGTGTCGGCCGCTTTTTCCGCACGTTCGGGCGTGGCGGTTGGTTCAATAAGATGAATATACATATGAAGCGCGCCAGGGTGAGTTGGATGGCGGCTTAGCACTTCTTCGGTGAGCGCGACGATTTCAGCCGTCCCGGCATGTGGACGTCCATCAGGCATCCAATAACCCCAGGGACGCAGATCCATCATTGATTCCACATATAACATGGCAATGTCAGGATCATTTGGATAACGCTGGTGGACTGCCCGCATTGCATCCGCATAGGCTTCGTCGTTAATGACACGTTGTTCGTTATTGCCGGAATAACGTTTCTCCAGTGCGTTGATAAGTGCCTGTTCCCTCGGTGACGCCTGATCCATCAGTGATTTGGCTTTACGTGTCATTGCCAAGGCCTGCGGTTCCTCGTTCGGTTCCATCATCGCATTGATATTAGGGCCAAGCACAAGTGCCTGTCCCCAGTAAGCCATCGCAAGCGCTGGATCAAGCCGTGCAGCCTCCCGGAATGCGCGTCGAGATTCAGCATGATTGAAAGCATAAGCAAGATTCAATCCCTGGTTAAAAAATAACTGGGCTTCTTTGCTTTGCGTACTGACAACAAATTCATGTGGACCAAGATCGAGGAGTTTCGGCGCAAGTTGCCCATTCACTTCTGGTTGGTTTTCAATATCCATTGAAGCATAATGTTTGTGATCTGCTTCAGATCTGTGGGAATCCTTGCTTGATTCAACCAAAGTATTTTTGGCAGCCTGAGAAAAAGAATATGGAATGCAGGCGGCAATCAAAGCAAAAGCGACTGATAGGAGTTTAACGCTATAGGGTTGCATTATTTGTTTCCTTATAAAATGCATAGTTTTTGGTAGCAGTAGAATTTACCTTCTACCCGGAAGTCATTAGTTTTCTGCGCAGCAGCTTGTAAAGCACGTTCAATAATAGATTTGAGCATTTTGATTTTTCTGTTTAATATGACTGGTCGTCTTAAAAAAGAGTGTAATAATTCAAAATTTTTTCAGTTATTGGCGCTTCGTAAGATTGAACACAAATGTACGCTTAAGTAATCGACGGCCATCAAGGTCTGAAATAGTCTCCAAGCAGGTCTTGGCAACATTGCTTAACGGGTGCGGATGATCTTTCTATCTGCATTCTTAATAAAGCGCCCTGCCATGTATTGATAAGCAGATCCGCCATTTCCCCGGCAGACTTATCTAATCTTATGGTGCCTTGCTGCTGGGCTTTGGTTAAACCGGACTGTAATAAATCACGGTAACGGTGAATAGCAGATTGCAGGGATTCTTGACAAATCTCACTTGTACTGCCTATTTCCCCCATTAGATTTCCTAATAAACAGCCCCCATTAAACTCATTTCTTTCGAGATCCATAATGAGTTCGTTAAAGTAGCATTGTATTGCCTCAAGCGCATCATACTCGGCGTGCTGTAAATGAGTGGCTAATTGTGTGGTGAAAGGATCAATGTAGTGCTGAATAACCGAAGCGCCAAAATTCTCTTTGTTGCCAAAGTAATTGTAAAAAGAGCCTTTAGGAATATTTGCCGCATCAAGAATTTCCTGTAATCCTGTCCCGTGGTAGCCTTTCTTCATCAGTAATTTAACACCCTGGTCCAAAAGGTTTTCCTTATTGGATTCCTTTTTGTTTAATTTATGCATATATCTATAATACGACTGGTCGTTTTATGAGTCAAGAAATGGGCGGAATTAATCAAGCAATGACTGCAATGGATTGATCCGGGCTTTAACAACATTGTTTCCATTGCGCGGCAGCGAACTTGTCGATATGACGGTGCTGTACGCTGAGAAATAGCGGGCTTTCCAAAAAATCTGTGCTGCGGTTATCGGCTGGTCAAAGGTGCTGTGCATTAAGGGAAAGCCTGTAACAGCCTCTTATCCATGGTTAGCAGCACGGTATTAAGCTGCTTTGCCAGTACGACAAATTCACAATCCTACGCCGAACAATCGCTGCCGCATACAAGCATCAGAACGCTCGCCGAATCGACTTCAAACTCAAGCCCTGTCATCAGGCTTTCGGCCTCCTGCTGAATTTCCCTGGCCTGCGTCAGATTCAAATAATTTCGCCGCAAATACCCGGTCAGCACATTGCGAAATTCACTGCGCCATAAGATGGGTGCCGCCCATTCCGGTTCTTGTTGGAGCAGTTTTTCCGCGCTAGCTGTCAATTCACGCGGCAGATAAAAGTACGCAAGTATATTGGTATCAACCACAATCATGGGCGGCCTTCGCGTTTGAACGAATCGATATCGCACACTTTGAATTGCTCCTCAGGCAAACTGCGTCGTAGTATGCGCGCACGCGACAATCGTTCATCAGGCGACACCTTTGCCGACAGGAAGACTGTTTCTAAGCAAACGATCATTTCGCTGTTCAGACTGCGGTGGTTTCTTTGTGCGGATGCTTTAAGACGTTCATAAATGCCATCGGGAATATTTTTGAGTGTCAGTGATGTCGGCATAAAATATAACTCGCAACCAAAATGGTTTCATTCAGAATTTTTATTTGGGTGATAATGCGTGCCGGAGAAATTCAGTCGCCGCAATTATAATCACACTTCACTTTCATGGCATTTGCAGAAAGAAACGGTTACGCCATCATTGACACACTTTACCGGGCGCATCATGGCTGGCTGACAGCGTGGCTCAGGAAGAAAATGGCGTGTCCGCATAATGCCGCCGGCGGGCGTAAAAACATGCCTGAAAAACAGCCTGCCATGCTGCTTCGCAATTACCAAAGGAATGGAGCGTTTGCCATGAGACCGGCCAGTTATCTGATCAAAACTGGATTGCCTTATAAAACAATCCAATATTGCATAGGCCGGTTCGCAAAGTGCTGACTGACAGCATTGAATTTAAGTTCGCCACGGCGTGTGTTGAGGCTGTAATTGCCCAGTTTAATACTCGTATCCAGCTTTGTTGCGTTGCACCATGGATACCAACGCTCAACCGGCAGCTGTTTCATGTTGATCGGGGTTTCTTTACACCGGATATAAATGCAATCACGGCTGTTTGCTTCAGGAGAGACACGATTCATAGTAGAATCTCATCCGCAATGTTTGGATTGTTACCCTATTATTTCAATAGTTGTTGTTAGCCTATGTTCAAGAACATTTTTTTGCCAGCAATTATTTTGCTGTTTGTTATCGCGCCAGTGAAAGCTGAGTGGGTAATGATGGATGCCGGTCCTGATCAAAAGGATGTCCATTATTATGATCCAGCGTCCATAAAAAACAATGGCCGCTTTAAAAAAGTCTGGATACTCACCAGCTATGGCGAGGAGCAAACAGGCGGGTATCGCTCAGTAAAATCTTTTTATGAATTGGATTGTAAGGAAGACAGGGCCAGGTCATATACGATGCTTCTCTACACCGATGAAATGGCGACTGGCGACGTAATCGGCGCGCAACATGACAAATTAAAGGAGTGGTCTGTTTATCCGGCAAATTCAATTTTCAGTCAAATCGCTGATGCGGTATGCGCAAGTCCAACATCTTGATTATCACTCGCCGCCTACCTTAAATTTATCGACTAAATGTATTGTGCGTTCATAATGACTGCCCTGCCAGTAGATCTGGCCGCACTCCGCGCAGATCAGGAAATTGTTGTAATACCGCTTTGTTAACGGCTGCAGCCGATGTTCGATTTTTTCTTTCGAAATTTTTCTCAGTTTACCATTGCAGCGCGTACAACGAGAAAGTGGCGCAATTAAATGAAATAAGTCAAATTTTTTCAGGACTTCGTGAACCTGAATTCTGGGTGTCGATGCGCGAACAAAATATCCGTAAACGATAATCTTACGTTGTAGTAAGGAGCGATCACGAGTGAGCACCATTCGTTCGTCTTCACTCGAAATTTTAGCAACCATTTCATCGCTGTAGTCATTTCGGTAAAGACAGTCAAAACCCAATAATCTTAAGTAACGGGCTAACCGTCCAAGGTTGGCGTCTATGACATATTTTGGTATGGGTAATGGTTCCGGGCGAAGCTGCTGCATCTGCTTTGCATCAATGTATACCAATGAAGGGTAAACGCGTATGACATCGCCATCCTGTGCAATATAGGTGAAGTCCACGGAAACTTCATTCACTAGAATCAAGGCAACTTCAGTATGCGGGACACCAAAGGATTCGATGATATCCTTAACTGATGCTTTCCGGTCTAAATCGTGATTAATTTCTGTGTGGCGTAATGCTGGCGTAACAAAGTCATTAAGTTCTTTGTAAAAACGACAGTAGACCTGGCTCATAAGCATGACCTCGTTTTCCGGTTTTTTATTGCAACGGCGAAGTATTTTGCATCACTAAAATGTTTGCTGCTTGCGTCTCAGCTTTCTGTGGTTGCTGGCTACGCAGCAGTCATTGTAGTCAAATATGCCGACAATATGCGCTCACATATGTAAAGTTTTTTAACAGTGTAAAGTATAGATGCAAAAGGGAATAAGTTGCCATGATACTTGCTGTAACCACCCTGGGTGCCAGGGGTATGTCGAGATCTTTTATCGACTAATCAACCGGCTTGCCAACATTGCAGTGATCTGCCACGATTCCAGGCGCAAATTTTATCAGCATGCAGTTTCAGCGCTAATAAGTTGTTTATGGCCGTCTAATAATGACCTGCCGGTATGTCGATAAATTAACAAGCCCGTATTTCATGGAATCGCAGTACTTTTTCACGTATAATTTTATAAGCAAGGGTAAAGGTGACCATGTACTGCCTGCCCCATTCTCATGTCTGATCAGTATTCCAAGGAGTTATCTGTGTCACTACGCCCGAAAGCTGTCCTCGCACTCGCTGATGGCACAATTTTTCGCGGCGTTTCTATTGGAGCGGCGGGATTTAGTGTCGGCGAAGTAGCATTTAATACCGCCATGACCGGTTATCAGGAAATTCTGACGGATCCATCCTATTGCCGGCAAATCATTACGCTCACTTACCCGCATGTGGGTAATACTGGTACAAATTTTGAAGATATTGAGTCTGGTAATACCGGCCGGATCTTTGCTGCCGGTTTAGTGATCCGGGATTTACCGTTGATGTCGAGTAATTGGCGGCAGACGCAGACATTGCCCGAATATCTTCAGGACCAGAATGTCGTTGCAATTGCTGAAATTGATACGCGCAGGCTTACGCGCATATTGCGGGAGAAAGGCGCGCAATCCGGCTGTATTATGGCGGGGACAATTAATGAGGAAGAGGCTTTTGTTCGGGCAAGGGAATTTCCTGGATTGACGGGTATGGATCTTGCTAAAGTAGTCAGTTGCAATCAGCCGTATCACTGGACAGAAGGTGAGTGGACGCTGGAGTCTGGCCATCAAATGCCGAAAAATCATACCTTTCATGTTGCCGCTTATGATTTTGGCGTAAAGCGGAATATCTTGCGTAAATTTGTGCAGCGTGGTTGTCATGTGACGGTCTATCCCGCTCAAACAACTGTTAATGAAATACTGGCTACCGATCCCGATGGCGTATTTCTTTCTAATGGGCCTGGTGATCCTGAACCATGTGATTATGCAATTACTGCAATCAGGCAGCTTCTGGAAAAAAATATTCCGGTTTTTGGCATTTGCTTGGGCCATCAGTTGTTGGCCTTAGCCTGCGGCGCCCGAACCGTCAAAATGAAATTTGGTCATCATGGCGCGAATCACCCGGTCGCAGATACTGAAAATGGGCGAGTAATGATTACCAGCCAGAACCATGGTTTTATGGTTGATGTTGACACGTTACCAAATAATGCTCGGATAACGCATACCTCTTTATTCGACGGCAGTCTGCAAGGATTTGAGTTAACCGACAAGCCGGTCTTCTGCTTTCAAGGTCATCCGGAAGCCAGTCCGGGGCCACATGAAGCGGATTATCTATTTGATCGGTTTATTGAAATGATGAAACGCTACAGAGATTAATATAAGTAAATGAATTTTACTCAATTCCACAAATTTTCCAGCTAGAAATATATGCCTAAACGTACCGATATTAAATCAATCCTAATTATCGGCGCTGGTCCGATTATCATCGGCCAGGCTTGTGAATTTGATTATTCCGGTGCGCAAGCCTGCAAGGCGTTACGTGAGGAAGGCTATCGCGTCATTCTGGTTAACTCCAATCCCGCTACCATTATGACTGACCCTGAAATGGCGGACGCAACGTATATCGAACCCATAACCTGGCGCATGGTGGAAAAAGTCATTGCACTTGAACACCCTGACGCATTATTGCCGACGATGGGAGGCCAAACAGCCTTAAACTGTGCGTTGGATCTGGTTAAACATGGAGTATTGGAGAAACATGGCGTCGACATGATCGGCGCATCGCGCGAAGCGATCGATAAGGCCGAAGATCGCGAAAAATTTAAGCAGGCCATGTCACGGATTGGATTGAGCTCAGCGCGTTCAGCAGTCGCACACAGTATGGAAGAAGCATTGCAAGTCCAAGCAATGGTTGGTTATCCGGCGATTATTCGCCCATCTTTCACGATGGGCGGGAGTGGTGGTGGTATTGCTTATAATCGTGAAGAATTTGTAGAAATCTGCAGGCGTGGACTGGATGCATCACCTACTAAAGAGTTGTTAATTGAAGAATCGGTAATTGGCTGGAAAGAATTTGAGATGGAGGTGGTCCGTGACAAGCAGGATAACTGTATTATCATCTGTTCGATTGAAAATCTTGATCCTATGGGTGTTCATACGGGTGATTCGATTACGGTTGCGCCAGCACAAACACTGACTGACAAGGAATACCAGCTGATGCGTAATGCATCAATCGCAGTATTACGTGAAATTGGTGTCGAGACGGGTGGTTCAAATGTGCAATTTGCGATTAATCCAAAAAATGGCCGTATGTTGGTCATTGAAATGAATCCACGCGTGTCGCGTTCTTCCGCGCTAGCTTCAAAAGCGACGGGTTTTCCAATTGCTAAAATAGCCGCTAAGCTCGCGGTCGGGTATACCCTTGACGAACTTGGCAACGATATAACGGGCGGTGTAACGCCTGCTTCATTTGAGCCGACAATCGATTATGTTGTAACCAAAATTCCCCGTTTTGCTTTTGAAAAATTTCCACAGGCCAATGATCGTCTGACCACTCAAATGAAATCAGTGGGTGAAGTGATGGCCATCGGCCGTACGTTTCAAGAGTCATTGCAAAAAGCTCTGCGTGCACTGGAAACGGGTGTCGATGGTTTGGATGAAAAAACGACGGATATTGAAATTATTAAATCCGAGTTAGGTAACCCGGGTGCAGATCGTATCTGGTATCTTGCTGATGCTTTTCGCTGCGCGGTGGCGTTTGATAAAATTCAAGAATTCACACAAATCGATCCCTGGTTTCTATCACAAATTGAAGATCTGGTCCGGCAAGAGCAAACGCTTGCCGGGCAAAAATTAGATAGATTGGATGTGAATAGCTTGCGTAAACTAAAACGTAGCGGTTTTTCTGATCGGCGTCTGGCAAAATTGTTAGGTACCGGGCAAGCGGCAGTCCGTGCAAAACGTCATGAAACCGGTTTGCGCCCTGTATTCAAACGTGTTGACACTTGTGCTGCCGAATTTGCTACCAGTACCGCTTACATGTATTCCACTTACGAGGATGAGTGCGAAGCGAATCCCAATGATAAAAAGAAGATCATCGTATTGGGTGGCGGCCCGAATCGTATCGGACAAGGCATTGAGTTTGATTATTGTTGCGTTCATGCCGCACTGGCGCTGCGTGAAGATGGTTTTGAAACCATCATGGTCAACTGTAATCCGGAAACGGTGTCAACTGATTATGATACTTCCGATCGGCTGTATTTTGAGCCGCTGACTTTGGAGGATGTGCTTGAAATCGTGGCAGTGGAAAGACCGTGTGGCGTTATTGTGCAATATGGCGGACAAACACCGCTGAAACTTGCGCGCGATCTGGCGGCAAATGGCGTGCCAATTATCGGGACCAGCCCTGATATGATTGATTGTGCTGAAGATCGTGAACGCTTCCAAAAAATGCTTCATAAGCTTGGTTTGAAACAACCCCCGAATCGAACGGCGCGCAATCCGCAAGCGGCACTTGCTGCTGCAGATGAAATTGGCTATCCGTTGGTAGTCAGACCCAGTTATGTCTTGGGGGGACGTGCGATGGAAATTGTTCATGAGCGAGGTGATTTGGAAAATTATATGCGCAAGGCCGTCAATGTTTCCAATGATTCGCCTGTATTGTTGGATCATTTTCTCAATAACGCCACAGAAGTTGATATTGACGCTGTATACGATGGCGAGACGGTGCTGATCGGCGGCATTATGGAACATATCGAGCAAGCGGGTGTACATTCCGGCGACTCTGCATGCTCATTGCCACCTTTTAATTTGCTTGCTGTTGTTCGTGATGAACTGCGGCGCCAGACCGGCGCAATGGCACGTGAATTAAATGTTGTGGGGCTGATGAATGTGCAATTTGCAATTCAGGATGATGCTGTGTATGTATTGGAAGTTAATCCACGCGCATCGCGGACTGTTCCTTTTGTTTCGAAAGCAACTGGCTTGCCATTGGCTAAAATTGCAGCGCGGTGCATGGTCGGAATATCGCTGGTCAGTCAGGGCTTGACCAAAGAAGTTGTTCCGTCCCATTTTTCTGTTAAGGAAGCGGTATTTCCCTTTATTAAGCTTGCTGGTGTTGATACGATTCTTGGCCCTGAAATGAAGTCGACGGGCGAAGTTATGGGCGTTGGAAATACGTTTGCCGAAGCATTTATCAAATCTCAACTGGCAACAGGCATACGGTTGCCTGAATCAGGTAGAATATTTATCAGTGTCCGTGGTTCCGATAAGCTTCAAGCGATAGAAATCGCCCAGGATCTTGCAAAACTCGGTTTTGCACTTTACGCGACGCGGGGGACTGCTGCGGTGTTGAATGATGCAGGCTTGAATGTGTGTGCTGTCAATAAAGTTGCAGAAGGCCGCCCGCACATTGTGGATATGATCAAAAATGGTGAAATTGAACTTATTGTTAATACGGTTTCAAACAAACGTAGCGCGATTCGTGATTCATATTCAATTCGTCATGCCGCGCTTGAAGCTGGCGTTACATGTTACACTACATTAGCAGGCGCACGCGCTGCGTGTGTCGGCATGACCAACATGAAGGAATTGCAAGCTTATAACTTGCAGAAACTTCATTCCTAGAAGAAAAAGTTAAAACATCTTTTTGTCACCGTTGTAATATTAAACAAAATAATATTTGAAGGGTAAACTCAATTGTGAGCACAATTCCATTAACTGTCGCAGGCGCAGAAGCGTTGCGCAACGAACTACATGAATTGAAAACCGTCCAACGTCCTGCTGTTATTGCAGCAATTGCGGAAGCTCGCTCTCATGGCGACCTTTCTGAGAATGCAGAGTATGATGCAGCTAAGGAAAAACAAGGCTTTATTGAAGGGCGGATTGTGGAATTGGAAAATAAATTGTCCAATGCACAGATTATCGATCCGGAGCAGATTAATGCTGATGGTGCGTGTGTATTCGGTGCTACCGTGGAGTTGGAAGATCTGCAAAATGGCGAGGCGGTTACTTACCAGATCGTTGGTGATGATGAAGCTAATATTAAAGTGGGGAAAATTTCAATCAGCTCGCCGATATCACGCGCGCTGATTGGAAAATATCAGGGTGATATCGCCGAAGTTCAGGCGCCTGGAGGTATTCGTGAATATGAAATTCTGGATATCAAGTATATTTAAACCTGCGCATTTGATGTCTAAGTCGATGGTATCGCATCAAGTTTGGTAGCTGCGCTTAGTACGGCGTGGCTCGAGCTTTTTTTTGCGTAATGGGGAAATTGGTTTTGCGTCCGTTTCCTCTGGTTTAGGCCGGTATATGATCAAAATTTTACCAATGTGCTTAATAGGAACAGCATTCAGTTGTCGGCAAATTTTCTCAAGGATGTCTTCTCTTGCGCCGTGATCGTCGATCTGCACTTTAATTTTAATTAATTCGTGACTTGAAAGTCCCCGGTCCAGCTCCCCAATAACACCCGCCGATAAACCAGATTTTCCAATCATGACAATTGGATGTATCGTGTGCGCACGCGCGGTGAGCGCGCGGCGTTTTGATGTGGTAATTGATAGCATAAATTTTCTTAAAAGACGTAATTCTATACGATGAAACATGCCAAAACCAGTAAAACGTGGATGAAAGAGCATGTTAGCGATTTTTACGTTAAACAAGCGAAGAAGGATGGCTACCGCTCTCGCGCAGCCTATAAGTTGCTGGAAATTGCTACGCGTAACCAGTTATTCAAACCTGGGATGGTCGTCGTTGATCTGGGGGCGGCGCCAGGCAGTTGGTCGCAGGTGGCCGCGCAAATGACGGGCCGGAAGGGTAAAGTTATTGCATTGGATCTGTTAGATATGGCACCGCTGCAAAGTGTAGATTTTATCCAGGGTGATTTCAGGGAAGCGTGCATTCTTAATGCGCTCGAGGAAAAATTGGCGAATTGTCCGGTGGATCTTGTTATTTCAGATATGTCCCCCAATGTAAGTGGTATTGAAGTAAGTGACCAGGCACGTAGCATCCATTTGGCTGAATTAGCGTTGGCATTCTCGATGGAGAGACTGAAACTTGGTGGAAATTTCCTTGTCAAAGTTTTTCAGGGGCGTGATTTTGATCAGTTGGTTCATTCAATGCGCACAGGGTTTCAGCAGGTAGTGGTACGAAAACCAAAAGCGTCTCGTGATCGCAGCAAGGAATTATATTTGCTGGGCTTAGGGAAAAAATAATATTTTATTACAAGAATGGGCGAATGCAGTCAAACAATTAAACAAACGAACTTATAATTCTTAATTATTGAACCATACCTGAACTATTCTGTTATATTTTACAAAATAGGGTTAGAATAGAATTTATGGGAATGAGAAGGTGTAAACCGAGGAGCTATTTTGAATAATTTAATTAAAAACATGGCCATTTGGCTGGTAATTGCACTGGTACTGATGACAGTATTTAACCAGTTTAGTGTGCGCCAACCTCAACAGACGACGATGGAGTATTCCGAATTCATAAATGAAATGAATCAAGGGCGGATCTCCAAGGTTGTTATCGAGGGGCGTACTTTAAGAGGAACTAAGTCTGATGGTAGAAAATTTACAACATTTTCGCCAACTGACCCGTGGTTAGTGAGTGACTTGCTGAAAGCCGGCGTAATCATTGAAGCAAAGCCGGAAGAAGAGCCATCGATGTTGATGAGTATTTTTGTTTCTTGGTTCCCGATGTTGTTGCTGATTGCGGTATGGATCTTCTTTATGCGTCAAATGCAAGGTGGTGGACGTGGCGGTGGCGCGTTCTCATTTGGCAAAAGTAAAGCGCGTATGCTTGATAAATCCGCTAATCAAGTAACGTTTAATGATGTTGCGGGTTGTGAAGAAGCTAAAGAAGAAGTCTCTGAACTTGTAGAATTTCTTCGTGACCCGACCAAATTCCAGAAGCTGGGTGGTCGCATACCGCGGGGTGTGTTAATGGTCGGTAATCCAGGAACTGGTAAAACGTTGTTAGCCCGGGCCATTGCTGGCGAGGCAGGGGTTCCGTTTTTCAGTATTTCTGGTTCTGATTTCGTTGAGATGTTTGTTGGTGTTGGTGCGTCGCGGGTTAGGGACATGTTTGAACAAGCCAAGAAGCATGCGCCTTGCATTATCTTTATTGACGAGATTGATGCAGTTGGCCGTCAACGGGGTGCCGGACTGGGCGGTGGTAACGATGAGCGAGAACAAACGTTAAATCAGTTGCTGGTTGAAATGGATGGTTTTGAAGGTGCAATGGGTGTTATTGTCATTGCCGCAACCAACCGTCCTGACGTCCTTGATCCGGCATTACTTCGTCCGGGCCGTTTTGACCGGCAGGTAACAGTGCCGCTTCCTGATATCCGTGGACGCGAGCAGATACTTCATGTGCATATGCGTAAAGTGCCGCTTTCACCGGATGTGAAAGCCGATATTATTGCGCGCGGAACACCTGGAATGTCCGGTGCAGATCTGGCCAATTTAGTCAATGAAGCGGCTTTATTTGCGGCACGCAGTAACAAGCGCCTGGTGGATATGGATGATTTCGAACGCGCCAAAGATAAAATTTTCATGGGTGCAGAACGGCGTTCAATGGTTATGCCGGAACATGAGCGGCGTAATACGGCTTACCATGAATCCGGGCATGCAGTGGTGGCAATGCTTTTGCCTAAAACGGATCCGGTACATAAAGTGACGATTATCCCGCGCGGTCGTGCGTTGGGCGTAACCATGCAATTGCCGACAGAAGATCGTTTCAGCATGGACCGGGAAGAAATTCTGCAGAAATTAGCCGTGATGTTTGGTGGGCGTATTGCAGAAGAAGTATTTATGAAGCAAATGACAACCGGTGCGTCGAATGATTTTGAACGCGCCACGGAATTAGCCCGACAAATGGTTACGCAATGGGGAATGACCGATTCACTTGGTCCGATGGTATATGGCGAAAATGAAGGCGAGGTATTTCTCGGGCGTTCGGTTACCACTCACAAAAACATGAGTGAACAAACCATGCAAAAAGTGGATGCTGAGATCCGTCGTATTGTTGACGAGCAATATGCGCTGGCACGCAAATTACTTGAAGAAAACAAAGACAAAGTTGAGGCTATGACGAAAGCGTTATTGGAGTGGGAAACGATTGATAGCGACCAAATCAAGGATATTATGGATGGTCGCCCGCCTCGTCCACCGAAACCGCCGCAAACTGTGGCTTCCTCAGCAAAAGACGATTCGTCTTCAGATGAAGAATCCACGGAAACAGAGCCAGATGCTGCTGAACCAAAGGGAACTTCGCAGGAAATAGCAAAAGAGACTGATTAGTAAAATAAACAGGATACGATAACAGTAGTTTAATTATCGTATCCTGTTTTTTCGTAATACCCTCATTATTTTCTTTTAAGCACCGTTTTTTCTTATCTATTCCTTCTTTCATAGTGTCTTTACTGCGGCATAATCAGCTTTTTTCCGCCGGCCATCCACTCATTATGGGAGTTGTTAATGTAACACCCGATTCTTTCTCCGATGGCGGACTTTATGCGTCAGCTAATAAAGCCGTTCAACATGCAAAGCGTTTAATAGACGAAGGCGTTGATATTCTTGATATTGGCGGGGAATCCACCCGTCCGGGAAGTGAGCCGGTCAGTGTGGCAGAAGAACTAAATCGTGTGATACCCGTTATCCAGGCGCTGTCCGACATGAATGTTGCCGTCTCTGTTGACACGTCCAAGCCGGAAGTAATGCGGCAAGCAATCGAAGCCGGCGCAACAATGGTCAATGATGTCAACGCACTTCGAGCACCGGGCGCGATTGAGGTGGTGAAAGAAGCGGAACATGTCTTGATTTGCCTCATGCATATGCAAAGCGAACCTCGCAGCATGCAGAGAAATCCGCAATATACTGATGTTGTCAATGAGGTGATGGATTTCTTGCGACAGCGTTTGACTTTATTGGAGACCGAGGATATTTCGAAAAAAAGACTGGTCATTGACCCTGGGTTTGGTTTTGGAAAAACATTAGAGCACAATCTTATCTTATTACGCAGTCTTGATAAGTTTTTAAGTCTGGGCGTGCCGGTGTTGGTGGGTCTCTCGCGTAAATCCATGTTAGGCGCAATTACCGGCAATGCCGTCGATTATCGAATTCACGAAAGTGTCGCGGCGGCCTTGCTCGCTGTCATTAAAGGCGCCAGAATTATACGGGTGCATGATGTAAAAGCGACGAAGGACGCGTTCGCTGTTTGTGCTGCAGTGAATGATGTTGTTTAGCAAAAGCACACAATGCAAACATTTTCTCGCTGTTAAATATTTTTTTTAGGATAGCTGAATTGACTAAGAAATATTTTGGTACTGATGGTATACGGGGACGGGTCGGTACGTCGCCCATTACGCCAGAGTTTATTATGCATTTAGGGTATTCTGCGGGCAAGGTGCTGGCAGCGGCTGATTGGCATTTAATGGAAGGTGAAAGGCCCGCTGTACTGATCGGTAAAGATACCCGTATATCCGGATATATGCTGGAATCAGCGCTGCAAGCAGGACTGTCTGCTGCAGGTGTGGATGTTTTATTATCGGGTCCAATGCCGACACCGGCAATCGCGTATCTTATCCGCGCGTTACGATTGCAAGCCGGAGTCGTTATATCCGCTTCACATAATCCATTCGAAGATAACGGCGTTAAATTTTTTTCAGCAGATGGCCGCAAACTGCCGGATGCCATGGAACATCAAATTGAAGCAGGATTAGATACACCGATACAATCGATGCCGTCGGCGAAATTAGGCAAGGTGGAACGGATAAAGGATGCAACAGGACGTTATATCGAATTTTGCAAGAGCACTTTTCCTTATCAACTTGATCTGCGTGGCCTGCGAATAGTGGTCGATTGTGCCCATGGTGCGGCCTACCATATTGCTGGCCACGTAATGCATGAACTCGGTGCTGAAGTCGTGTCGATAGGCGTGCAGCCTGACGGCATCAATATTAATCATGAATGCGGTGCTACCTATTGTGCGACTCTGCAAAAAGCTGTCAAGCAGCATCGTGCTGACCTGGGGATTGCGCTTGATGGGGATGCCGATCGCGTTATGATGGTAGATAATAACGGTGTCCTGTACAACGGTGATCAGTTGATTTATATCATTGCCAAGCACCGCCAGCAGCATAACCGGCTTAATGGCGGCGTCGTGGGTACGCTAATGACCAATCTGGCGATAGAAAACAGTCTGCAAAAATTAAAAATCCCTTTTGCGCGTGCCAAGGTCGGCGATCGCTACGTGTTGGAGTTACTGCAGGAAAAAGGATGGCAGCTTGGCGGTGAGGGTTCCGGTCATATTCTATGTATCGACAAGCATACAACAGGTGACGGTATTATTTCCGCGTTACAGGTCTTGTACGCGTTGCGCGATACCAACAAATCACTTGCTGATTCCATGGGTGGCGTTACACTTTTCCCTCAGCGCTTAATCAATGTGAAAATATCCAAGGATTTCGATTTCAATAAAAGCGAAGCCGTTCAGAAAATTCAAAAAGAGGCCAATCAAGATCTTAAAGGCGATGGTCGTGTATTGCTTCGCCCTTCTGGCACTGAACCGCTTTTACGTGTTATGGTGGAAGGAAAATCTGAACAAAAGGTTAGTTATTGGGTAGAACAGATAGCGAGCGTCGTGGAGAAGGCCAGCAGTTAGGTGAGCTAATCCAGGCTGATCATACTATTTTATAAAAAAGAAATGTCATTATTCTGTTATATTTCTGGCTTAGTATATTTAGCGCTTAAGCGGTGCAAACACTAACTAACTTGGAGAATAAATGTTAAATTTTCTTAATTTCAGGGCGCTTGCTGTAACAGTTGTATTCGGCGTATTAGCAGGTATGGCGAGTACGTCTATCGCCAGTCCCATTGTTAGAATTGATGGTTCCAGTACCGTCTATCCTATTACTGAAGCGGTCGCAGAAGATTTTCAGATTGCTAAACGAGGCGCCATCAGAGTCACTGTCGGCATTTCCGGAACTGGGGGCGGTTTTAAAAAATTCTGTCGTGATGAAATCGACATTGTTAATGCTTCCCGTCCAATCAAGCCAATTGAAATGGAGCGGTGCAAAAAGGCTGGGATCCAGTTTATCGAAATGCCCATCGCATTTGATGCGTTAACGGTGACGGTCAATCCCAGGAATACCTGGAGTGACACGCTCACAGTTGCTGACCTTAAGAAAATCTGGGAACCCGCCGCGCAAGGAAAAATCACGAAATGGAATCAAATAAATCCTGATTGGCCAGACAAAGATATTAAGCTTTACGGTCCAGGCGCTGATTCGGGCACTTTTGATTATTTCACGGAAGCCGTTGTGGGAAAAACCAAGTCCAGCCGCGGCGATTTTACCGCAGCTGAAGACGATAATGTGCTGGTGCAGGGCGTCGCAAGCGATATGTATGCGTTGGGTTATTTCGGTTTTGCTTATTATATTGAGAACCAGAAAAAAATTCGTGCAGTGGCGGTTGACAATGGAGAAGGCGGTATCATTCCATCGGCAGAAGCTGTAAAAGATGCAACCTATCAACCTTTATCCAGACCGCTTTTTATTTATGTCAAGGAAAAATCAACAGAGAAGCCTGAGGTAAAAGAGTTTGTCAACTTTTTTATGAATAATGGCCCCGCGCTGGTTGCGGAGGTTAAATTTTTTCCATTACCCAGTAAAGCCTACAGCATGAATATTGAACACTTAAACCAAAAGAAAGTTGGTACGGTATTTTTGAACGAATCTGAAGTGGGTATTACAATTGAAGAAGTGCTGAGCCGTGAAGCCCATTTGTAACTCAGCATTTTGAAGATAACGGGATAGGCTTGCGCGTTGTTTCTATGCTGTGTGTAGGGCATAAAACAAGCACAGCATAGGGACGGATGGATTATCTGCCGATTTTTATCAACATCAGAGACCAAAAATGCTTAGTCGTTGGTGGCGGTAAAGTTGCGGCTCGAAAAACCATGCTATTACAGAAAGCAGGTGGGTGTGTTACGGTTATCGCACCCACGCTTGATGAATCACTGAACGAACAATTACAGCAAAAGAAGCTGGTACATTGCGCCGAATTTTTTCATGATGATCATTTGGACGATGCAGCGCTAGTCATTGCGGCGACGAATGACGATAAAATTAATCAGCAAGTATCTCAAGCAGCAAAATCACGGCATATCCCCGTAAATGTTGTTGACAATCCGGGGTTATGTTCGTTTATTATGCCTGCTATCGTGGACCGTTCACCGATCCTGATTGCGATTTCTAGCAGCGGAAAATCACCCGTTCTGGCAAGATTGCTGCGCGCTCATTTGGAAACGGTCATTCCTCAAGCCTACAATCGCCTGGCAACTTATGCTGCGAATTTCCGCGAGCAGGTAAAAAAACATTTCTCCCATCCTGAGAAACGGCGAATATTCTGGGAGAAAGTTTTTTATGGTCCATTTTCTGAAATGGTTTTCGCAGGTAAAGATCGGGCAGCGCAAGATTATCTCGTGCAGGCGCTGCAAGGTGAAATAGATGATGTGTCTACCGGAGAAGTTTATTTAGTTGGTGCCGGTCCGGGAAACCCTGATTTGCTGACTTTTCGCGCGATGCGGCTCATGCAGCAGGCTGATGTGGTGGTCTATGACCGCCTGGTCTCGCCGGCAATACTTGATATGGTGCGTCGGGATGCTACGCGTATTTATGCTGGAAAGAAAAGAAACGTTCATACCTTAACACAAGAATCTATCAATACTTTATTGGTGCGGTTGGCGAAAGAAGGTAAGCGTGTATTAAGATTAAAAGGTGGTGATCCTTTCATCTTTGGCCGTGGCGGGGAAGAAATTGAAACGCTGTCCAGTCATCACATTCCATTCCAGGTAGTGCCGGGTATTACTGCGGCGTCGGGGGTCGCGTCGTATGCGGGTATTCCGCTAACTCACCGTGAGTATGCGCAATCATGCATCTTTGTAACGGGGCATTTTAAAAACAATCGCGTTGACCTGGATTGGCCTGCGCTTGCCCGCCCTAATCAAACAATTGTTATTTATATGGGATTGCACGGGCTGCCTATCTTGTGCCGGCAATTAATTGCGCATGGTTTGTCAGCAACGCTTCCTGCCGCGATTATTCAGCAAGGAACCACGCAAAAACAAAAAATAGTTGATGGAACCTTGCAAACGCTTCCTGATCTGGCCGCTGCTGCTAATTTGCAACCGCCCACGCTTATCATTGTGGGTGATGTGGTCAGGTTGCGCCAGAAACTTGCCTGGTTTGAGCCGGTACATGAATCAAGGCAGTGAAATCTAAACGCTTGAGCAACAAGTATCGAATCTTGACCGGTGGCGACTGCTCAGAAAACTCATGCTGGGATTTGTCGAAGCGAATGCGGATGGACGCGCTGTTAATACTTGGCCTTGCCATATCCTCCGCCCCCTGGTGTTTCGATTACAACAACATCTCCCTCTTCAAGTAGCATACTGGTAGTAGCGCCCAATTCCTCTACGGTACCATCCTTATGTATCACCCAGTTCCGGCCTGTCTTGGCATTTTCTCCGCCATACAGCCCGAAAGGCGGAACCCGACGATGATTGGACAGGATGGCGCCATGCATTCTTTCGTGAAAACGAATGCGCCGGATGACGCCGTCACCACCTTTGTGAAGACCATTGCCACCGGAACCTTTGCGTATTGAAAAGCTATCTACCGAAACCGGAAAGCGGGACTCAAGAACTTCCGGATCCGTCATGCGAGAATTGGTCATGTGTGTCTGTACTGCGCTTTGACCGTCAAAATCCGGTCCAGCGCCGGCGCCACCGCAGATAGTTTCGTAATACTGATATTGATCGTTACCGAAGGTGAAATTATTCATACTGCCTTGCGCCGCAGCCATTACGCCAAGTGCGCCATACAGTGCATCCGTTACGCATTGGCTGGTTTCCACATTGCCTGCCACCACCGCAGCGGGATAAGCGGGATTAAGCATGCATCCTTCAGGTGCAATAATTTCGATCGGTTTCAGGCAGCCGGCATTAAGCGGTATTTCATCTTTAGCCAGTGTACGGAAAACGTATAATACCGCCGCCCGGCATACCGGCAAAGGCGCATTGAAGTTGTTTGGACGCTGGGGCGAAGTGCCGGTAAAATCAATGACAGCCTTACGCATTTTACGGTCAACATGGATGGCAACCTTGATCTCAGAACCGTCATCCATTACATAAACAAATTTACCGCTGGATAGTGTATCCAGTACGCAGCGTATCGTTTCTTCTGCATTGTCCTGCACGTGTTTCATGTAGGCTTCAACCACTGGTAAGCCAAAGTGCGCCACCATATGCTTTAACTCCACCACACCTTTCTCATTGGCGGCAATCTGAGCACGAAGATCTGCTAGGTTCTGAGCGGGGTTGCGCGCGGGATATTTACAATCGGTCAGTAACCGGTGGATTTCTTCTTCTAGAAATTCGCTTGCATGCACAATCTGAATGTTGTTGAAAAGTACGCCTTCTTCGTCAACTGTTTTACTGTTCGGTGGCATAGAGCCCGGCGTAATGCCACCAAGATCCGCATGATGGCCACGTGAAGCAACATAAAAAGTAATGTCTTCTCCGCGCATGTCGAAAACCGGGGTAACGACCGTAATATCCGGCAGATGTGTGCCGCCATTATACGGTGCGTTAATTGCGAACACATCGCCGGGTTTTATTCCGGGATGATGTTTGATTACGGCCTTGATACTTTCCCCCATGCTGCCAAGATGAACCGGTATATGCGGTGCGTTGGCGACCAGATTGCCATGACGGTCAAAAACAGCACAGGAAAAATCCAGTCTTTCCTTAATGTTGACCGACGTAGCTGTATTGGCCAACGTTGCGCCCATCTGTTCGGCGATGGACATGAATAAATTGTTGAATACTTCCAACATAACCGGATCGGCGCAAGTGCCGATACTGGCACGCTGGAGACGTGGTTGATAACGCGTTAGGATCAGACTGCCATTTGTGGTAGATTGTGCCTGCCAGCCAGGCTCAATGACAGTTGTTGAATTTGCATCGCAAATGATTGCGGGTCCACTGATTGTGTTGCCGGATACGAAAGTAGCGATATCATACACGGGTGTTTGATAGCTTACGCCACCGCTGATCATGGTAACTTTCTCAGTCGCTATTGGCCTGCCAGACTTTTTTATTTTTATGCCGGTCGTGGCTGTTCTCATGCTATCGGTTTGTCCGCTCGCTTCAACCGACACTGCTTCGATAATCAAATCCCGCCCAGTCTGGATAAACCCAAAATGTCGTTGATGGATAGATTCAAAATCAGCGCTTAGCTTATCTAATGCGGCATATTCAAGCACTAACGCTGTATCCGTGCCTCGATAGCGTAAGTGAATCTTTTTGAAAATTTTAACGCTTTGGTTATTAATTTCTTGATTAGCTAGCTCCTTGACGGCCGCATCGGCTAGTTCCTTTAATACTTCCCCGGCTGAGACATAGCTTTTTTTGTTGAGTGCTGTTTCAACCGAGCGCGTCCTAATTGCGGAAATATCGGCAAGACCCATCCCGTAAGCTGATAAAACACCCGCTAGCGGATGGATAAATATCGACGTTATTCCCAGTGCGTCAGCCACCAGGCACGCGTGTTGACCGCCAGCGCCACCAAAACAGTTAAGTGTGTATTCAGTAACGTCGCGTCCTTTTTCGACGGAAATTTTTTTAATAGCATTGGCCATATTTTCAACCGCAATGTGCAAGAAGCCTTCCGCTACTTTTGTGGGTGTATGCTTTTTGCCGGTTGCCGCTTCCACATCAGATGCTAATTGCGCAAAAAGTCTCCTGACGATATCAGCATCCAGTGGCAGGTTTGCATCAAGTCCGAATATATTTGGGAAAAAGTCTGGATGGATTTTTCCTAACATCACATTACAGTCTGTGACGGTTAAAGGTCCGTTGGCGCGATAACAAGCCGGTCCCGGATTTGCGCCCGCACTGTCAGGACCAACACGAAAACGGCTGCCATCGTAATGCAGTTTAGAACCGCCACCGGCGGCGACCGCGTGAATATGCATCATCGGTGCGCGAATCCTGACACCGGCGACGCTGGTATCAAATACGCGTTCAAAAGCGCCATCATAATGGCTGACATCAGTTGATGTGCCGCCCATATCGAATCCGATAATTTTGTTAAAACCGGCCTGTATTGCAGTTCTTGCCATGCCGACCACGCCACCCGCCGGACCGGAAAGAATGCTGTCCTTACCCTGAAACATCCGTGCGTTGGTCAATCCGCCACTTGAGCGCATAAACATCAGCTGCGTATTGCCCAGCGTATCAATAACTCTGTTAATATACCGGCGCAAAATTGGTGAAAGATAGGCATCCATGACTGTCGTGTCGCCACGGGATATGAGCTTCATCAGCGGGCTGGTTTCATGACTGAGTGATATCTGCGTGAAACCGATTTGCCTGGCGATACGAGCCGCGATAAGTTCGTGTTCGTGAAAGCGGTAGCCGTGCAGGAACACAATGGCTACAGCACGAAATCCTTTCTCAAAAACGTGCCCAAGTTCAGTAAAGAGTGTTGATTCGTCCAGTTTTAATAACACCTTACCCGTGGCGCTGACGCGTTCGCGAGCCTCGATCACGGTTTTATAACACATTTCCGGCAATTGAATGTTTCTGTCAAAGAGGTGCGGACGGTTCTGGTAACCAATGCGCAGCGCATCGGCAAAGCCTTCGGTGATGACCAGGGCAACACGCTCGCCTTTACGTTCAAGCAATGCGTTGGTTGCGATCGTTGTGCCCATTTTTACATGGCCAATTAGATGGCTGGGAATGGATTCGATGGTCGCAGCATTCAGAACGCGGCGAATTCCTTCCAGCGCTGCATCAGGATATTGTTCGGGATTTTCTGAAAGCAACTTGAGTGTAGAAATTTTTCCTTCCGGCGCAAGCGAAACAATGTCAGTAAATGTACCGCCGCGGTCTATCCAGAATTGCCACTTCCTATCTTGCACCCGGTTCCCTTTCAAATGTTGAAATTTTTCGTGAGTATACTCAGCTACAAACTATACCGCACTTGATGTTACACAGCATCATCAAAATACCGGGCGGTCGGTAACTGCGGTGCTGCTGAAATAGCAATGGAATTATTGAGGGTTTATGGAGAATCGATGCATGGTTGAACCATTGCACCCACCGGCTTGAAGCCGATGGGGTTTAGCAATTAACGACTTGATTGTCGTTGCCGGCTGTGCTTATTAATTACTTGTTCTTCTGGTGGCGTCTGTAACGACATCAGCGGCATTACCCGCTGCCTCCTTTGCATTGTCGGTAATACTTCCAGCTGTGTTTGCGACATTACTTGCTGCATCCTGGATGGTACTTGCTGCACCATCTGCTACGTTTTGCGCGGAATGGGCTGCATTACTTGTTGCACCTGCCGCCGCTTCGGCCACGTTACTTGCAGTATCTTTGGCATTGCTAACTGCATCCTGGCACGCATTAATTGTATCATTGGCTGTATTTTGAGCAGAATGGGATACATTGCTCGCCACATCTTTTGCGCCGCTTATCTTGCCACCAGCTAACTCTTTTAATTTGTCGAAGAATCTCATACACCCTCCTAATAAAAGATATAGTAAAGAACCGCCGAACAATTTTTGACCCCTTGAAAACAGCGAGAAACAATCATTCCATCTTATTGCGACAAATCTTGGCAACAAGCTGAATTGATGTCGATACGTGCTCAATATGGAAAATTCAGTAACTGAACGATAGCATCCAGAATTACTCGACAGTCCACAAGTATCATATCACTAATCTTCTGAAAACAGGCGTAGTATTGTAAATAAATCATTGTTAAAAATTGATTTTTCACTATACACTGCGCCTTGGTACGATCGATGCGCCATGTAGCGGAATAATAATGATGCGATATATGTTTCGGTGTGTGGTGCAATTGACCACACTGATGTTGGAATGATCGGGTCTGGTTAGGACGATGAATCAATGCGCAGTGCAGCTTCCAGGTTGCCAGAAAGTTTCGTTTCTGTTGAAATTGATGAGAAGACCAAACCATTTCATTCGAGAAAATATATGATTGCAGAACCAACAATTATCTGTCCAAGCTGTTCAACGGAGATAAAACTTACAGAGTCTCTGGCAGCGCCGCTTGTTCATGCTGTCCGCAAAGAATATGAAGCCAGAATTGCGCAGAAAGAAGCGGATGTTAGCAAGCGAGAGGCGGATGTGCGTTCGCAGCTAGAAGCTGTCAAAGATGCACATAATGCGATCGAGGATCAAGTTGCGAAGCAGCTTAAAGTTGAAAGAGCGGCGATTGCGGCGGAGGAAATCAAAAAAGCAAAGTTGGCTGCTGCACTGGATCTTGAGACAAAGAGCAAAGAGATTAGTGAACTCCAGGCGATTTTGCAGCAACGCGACGAGCGGCTCAAGGAGGCTCAACAGGCGCAGGCAGAAATGCTTCGCAAGCAGCGTGAACTTGATGATGCCAAACGTGAGCTGGAACTTACCGTGGAAAAACGTGTGCAGGCGTCTATCGAAAATATTCGTCAGAAAGCAAAACAGGAAGTAGAGGAAAATCTTAAGCTAAAAGTGACAGAAAAGGAAACGCAGATTTCCTCAATGCAGCGGCAAATTGAGGACTTGAAAAGAAAAGCTGAACAAGGTTCGCAACAATTGCAGGGAGAAGTTCTGGAACTGCAGTTGGAAACATTGCTCAGCACGAAGTTTCCGCTCGATAACATAGTGCCTGTTGCGAAAGGTGAATCTGGTGGTGACCTCCTGCAAAGCGTGGTTGGATCGATGGGTCAATTATGCGGGGCAATACTTTGGGAATCCAAGCGGACGAAAAACTGGAGTGCTGGCTGGCTTGCAAAACTCAGGAACGATCAGCGTGCCGCAAAAGCAGAAATCGCTGTTCTCGTATCCCATACCATGCCGAAAGACATTGATGATTTTGGACAAATTGATGGCGTCTGGATTACGCAGCCGCGCTATGCGTTACAGCTCGTCATTGCACTCAGGCAATTACTGATAGAAGTTGCCAATATGCGGCAAGCCCAGGAGGGGCAGGAGACAAAAATGGAGCTCGTTTATCAATATCTTACCGGACCAAAATTCAGGCATCGTGTTGAAGCTATTGTTGAGAAATTTTCTGATATGCAAGCTGACCTGGATAGAGAACGAAAATCCATGACGCGTCTATGGGCAAAACGTGAAGCACAAATCCAGGGTGTGATTGAATCAACAGTTGGTATGTATGGGGATCTCCAGGGTATTGCCGGACAGGCTCTCCAGGAAATAGAAGGATTAGAATCGCCTTTGCTAGAGTCTGATGAAGTGGGTAAGGATGACTGATTATTGCCGTGCACTTGATTCAGCTTCTTGGTCCTGGATATCTGCCAGTAATTGCTGGTAATTCGCCCGGACACCTCTGGTACTTGGATGGTTTATACCCATAATTTTCTCAAAACCTGCTAATGCCAGCGCCAAATAGTCATAGGCCTTTTTATATTCGCCCAGCGCATGCCAAGCCCCGCCCAGATTATTGTGGTAAGTAGCTACTTGGAGGTGATTGTCGCCATAGGTTTTGAGATCACTGGCCAATGCTTTCTCCAAATAGGCGATGGCTTTCTCATACTCACCAAGTGCAAGCCAGGCCATTCCTAAATTATTGCGGTCAATTGCCACATCAGGATGATCTTCGCCATAGGTTTTGAGATCACTGGCCAGCGCTTGTTCATAATGGCCAATGGCCTTTTCATACTCGCCCCGCGCATCCCAGGTCGCTCCTAGATTATTACGGCTGATCGCTACATCAGGATGGTCTTCGCCATAGGTTTTAAGGTAGCTGGCCAGTGCCTGCTCATAATACTCGACCGCTTTGTTATAGTCACCTAAAGAATGCGCCAAATCCGCCAATTCTGACAGATAGTCGGTTCTATCGGGGGCTGATTGCACGGCGTGCTGGCACAACGTAAATGCTTGGCGGTAACGGAATTCATCCTTGGCAATCTGACAGCGTTGATAGTTTACTTCCGCTGTGACTTGATGCGTACTGGTTGTTTGGGTCGCCATTTGGTCTAATAGTCGTTCGAGCTGCTGAGTATTGCCATCGGCCAATGCCTGCTGGGTTTGGCTCAGTAATTCATCAGATACTTTTCCCCGGATTGACGCCAACTGCGCAATACGTTTTGTTAAATCTTCGATGTGTTCCTGGTAGCCTTGTCTGGTGTTCTGTAGGTGGCCTTGAAGAGCATGCAACTGGATTTCTAAGTGTTGCCGTTCTTCAGCATTTGCTTTGATAAAGCGGGTTTCTAACGCTTTTTCTCGGCGCTTCAATGCAGTCTCGTATTGTTGCAGGGTAAGCCTGATACGTGCATCACCAGAACCTGTGGAGACAACACTGATACCGGCTTTGCCGGCCGTCAGCTCAATACCATCACCCAGCGTCACGCTGTGACCTAGCGGGTTAATGATACCCAGTAGGATCAGCACGCAGTGTCCCAGCAAACTTTGTAATCGTGACATTTTTTTGGCTCGTATGAATAACACTTGTATCACCATGAATACTCTGTTGTTTGATGGCATCGCCTATTAGGATGCCTGGCAGATTGTTGTCCCATTGAAAAACAGCCATACCGTCAAGTTAATTTATGCATAGGTGTGCATGAAGCCCGGCGGCGCATGCTGGCTCTACACTAATTAGGCGGTCAGATTCAGTCTGAGCCCCTTCAGTTCAAATTGATTTGTCTTTGAAGTGATGAATGCATTGTTACAGTTACTGTCGACCGGTCCGTTAATGAACTCGCCTATTATAAAAAATGCCTCATTCAGGCTGTTTTTATCTAACCCAGATGAGCGTAGTATATTACGCAATATTTTCTTTTTTCCAATAACTTTCAGTCAAGGCGCAATGTCGGGATCGTTGATTCTGGCGAGCAAATTTTATGTCCAACCATCTTGTCAATGAAACCAGTCCCTATCTTCTTCAGCATGCGGACAATCCAGTTGATTGGTATCCATGGGGGAAGGAGGCGTTGCTGCGCGCACGTTCCCAAAATAAACCAATCTTGCTGTCAATTGGCTATTCTGCCTGTCACTGGTGTCATGTTATGGCGCATGAATGTTTTGAGGATGATGATGTGGCGGCGATGATGAACCAGTACTTCGTCAATATCAAAGTTGACCGGGAAGAACGACCTGATCTTGACCATATTTATCAGACTGCGCATTACATGCTTAATCAGCGTAACGGTGGCTGGCCGCTGACTTTGTTTTTGACGCCTGAACAACAGCCGTTTTTTGGCGGTACCTATTTTCCAAAACAGCCGCGTTATGAGCTGCCGGGTTTTCTGGATTTACTGCCGCGCGTGGCCAAGACCTATATGGTGCGAGGCAAAGCGATTGCACAGCAAAGTGCTGAATTGCAGAAGCTGTTAGCTGATACACGCCCGTCAAAAAGCTCTGTTGCGCCTGTTTTCACTGGGTCACTATTCAATCAAGCATTACATGAACTGAAAGATATGCTCGATCCGGTGTATGGTGGTTTTGGTCAGGCGCCAAAATTCATTCACCCAGCCGAAATCGGATTCTGTTTGCGGCAATATTTTCTTACTAAGAATAATGATGCATTAAAAATTGCGGAATTAACGCTGGAAAAAATGGCGCGAGGTGGCATTCACGACCAGATCGGGGGAGGTTTTTACCGTTACAGTACGGATCAGCGCTGGCAGATTCCGCATTTTGAGAAAATGCTTTATGACAACGGGTCGTTATTGCAGCTATACACCGATGCCTGGCTTGCAACGGGGAACGCCTTGTTTAAAAAGACTGCCGCAGAAACAGCAGAATGGGTAAGGCGCGAAATGCAATCACCCCTTGGTACTGCGGGTGGTTACTACGCGGCGCTGGATGCTGATTCCGAACATGAAGAAGGAAAATTCTATGTTTGGTCGCGCGATCAGATTGCACAAATTGTATCGCAGGAAGAGTTTGCTGTGATTTCGCCTTATTATGGGTTGTCGCAGGAGCCCAATTTTGAGCGGGAATACTGGAATCTGGAAATTGTAGAGCCATTAACGAAAGTAGCTCAATTGGCGTGTGTCAGTGTTGAAGAAGCCCAGCAAAGATTGGCATCAGCGCGTGATAAACTATTTTCCGCACGTGAGTTACGGGTGCATCCAGGGCGTGATGATAAAATATTAACCGGTTGGAATGGTTTAATGATTAAGGGAATGGTTAATGCAGGGCGGGTTTTTGAGCGTGACGATTGGATTGATTCAGCTATCCGTGCTGTTGATTTTATACGCGCCACATTGTGGAAAAATAACCGGCTGCTGGTAACTTATAAAGATGGCAGCGCGCGTCTAAATGCTTATCTCGACGATTATGCTTTTTTACTGGATAGCTTGCTGGCGTTAATGCAAACAGAATTTCGCGCAGTAGACCTGGAATTTGCAGAAGCTTTGGCAGAGGTACTGCTGGATCAGTTTGAAGATAAGGCGGCGGGTGGATTCTTTTTTACCAGTCACGACCATGAAAAACTCATTCATCGTCCCATGCCAATTCATGACAATGCCATGCCATCGGGCAATGGGGTGGCAGTCGTTGCGTTGCAGCGCATTGGTCACTTGCTTGGAAAAGCGCGTTATTTGCAGGCAGCTGAACGTGCGTTGCATTTGTTTTATCCAGTGATAGCGCGTCAACCAAGCGCCAGTTGTACCTTCCTGACAGCGATAGATGAAATTATTGTACCGCCACAAATTGTTATTTTACGTGGCTATGAGCCAGATCTTTCCAAATGGCGGCGTGAAATGCAAAACAAGTTTCCCCAGCTTTTTGTTATCACTTTATCATCGGAACTTATCGGCTTGTCGCCAAGTCTTAACAGGGCTTTACCAACAGACGGAACGGTTAATGCGTGGGTCTGCCAAGGCGTTAATTGTTTGCCAGAAATTTCTAACATACAGGAGTTGCTGCATGTCTGTGAAGATCAGGGTAAAATATCATCTCTTTTGTAAATATTTTAATAAGGAAATAATATGAAGAAAGCTTTATTTGGAATTGTTGCAGCTTCTGCTTTGATGTTAGTCGGTACTGTACAGGCAAATGAAGAATTGGCGAAAAACAGTGGTTGCCTGAACTGTCATGCTGTTGACACTAAACTGGTTGGGCCGGCATTGAAAGATATTGCTGATAAATACGCTGGCGAAGAAGGCGCTGCTGAAATGCTGGCTGGTAAAATTAAAAATGGCAGTAATGGCGTTTGGGGACAAATCCCAATGCCGCCTAACGCTGCTGTCAGCGATGAAAACGCTTTAGAATTAGCGGAATTTATTTTGTCGCTTAAGTAAGTCGAATTATAGGAATTCGAAAAGCCGACGTTAATTAACGTCGGCTTTTTTATTTACCGGTTTCTGTCAGCGTTTTTATTGCTGCGAACATTTAAATTCCAGGTACAGTGTAAGAATTCGTGAGGAGGAATATGAAATCACGTATTAAGTGGCAAGGCGGCGTAAGTTTCTTGGGTGAATCGGAAAGTGGTCATTCGGTTGTAATGGATGGCGCGCCAGAGGCGGGGGGTAAAAATCTGGGACCGCGCCCGATGGAAATGCTGTTAATGGGGCTTGGTGGTTGCACGACTTTTGACGTGGTGATGATACTTAAAAAAGGGCGTCAGGATATCAGTGACTGTGTGGTTGAAATTGACGCAGCGCGTGCGATTGTTGATCCCAAGGTATTTACGCATATTCACCTTCATTTTATTCTCACCGGAAAAAATCTGAACCGGTCGCAAGTTGAACGTGCCATTAATTTATCGGCGGAGAAATACTGTTCTGCGTCGATTATGCTTAAAAACACAGTGGAGATAACCCACGATTTTGAAATAGTGGCGTTATAGATAAAGCCTGTCAGCCCTAGTTTTTTAGAAAAAAGCGCTATGTGAGTCCCGCTTCGTGTGCCTGCTGATCCGCATGATAACTGGAGCGTACCATTGGCCCGCAGGCCGCATGGCTGAAACCCATTTTAATTGCGGCGTGTTCAAATTCCTTGAAACTGTCCGGGCTGACATAGCGTAATACGGGCAGATGCCCGATGCTCGGTTGCAAATACTGGCCAATAGTGAGCATATCGACATCATGTTCACGTAACTCACCAAGCACGTCAAGAATTTCTTCATCTGTTTCACCCAGTCCCACCATTAACCCGGATTTGGTCGGGATTTTCGGGAACGCACTCTTGAAGTCCTTTAGTAGCTTTAATGAATGAGTATAATCTGCGCCAGGACGGCACTGTTTGTAAAGACGTGGTACCGTTTCAAGGTTATGATTCAAGACATCCGGCGGGCAAGTGGATAGCTTTTTCAATGCGACATTTAATCGTCCCCTAAAGTCGGGGACCAGAATTTCAATTTTCGTCTGTGGTGAATGCGTGCGTATTTGTTGTATACAGTCGGCAAAATGTTGTGCGCCGCCATCGCGTAAATCGTCGCGATCAACGCTGGTAATAACCACATATTTTAGTTTCATGGCAGCGATAGATTGCGCGAGGTGCAGTGGTTCTTTGGTGTCTGGGGGCAGGGGCTTGCCGTGTGCGACATCGCAAAACGGGCAACGGCGTGTGCATAAATCACCTAGAATCATAAAGGTTGCAGTCCCTTTGCCAAAACATTCACCTATGTTGGGACAAGATGCCTCTTCGCAAACAGTATGTAATTTTTGCTCCCGCAGCATACGCTTGATTTCATAAAAATTTTTACTGTTGGATGAACGAGCGCGTATCCATGATGGTTTGCGTAACCGTTCGTGAGGGGATTGAGGTGCAATTTTAATCGGATTGCGTGCAGTTTTAGCTGCGCCTTTCTGGCGGGTGTTAGCAGTCATAATACTGAGTTTTTCCTTTGTTAAATGAGTGAACTATTCAAGTTAGCTGCTGCTGTTTGGCGCCATTAACCGGTTAAATGCGTGAATCTGTATGTGTATATAAGCATTGTTAACCGTTTGGCGCAACCGAACCGCAACAAATCGAATAACCACGAGTATCACATCGAACGGTGACTTAAAATGTTTGTTGTTAATTTTTCTGCAAATTTGTTACTTATCGTTCCCAGATCGTCGGTAATGCCAAGATCTCTGATCTGGGTTACTTTTAATCCAGGGTAGCCACAGGGATTAATGGCGGAAAAGGGCGTAAGATCCATGTCAATATTGAGTGCTACACCGTGATAGCAAAATCCATGTTTTATTTTTAAACCAAGCGCAGCAATTTTTGCATTTGCAACATAGACACCAGGGGCATCTTCGCGGCCATTTGCGTCGATATGATAGTCTCTTAGCAAATCGATCACGGCGTTCTCCATTCTTCTGACAAGTTCTCTTACGCCAAGTTTCAAGCGGCGCATGTCGAGTAATAAATACGCGACAAGTTGGCCTGGACCGTGATAGGTAATTTGCCCGCCGCGGTCAGTTTTAATGACCTCAATACCATTCTGGTGCAATAAATGCTCTGGTTTTCCGGCAATTCCCAATGTGTAAACAGGTGGGTGCTGTACGATCCAGATCTCGTCACGGGTATCAGTTGTACGCGTGTCGGTGAAGTCCTTCATCGCTTGCCAGGCAACAAGATAATTAACCATTCCTACCTGCTTGATTTCCAGTTTGGAATTATTAATAATTGAATCAGCCTGAGCGATGTCCATTAAAGTACGACCGCTACCAGCGGATGACTGTGTAATTCTTGGTAAAGCGCGTCCAGCTGCGTTCGTGAAGTTGCATGAAACGTACAAGTAATACTCGAATAAGTTTTATTTTTGCTGGCTTTGGTTTCCATTGAAGTCTCGTCAAAATCGGGCGCATGTTGTTTGACAATCGCTACCATGGCCGGAACAAAAGCATCATGAGATTTGCCCATAATCTTTATTGGAAATTCGCAGGGATATTGAATTGATGAAGGTTGCTCGCTCATTCCACTAGGATAAAGGCGTATCGCCTCGCATGGTTGTCGTTTTGTAGTGATGGTATAGCTGCTGAAGTCGCTGGCATAGTTTACCAGGTCTCCCAGTGCCGACTGGATTATCGTTCAGGCGAGTAACAGCCATAATTTCTCTGGTCGAGGACGTTAGCATAATCTCGTCGGCAGATTGCAGTTCTTCCTCATGAATTTCTCTTATTCTATAGGGAATATGATTGGCGGTGGCAAGCTCTAATACGACATCGTAAGTAATGCCTGGTAACATTAGATGACTTTTAGGTGGTGCTAACAATACATTGTCCCTGACGATGAAAATGCTGCTTGCCGATCCCTCGGTTAGAAATCCATCTCGAATAAGAATGGTTTCAGATGCATTGGCATCGATGGCCATTTGGCGCAGCAATACATTGGGCAACAAAGAAATAGACTTGATATCGCACCGTATCCAGCGATTATCGATGGCTGTGATGGCGGAGCACCCGTTGGTTAATAAATCTTGTGATGGCGCTAATAACGGATTGCTCATAATAAATACGGTTGGGGTACTGTTTGGTGGAAAAGCATGATCGCGTTTTGCAACACCCCGGGTGACATGCAGGTAAATATATTGATCTTCATTATCATTACCCACCACAATTTTTTCTAATAAATCATGCCATTGAGAATTGTTATAGGGGTTTGTTAAACGAATGCTGTCAAGGCTGTGCTGCAAGCGATGCAAGTGGCTTTCCAGACGGAATAGTTTGCGCGAATAGGCGGGGATTACCTCGTATACGCCGTCACCAAATATGAAGCCTCTATCCAATACAGGAACACACGCTTCTTCAATAGGCATAAATTTGCCGTTGAGATATATCATGCTCATCCTAAAAAAGTGTGGCGGACAGTGGTTAATTGAAAAATAATTTAACGCTATCCCAGGTGCGGCCAAAAATATTGGCAGTCTTGACCTCTTCCAAGGCGACTAGCGGATAAGTCGCCATCGGTTTGCCATTGAGCGTAAATTTTACAGTGCCGACTTTTTGTCCTGCGTTAACCGGCGCGATCAGTGGTTGCTGGAATTCCATGGTGGCTTTTAACTTGTCCGCATGGCCTTTCGGCAGTGTGAAGTAGATATCCTGGCTGAAGCCCGCCTTGAGTAAGTTTTGTTCACCTTTCCACAATTGGATAGTTGTAACCTTCTGATTCTTATTGTACAAATGCAGCGTGTCAAAAAACTGGAAGCCATAATTCAGCAATCGCTGACTTTCAATGCTGCGTTCATTGGCTGAATCGGAACCAATGACAACTGAAATCAATCGCCGTTTGTCGCGCTTGGCCGCCGTGATGAGGCAATAACCTGCTGCCTTGGTCCAGCCCGTTTTAAGGCCGTCTACATGGGGATCCAACCACAGCAGGCGGTTGCGGTTAGGTTGGGTGATGCCATTGTAGGTATATTCTTTAAGAGAGTAGAGCGGGTAAAATTCAGGGAAATCACGAATAACTGCGGATGCGAGTAATGCAAGGTCATGCGCGGAACTGTAGTGATTCGGATCTGTTAATCCGGTTGAGTTGGTGAAATTTGTATTTTTCATGCCAAGGCGCGCCGCTTCTTTATTCATCATGTGTACAAAGATTTCTTCTGACCCGGCAATCGTTTCAGCCAGTGCGATACAGGCGTCATTTCCGGATTGTACAATCATTCCTTTTATCAATTCATCCACAGTCACGGGTTTTTTTGGCTCGATAAACATGCGTGAACCTATCATGCGCCAAGCGCGTTCGGATACCTGGACGGATTGATCGAGTGTTATCCGATTTTGCTTCAGTGCAGAAAAAGTGATATAGGCCGTCATGAGTTTGGTGAGCGAGGCTGGCTCAATACGTTCATGCATATTTTTGCCAGTTAATCCCTGACCTGTCTGAAAATCAACAAGATAATAGGCTTTTGCCGCTATGGTTAAGGCTGGTTGCTGCGCAAATACAGGAACGCTACTCCAGCATAGGCATAACAATAGTGGTAATAAATACTTCATGTGGATTTGGAGAAAAATTAATAATTATAGCCTGCCTGGAAACTGAAAAAACAAATCAAATAATAAAAAATAATAGGCTATATTAAACAATTTGTTAAAGTGTTTCTGGGATGCCGGGAAGTGTTGTTGGCGCTTTTCTATCAAACTTTTATTTAATTTTGCCGTTAAATGCAGTAACTGCGTTTGATCACAGC
>BQJA01000023.1 GCA_021604405.1 Nitrosomonas sp. | reverse complement strand
GGGATGAATGACAAACGCTACAGCAGAATGTGGTGAGACGAGTATATCAAAAGAGCTGACAACGAAATCCTGCGGAGGGTCTACATCAGAACGTATCTCAACGGGCTTGACAAGCGGTGAATCTTGTCTGGTGTCTTCATTAATACTGACTTCAATTGACTTCTCACAGCAAGTCCCCTTATTGGGTCCGAGCATTACATTGCAACTATGATCTACGCAATCTTCATCAGCTCTATTTCCATCGCAACAACACTCGTAGACGATATCCGCATCCATCATCGCGCATGCGAAAACGGTGTTCGCTTGCAATGACCCGATAGTCATCATGAACAAAAGTAATAGTGCAAGTAGAAATGATGGAATTCGATGATTCATTATTTACTAGACTAATAATTTGACAAAATCATGCAATATGGGCAATTAAATTTTTTAGTATAGCAGATCATAATCAATTATAGACATCTGTTCGTAGAATGTGAATTTGTGCCGTAGTGGCCGGGTAATTTTACCGGCGGCATGTTCGGCGTTCCATGGCTTCATCCAGGGCCGAACGCCTTGCTCAAGATCAGTAATAATTTTGTCAGTAATCCTGCTGTAAACGTCCTTTTATCTGCCATTTTAAAAACTCCTTTTTCTTCTTTAGTGGTTAAGGGTTGCATATGCAACCGTGACCCGCTGGCGAAGCGTGGGGGGTGCAACTGCAAGGGCAGATTTAAAAAGTTTTGTTGCGCGAGGAATGCCCAAGAGGGCAGGGGAAAAGTTTTTAAAGCAGGGCAACGCCTTCACCCTTGCGGGCGCGAGGGACGAAGCCCCTTCCTTTCTTTTCAAGTCCTTGAATAAAATATCGTATAGCGTGTAAAAGGATATTTTTAATTAAAAAACGTAAGCTTGTAACTACAATTGTAGTTATATAAAAAATTGGTGACGCGTACGAATAGGATAAGAAAAAGAGCCAAGAAAACCTGTCTAAGCATGGCCTAAGCTTTGAAAACGCCTCTATTGTATTTTTGGGTCCTTGAATCACATTTGAAGACAGGCGTACCGATTATGGGGAAACGCGATTTATCACACTTGGCCTATTACTCGGTCGCATGGTGGTTATTGCGCATACCCCCAGAGGCAAAAAAACACGAATTATCTCAATGAAAAAGGCCAATAGCCGTGAGAAAAAAAACTATCAAGAGCGACTTGAAACGAATTGATGCTCTGCAAGATAAGGATATCGACTACAGCGATATTCCTGAACTGGATGAAAATTTTTTCAAGAAAGCACGGGTGACCATGCCGCCGAGAAAGAAACAGTTAACGCTGCGCCTGGATGCCGATGTGTTAGCTTGGCTGAAAGGGCAAGGCAGGGGTATCAGAGCCGGATTAATGCTATCTTGCGCGCTTACTACGATGCAAATAAAGAGAGTACGCATAACGGTTAAACATGCAGTGATCTGTTTGTTTCAAGAAGGATAATGGTATTCACATTAAAATCATCCCGCACAGCAGGAAAGCTTGTTTACGTCCTTATCAAAGGTCTGCGCGGCGAGTTTGAGCCCTTCCACACCTGTCAGGTACGGGAAAATGGTATTGGCCAGTTCTTCTGTGGTCATACCCGCTTTCAGGGCCAAAACCATTGTTTGAAGGGAATCACCACTTTCCGGAGCCAAAATATGAGCGCCGAGCAGTTTATCGGTTTTCTTGTCCGCTACTAGTTTAATCAATCCCCGTGTATTCCGCGCGGCGATAAAACGTGGTACATGATCAAGGGCAATCATGCTGGTTTTGACATCGTAACCTTTGGTTTGGGCTTCAACTTCAGTCAATCCCACCATAGCTGTTTGCGGATCAGTGAATATCACAACAGGTATATTTGTGTTGCTGTACTTATGGCTGTTGCTTCCCAGTGCGTTCTTCGCCGCCAGCTTGCCGCCGTAAGCCGCCATATAGACAAACATATCTCTGCCCGTAACATCCCCTACGGCGTAAATATCAGGGTTTGAGGACTGCATATATTCATTTATCGCGACGCTGCCGTTTTTAAGGAGTTTGATTCTGGCTTTATCAGCCTCCAAAACGGCTGTATTGGCTTTGCGCCCCGCCGCCACCAAAAGCTGCTCCGCTTCAATCGTATCCAGACCATTCGGCGTTTGACATACAAGCTTAATACCCGCGCCGCCTTGTTCGATCTTTTGATAACCGATACCGTCGCAAACCGTTATGCTTTCATCTTCAAAGTAAGTTTTTAACGCGGCGCTGATTTCAGGCTCCGTTTCCGGTAAAAGCCGGGAACGGCAGCAAATCGTCACTTGAACGCCAGCACGGGCAAACATCTGCCCCAACTCAACACCAATTACACCGCCACCGATAATCAGCATTGATTTTGGCAGCTTTTCAAGTTCAAGGGCCGAGGTGCTATCCAAAACAGGGACGGACTGTATACCGTTTATCGGTGGCAAGCTTGAAGACGACCCTGTAGCTATAATAATTTTTTTGGGACGATAAAGAATACCGTCAATCTCCATTTCCGTTCCGTTACCGGTAAAGCGGGCCATATCCTTCATATCGACATAAGATACATTTGGATAGGAGGGCAAAATATCTTCGTACTTGGTTTTCCGCAATTCATCGACTAGGCTTTGCTTTTGCGCGACTGTCGCTTTCCAATTAAAGATTTCCGCTGTCCCTTTCACACCGTCAAAACGCTCCGCTTCCTTGGCATGATGCACCGCTTCCATAACCCGTATCATGGTTTTTGAAGGGACGCAGCCGACATTAACGCATGTCCCGCCAATGATGCCATGCCCGGCAATCACCACACTCGCGCCACTTTCTGCCGCTGTAATAGCCGCAGAAAATCCGGCAGACCCACCCCCGACCACAAGCAGATCAGGCGTATAATTTTCTTTTGAACAGCAATCAGACATTCTGTTAACCTCCTTTATTATGTGTTTCGCATTTCTTCCTATGCCATAACGCATAAACCGTCAGTACGATGAAAAAAGCTAAGGCGGGAAAAAGAACATAATCAAGATAGTCGGTTAAAGCGGACAGCCCGATAAGGCTCAAAAGTACGACCAGAACAGGCGTAAAACAGCATAAGGCGGCAATGATTGTGCCAAAAACACCTATCTTTAAAAGAGAACGTTCATTCATAGCCTAACATTCACTTGTTGTTGCGTCCGCGCCGCATTCCCCCTCAGCTACATTTGAGGAATAACCCTGATTTTTGAGCGCTTCCAGCATTTCATCAATGCTGGTTTTACCAGGATCGAAAGTTGCTGTGGCACTCATGGTTTCAAAGGCCGCGTCCGCCTCTGTTACACCGTCAATTCTTTGCAAGATTTTCTTGACTGTATAGGGGCAGGTCGAACAGGTCATGCCGGGCACTTCCAGCTTGACCGTTTTTAATTTGGTTTGCGCCGGGGTGCTTTGTTTTTCAACTGTTTGCGCTGAAACACCCGGGTTGGATTGAGCAAAAAGCAATCCGCCGCCTGCCAGCAAGATCAACGCGCCTGTAATCATCATAAATTTCTTGTTCATTTTTCAGTCTCCTTAGAAATCTTATCCAATCCATTCCAACAAGGGCGGCGCGATATAGGGCCAGATAATCGCAAGGCCAACCAATATTGCCGCCGCCCATAATGCGATTTTGTTAATCCGGTCTGAATTGGGCTGGGCGCAAAAACGGCCATCCTCGCAATCTTCCGTTTTGGGTTTGCTGTAAACTTTATAAAAACCGATGGACAGAAAAATCACCGCCGCGCCTATAAAGAAAGGCTTGTACGGTTCCAATGCCGTTAAATTGCCAATCCATGCACCGCTAATTCCCAAAGCGAAAAGCACAAGCGGCAAGATGCAACAGGCGGATGCGCCAAGCGCCGCTGCAATGCCGCCAAGGGTCAGGAAATTTTTAGTCGTCTTTGATTTCATCTTTTTATCCTTCAATTTTTAGTCTACCATCTGTAGTAACTACAGATTCAAGCATTAATTTAGAATTCAGGAAAAAATGAAAAAAGTTAATAAAACCAGCCGTTTAACTATCGGAAAACTATCAAAGGAGACAGGCGTTAATATCGAGACTATACGTTATTACGAGAAAATCGATATCATGCCGAAACCGGGCCGCAGCGCGGGTGGAAATCGGCTTTATGAAGAAGAGCATGTAAAGCGGCTGGTTTTTATCCGCCGCAGCCGAGAGCTTGGTTTTTCTCTTGATGAAATTCAGGAGCTTTTAAGGCTGGTTGACGAAAACACATTTACCTGCGCCGAAATTGCCGCTCTGGCTCAAAAACATTTGGATGACATAAAAGCTAAAATCAAAGACCTTAAAAAGATCGAACAGCACATGAAAGATATGCTTTCACAATGCAGTAAAGACAACACACCGGACTGTGCAGTTATTGATGTTTTATCCTCAAAGCTAAAAACTTAGCTATTCGATAAAACACCCCCCGCAGTATATTAGCCTCGTATGACAGCTACGCTCACTTTCGGCCATTTTGGTCTGGCAATCTACAAAATCGCAGTTATGTTATAACCGATTATTGATTTTCAAAGATATTGCTCTAGATAAATATATCATTGACGATATATATCTTGTATGATAAGGTTATTATGCGATGGATTGTCGAATTGCACCCCTTATTTGCAGAGGAATTCAAAATGTTTTCCGAAGACGTGCAAGATTGTATCTTTGCAGAAATTGGCATGCTGGAAAAACGCGGCCCCCTGCTGAGTAGACCGCATGTTGACACCCTCAACAGTTCCAAACATAGCAATATGAAAGAATTGCGGTTTAACGCAGATGGCGGGGTTTGGCGAACAGCCTTTGCCTTCGATCCTAAGAGAAAAGCTATATTGCTGGTTGCCGGTGATAAATCAGGCATAAGCCAGAACCGCTTTTACAAGCAACTGATTAAGAAAGCAGATGAACGTTTTGACGATCATCTGAGTAAAATGAAGGAGTAAAAATCATGACCAAGGGTCCGATCTTACAAACGTTATGGGATGATTTGCCAGAAGAGCGCAAACAACGCATCAAAGCCAAAACAGCAGCATTGGAAATAGAGTATTTGACTTTGCAAGAGCTCAGAAAAAAGGCGGGATTAACGCAAGCGCGCTTATCAGAAGGGCTGAATATGCCACAGCCTAATTTATCTCGTCTTGAGAAAAACTCTGATATGTTGCTCTCCACGCTGCGCAGCTATGTTGAGGCCATAGGCGGGCGGCTGAGCCTGACCGTTGAATTGCCCAATAAACCGCCGATTAATTTAGCGGGATTGGGTGATCTGATTGATAATCCGAAACCGGAAGAATTCGAGAAAAGGCCATAAGCGAAAATGGAGTGATAATATAACTTATGGAAAGCAATGTGTTTTTAGACTTATAATTTGCTTAATTTAAATTTTTCATACTCGACAATCTTTGTTTGAATATCAGCCATCAAACTCTTCACCTGTTCCTTGCTCGCATTTTTAACGATTTTGGGAACGTTTTTATAGTTTTCCTCAGATAAAGATTCTTGCAGCATAGTAAGCTGCTCCATAGATGCAGCGTATTCTTTATCGCTCATAATCATGTCAGTTTCTCGGTACGTATGTTCTTATAACATGCCATAATCAAAACAAAAATATTTTTATTTGTGAATATCTCAAATACTCAAGAAATAGAATAGACCCATTTTGTCACAATGCGTCTATGCTGATTATGACGCTCAGAAACACACTTCAAACACAGGTGGTTTCCATGAATCTGACTGAGCATTTTCACAAAGCCCGCATTCCACAACGGCGCTATGGATACAAATTTTCATCACCTAGAATCAAACCGGTTTTCCGGCCACCGCGCAGAACTTTCCCACGCCCGAAATGGACGCGGTAAAAAACAAAGCCTAGTTGAAGTATTTTTCAATGCTTTGGCCGGGCCCAATCAGGCCAATAATGTTAATGTCAGCATTGGGCGTAATCATGTAAAAAATAGTATGGCTTTCATGCGGAAAACTATAATAGCCTTCTTTGATTTCATCACGCTTTGAACCCATATTTGGGTGTTCGGCAAGCCATTGAAACCGTTCCTCCAGTCCGAGAAGGTATTTGTTTCGCTGCTTGATACCCCAATTTTTCTGGGTATAGCGTCCGATAGATTTTAAATCATCCCTGGCTCTGGGCGCGACAATAAAGCGTGGCATCAGCCCTCACGATCAAGGTCTTGAATGAGATTATCCATTGAAAAATTTTCGATCCCTTCACCTCTAGCTATTTGTTGCTCACCTTCAGCCAAATGGGCACGTAAAGCCTGCAATTTTTTTTCATGCTCTTCCATGCGCCTTAAGGCGTCGCGGACGACTTCACTGGCTGAACCGTAGCGGCCACTGGCCACTTGGTTTTTTATAAATACCTCCCAATGCTCACCAAGGGTTAAACTTGTATTCGCCATAGCAAACCTCCATAATATTCATAACTAATATATATGAATATATCAAAAATTTTAATGTATTGCTATATCAAAAAAACCCGCGCATGATTCTACGAAAAAAAGCTTCCCGGTGCGCCGGGTCTGCGGCATATTTCCACACCGGCAGCGCCTTGAAATAAGGCTCATTCTTGAGTTTTAAGGCCCGCATACCGGCCCGTGTCACAATCAGATTATCACTGCCCGGACTTAAGAAGCGTTTAACTTGATCGGTATCCATGACATTCACCTCCCGGTAGGATTTTTCGCCGGTATAATTGTCTGTTAAAACATGGGTTTTACGACCCAACGTCTGTGCTAAATGGTTTGCCGTATCATTGTGATTGGTGGCCATCCAATACACCGCATCTGCTTCACCCGAAAACATTGACCAGGATTTGGGATAGGCTTTTTTCATTAATTCGATATTTTGAGAAATGCCCAGCACAGTCTGGCCATAACTTCTTGATACTGCAAGCATAATCTCAAGTGTTTCGTTATGCCCTTGGCTGGGCAGTTCATCTATTATCGTCAAACATTGACCCTTTTTCTGCGTGACAGCTTCAAACGTATAGGCGGTCATATTCGTCAATAAGCGGCACAGCGGGGCCAGTTCTTCGCGTATCGACAATATCGGTGCGGTGAGTGAAAACACCACATCATCGCGTGTTTTCAGCTCACTCAGCGGCATGGTAGTGCTGCCCAATATCGCCCTAACATTGGGTAAATCAAGCCATTTTGTTTGCTCCTGCAAGGTTGAGCGCACATTGCCGCCCGTATCACCACTGGCGCTGATCATGGCTGCTGCTGCCCCGGCAATCGCCCCCTCAAAAGCGGGATTATCTTGCATCGAGCGTAAAAGTAATTGCTGGGCCTCATCGCCTCTGGTTTCTTCTTCTCCAGTCTCTGGGTCGTAAATCCTATAGCCGTTCACTATGAGGTAGCGTATGTAGCCTAGCTGATGCTGGTCAGTCTCCGGATGCGCACTTATGACGTGCAAAATTAATCCGACCAAGAATCCCCGCGCCGTATCGGAAAAATACGGTGTTTTCGATCCAACCGGCGTCACAATCAACGCTTGCGCAATCCGCATAGCCCACAGAACAGCCGCCTGCGGCCCATCTCGCTCCATAGCCTCTTTGACACAATCAATGGCATTAAAGCAGGCGCTTGACGCCGCTGAAATACCATAGGGATCAAGCACGACCCACTTGCGCCAGTCATGATCAAACAATGCATTTGTGATTTGGGATTTGGGGTCAATACACAAAACACTGTTAGACCATGTTGATAAAATAGTTATTAAAGCCGTCGTCTTGCCCGCACCCGTCATTGCATACATGAATAAATGGCGGGATATGATCCCGCCAACCGGTTGAAGCAATCCCACCCCGAAACCGGCAGCGCGGCCAAGCAACACCTGTCCCGGCCTATAAAGCAATGTGAAGACCTCCAGCAAACCGGCAAATCCGCCGGTTGAATGCTGACCCATTAGAAAGACGCGCTCGTACCAACGCTTGATTTCCAGGTAAATTTTGTAAAAAATGCGCCAGGGCAACCGCGGAAAACAACGATACTGGCCGGGATGATACACCCCCAAAAATCTGGCAAAAAAGACAACAATCGTCCGCACCATAAAAAAATAAAGGGCAAGATTGGTAAGAATGACAACGGCCAGAAACTCAGGTGATTCCGGGGATAAACCGATAAATTCAGCGATATATATCCCCGGTGCGATAAGCGCCTCAATCAAAGTGGGCTTCATTGCGACGAATACATAAATTGCAGCAGCTTTTTCTCCTGATCCGCGCGCATCCGTTGCAATGATTCACGCGAACGCAAAATAATATCGCCTTTGAACGGCCTCACAGTGAGTTGAAGAGACAATCCACCATCATTCGTCGGGTACGCCACCCCGATTATTTGCCCGCGGTTCTTATTGTCATGACTTTCTTCAACATAGTAAGCAAAGTAACTGGGAAGCTCTAACATGGTTTTTTTTGTGCCGTTATCATCATCATTCATGGTCTAATCTCCTGCATTGGATAGTTAAAATTTGTTGTGGCCGCCATGGAAAACAGCGATAGCGGCCTATATGGAAGCGGCAATGAGAGATGCGTTCATTGTGACGGGTTCATATCCAGTGTTTGATCTTGCTCTTGCGTTTGTCCACGTTCTTCACGCATCCGCTCCAAGGCTTCGCGCGAGCGCAAGGCAATCTTGCCGTCGAGTGGTATCGTCTTGAGTTGAAGTGACAGGCCACCATCTTTGGCGGGCCAAGCCGCCCCTATTTTTTGCCAGTGATTTTTATCGTCAGCGCCCTTTTCGACATTGTAGGCATAGTGGCTGGGAAGATTGGGTTTGTTTTCGTCTGTTAAATGATCATCATGGCTCATGGTCGATCTCCAATTTGGTATGGTTAAAATGTGCCTTTGCCATCCCCTCACGGCTGGAAAAGCTTTGTTCATATCGCAATTTTTGCAGAGCGTTTTTTAACGTAGATTCCTCTTGATGAATGCGTCTTTCACGGTCGGCTGCCACTGCTGAGTCCACAATAAACTCAACAGGGCCGCCGATTGTGTAATCAAGATGCTCGGTGTTGCGAGCCCGCTCAGCCCGCAGCTGATCGAGCATCGCTTTAGTTGCGATCATTAAAAAGTCGCTTTAAAAGATAATCGGAAGGATAAGGATTACAATTTCACGATCTCAAGCGGGTCAATCATCAGCGATTGCTTGGCCGCCGCCTGACCCGATCCCATGGCCTGCATCATCCCTTCTCCCTTATTGCCGGTGGTGGCCGGAATAAGAAAGTCTGTGGCATAGGTTTTGCCATTAATGGATAAGCGTATTTCACCCACCACCCCTTCCGGGGCTTCGCCCTCGTAGAAATTAAGCGCTATGCGTAGCACCCTTAAGTCAAGCGGCACATGAAAGGCAATCGTTTCAAAGCCGTTGGTTGGCTCTGGGGAATTACGATAATCTTTCCAGTAGCGACCCTGTGGCGAGGCCGTTTGCGCCCAAAACAACGTTTGGCTATTGGGCATTGGCTGGGCGTACAGATCGATATCACAGGTCGCACAAGTCCAGGAGATGCCTATTTCCACCTGGCTGGCACGTTGAATTTCTGATTGTGATAAAGGCGATGTACTGATTGGCCGGTCATAAATAGATTGCACCGTTTCTTCCGGTGCAAGCTGGATCATTTCCAGTTTACTCCCGGCTACTGGCACAAAATCATGTGCCAGTGGTGGAGAGCGCTTGTTAATGCGTTCAAATAAAGTCGGCAGATCGCCCACGAAACTACCCAGCTTGCCGCCTTGTTGCTCTACAAATAATGTCCAGAAACGTTTCACAAAGAAACGATGCTGGTCACTATTCATGATGCCTTCATTACCATAGCCGATATGGACAGTGACACCGCTCAATGAGTTAGCATTGCTCGCTGAATACGGGGTTGCACTTTGCGGCGCAAACAAGTGACCATCTGAAGGGAATAGCCCTGTTGCCATCGACGTTGATTTTGATCTGGGATCGTCAACCAGGGGTGATCCCAGCACAATCACATCGAGCTTGTCAGCGTGTTTAAAATTATTGGCCGCATAACGCAGTAGCTGTGGCAGTTGCACAGCACCGGTAACAGACGGGTGATTATCACCACCCGGTGCCATAGTGTTTTTGCGAAAATGCATCAATGCACCAACCGTTTCCTTATTCATCGTCATTCTGACTTTCGGGTGCGAATATTTAGCGTCCGTTGGAATATTAAATTCACCGATTTTCTTGAGGTGATAACCATCCACCAACGTAACCCGGTCGCCCGGCTCTAGATGCGTCAGGAAACGCAATAACGCGCTGTTTTGTTTCTTGGCAGCCGCCGGTTCCAAATAAGGTGACATTGCTGCCACCAAATCACGCCCATGGGCATTTGACACCATGAATAAAATAATCCCAAAAACAGTACTTACAATTAAGTCTCTGAAGTTCTTCATAATTCCCTCTATTGGTTTAATGACCCCCAGCCAAGCTGAGGGCCTATTGATTTTTCATTAGGTGTCTTTGTGAGCATTCATAGTCGCTATGTGTTTTGCACGTAAGCTTATGAATTCAATAATCTTGTTATTGATATATCCCTGCCGCAAGGCTTCAAGCTCTATTATCCGGCCATGTACCTGGCGTCTTTTTTTTTCCCGCATTTCATGTTCTGCGCGGTGATCTTTCAACGCTCTTTTGGCTTCTATGTATTTAGGATTGTCGGTGAGAGTGTCGGGATAATACTTGTTATATACTTGCTCAAGCGCGAGAGCCAACGCAGCAGCTGCGAGAATTTCAGTCAGTGTTTGCGCTAAAACAAACGCAGTACCCCATTTATTGCTCTCACCTAACGTGTCATAATCCACAGCGGTGCCTGTATAGATTTGTGCAAACAGGGCAATAAAACAGCCTGCTGAAATACCGGTTAACGAAAAAATAATATTTCCATAGCGTTTTCGGCTTTGCTCATATTCGAAGAAATTACTCGCAAACTTAATAGCCATAGAAATAATAGGGATAATGGTTGCCACCATGATTGCCAGCCATGGATATTGAATAAATGTGGGATCGGACACCCGCAGATTAGCCACGGCATTGGCCATGCCGTTGACTATGGCAACAATAAGAAAGACAATGAGAATAATAAAAAGTACCTTATCCTTAAGTGACCAATCCGGCCATGCAGTATTTTGATTTTCCATTACTTTTACTCCTGTAAATTTACAAAAGATTCTTAAATCCATCATCTTTGGTGGGTTTTGCAGTTTTTATGTACCGGCAGGTATTCGCCAATCTCGCCTCCAAATCCGCTAAAATTACGTTAGATGATGCAGACTGTGCGTCTAGGTCATGTGCCTCCATACGCAGCTGCGTCAGTTCATCACCAAAAATCTGATCTGCTTCGTGAGTTGCCTGTTGCCGGATCATTTCATTGGCAGTTTTTTCATCCTTGTTATGCACCATACGCCTGGCAAATTTAGAAGAATCCTCTGCTTTATCAAGCTCTTCTGTTTTCTGAATATTCCCTTTTATCAATTTCAGTGTTGATACTTCTTTTTCAGTAGTCATAACTGTAACTCCATAATTTAATTAATATCTCCGAGAACCCGGATAAAAGCCCAGCACCCTAGCGACTGCGGATAGACAAGCACGAAGAACCGCCGCCCAGAATATGATGCTGGCTAACGACGCAAAAATCGTGTGAAGCACTGGATCGAAAGACGCCGGCTGGGTGTTAAACAGGCTGAGAATAAGATTGACAAAAAACTGACCAGGCAAGAGCAAGGCATTGGCTGCGGCGCTATTCATACCCTCACCCCGAGATAAGGTGAGGGCATGAAACACAACCCGATCAGAATAGATTTTTGATGCTGCTTTAGTAGTGGTAATGACTTACCTTGATAGTAAGCACGATAGGATTTCACGATAAAACACCCCCGTCCCCCCTGCATAAGCCACGCAGGGGGTTATTCGTTTAAAATTCAAACAACAATTAGTTAATTATTGATTGGGCTTAAACAAAATAAGAAGAGGTACGCGCACAACTATTACTTTGAGGAACAAATCATACACATTGCGCAACATTATGTAAAGGTAAAATTGAAAAATATTGCGCAATGTACGGAGGGCTAAATAGATAACTCTTGCGTTACTTCAGGTTGCTTTGACAAAACATCGGATACATAAAGACTGACCGACTTGTTTTGTTTCTTTGCAGCACGGGTTAGCGCGTCTTTTAAAAGCGGAGGAAAGGATAAATTCGTACGTTCTGTTCTTTCACCTTTTGGCCGTTGCTGAATCCCTAACTTACTTTTCGTAACATCCGGCTGTGTATGATCAGCTGGATCAGATGGTTCTGTCTTAGAGGTTCTTTCAAGATATTTAACAAAACTAGAAATTTCTGATTGCTTATCTTCAGGAAAATTAGCAAAATTTTTGATAAGGACGCATAGTGCTGTCTGTTGGTTGGGAGAAAGCTTAATAAAATTTTCGACAATAGTGAATAGTGCCGACTGATTATCATCAGACAAACTACCAAACATATTTGCTAGTGTCTTGAATTCGTCCGGCATGTCCTGCTCATCATTTCTTTTTACATCAACAACTCTAAGCACCGCTTCTGAATTATTTATTTTATTTTTTGCTTTTTTATCAGCTGATGCTTCTTTACGAACACCCCGAATAATGTCTTTTGTCGGTAATTCTGCCCCAGGGTTCTCGCCATATGCGGTTGAACAGTCTCTGCCTTTTATATTTTCCATATTTATATTGTCTTATATAAAGTAAACATAATTATATGTGAAACTTAATGCAAGAAAAAAGTACCCTGTCTGGACAATATTATTTATTCTTAACCAGTTGAATGACTTTCCGATGCTTTTCATCATCGATTTCAATCTTAACTGCTAATTTAGTCTTAAGATTGCTGTCTGCTTCTAACAAACATTCCTTAATTCGCTCAGCGCCCAAAAATTGCTCACTATTAATATGGCTCACAAAAAACGGATTATCATTGGCATGCACAGCAAAGGAAACATTACTTCCAACGTATTTAAGAAAAAATAAGGGGGCGTGTTTTTTTTGGTAGGAAAGCTGCTCTGCTTTAGGTACGTATTTGAACTTTATGTATTGGAATGGATAGACTCGTGATAATTCTTTGAATGCTCGGTTTAACCTGTTACATACCTCATCTGGTCTGAATGTGTCTTCATTAACAAGATTGTCTAGAAAATCATCTTGCTTATTTTCATAGATATTTTGTATTTCATCCAGGTATAAGCTTCTGATTTTCCGTCTAATGCTGCGGATGAGATAGTGCCTGATGGAATGGTAAAAATGATACGAATCGAGCCAACCTTGGTGATCTTCTTGTCCTTCGCGCTTAAATACAAACCCAGTACAAAAAAACGGGCTTCCACCAACATTACCGGGAACCAAAAGTATGAATAGATTTTCTTTTTGTTTTTTTCCAGCCGGAAGTTTGTTTTTTTGCAAAAAAATCATTAACAGCATGTAGTGAAAATAGACTGAAATGCAATAATCACTAGATTCATAACCCTTTTCTAATTCAGACTTCTCCAACCGATTGGTTGCGCCAAAGCTAAAAGGATCATCCTTAATATTAATGTACCCGGAACAGAATACGGCATCACTCATTCCCCGCGCATAAAGCCCATACGGAGACGCCAGAGTATCCAGAATCTCATCGATACCTCTATCGGACCCAAGTTTCTTCCAGAAAGTATCATCTATATATGCGCCACTGGCATCTTTAAGGCGCGGACGTTTGCCGGACGCGCCATATTCATTATGAAATTTCTCGAACCCTTTTTTCAGATCTTCACGCTGCGTATTAGGAATAATCAACCGCACCCCGTAAGGATAAAGCTTTCGTCCATTATGCTTGCCATCGTCAAAGCGGCATGCTTGCTGTGAAAAAGTTCTTATCGAAAAGAAAATGTTAGGGACACTGTCCACTTCTTTGCCAACCAATAATGCGGACTTGCGTATCTTCCGATACTCACGGTCAAAGATTTCTTTTATTTTCTCAAACCGTTCACCTTCAAAAAAGTCCGTACCTTCTTCCGGCCAATCTTGCGCTAATCGATCAGACAATTCTTTATATATTTTTGCTTCTTGCCGCTCAGTATATTTTCTAAATATGTTGTTATTATTAATCTTTTCATTATTAATAAAATAATCGGCAATATTCTGATTTTTTAATGCGCTTTCAAGCTCTTCCGCTAAGGCTGATAAGATGGGGTCATTGCTTTTTGATACAGGCGGAAACTTACGCGTGTCTATTTCCAAGCTTGGATTTTTATCTTTGGTAGATTCCACCTTGTGAAACATAAAATATTTATCGCCACAAAATGGAATGAGACAATCCTCTATTTCAATATTCTTCGCATTGATTTTGGGGTCATCCAGTTTCTTGCGGTCAATGACTAGACGGCCATCTGCATTTTTATTCTGAGAAATTAGATTCTTGTATAGGGTGTTCTCAATATAATCTTGAAAATCCTTCTGCCAGAACGGGTCTAAGCAGGAATGATGAAGAATTTTATAGCCCACAGTTCGGGTCTCACCCTCTTCCATGGCGCTTATCTTTTCTAAAATAACCGCTACACGGCGCTCTAGAAACAATAAGAGAATGCGGTTTATAATCTGCTGCAAGCCAACATCTGACCAACGGTTCTGATAATGTGCGGAAAGCAAACTATTTTTTACCAATGTAATACGTTCTGCAATTTCATATAATTGCGGCGTTTTTCCCATATTAATATTTTTGCTAATCGTTAAAGAAAATTGGACGTGTAAAAACAACGCATTGCACTACAAAATACCACAACTCACAGATCAAGATCACGTTTCGGCGTATCTGATGCTGTTGGTTCATTATCATTTTGTTCTTTATTTCTTTCATGCACCATGCGGTTATAGCGTTTGCGCAGCGCTTCTTGCGAGGTCAGGGAGCTTTGTCGTTTAGCGATTTTTTCTTTTTCATCGTTAAACCGGGTTTGTACTGTGTCGCGCCGTTCCTGCTGCTGCTTTTTTAGCTGCTTGATGAGTTTATCCTGCCGCGCCTTTTTCTGAGAAACTGTCCTTTTAAGCGCGTCGGCCTTGGCTGTTACCTGTTCGGCCCGCCGCAACGCTTGTTTAGGGCGCGTTTGCACGTCACTTAAAATTGTTTTCTCCTTTTGAGCCTTTAAGCGCTTGGCCGCCTCCTGCCGCTGATTTTTACCCGCTTCACGCTGTAAATCTTTGCCCTTGCCAAACCCGTGCTTTGCCCGTTCTTGTTCCTTCGCCCAGTCTGGCCGCTTCTTGTTATACGCATCAATATCCGCAAGCCAACGGCTGCGCCGTTCTTCCAAACGTTGGTGCATATCACGCCAATGATTCCGCGCTTCGACAATCTTTTTGCGCTGAAATACCCGGTTAAAAAACGTATTGGTTTTTTGATACTCAGCCTTGGCTTGTGCCCGCGCTTTGGTCAGCTCGTCAATTTGCCATTGCTTACGGCTGGCTGCCGTTTTTTCATCAATGCGCCACTGAATTTGTCTGTTTCGCTCGGCGCGGGCGCGTGCTTCAGCTTTTTGGTATTGCTGCTGTTTCAAAAGCGCTTTGGCCCGTTTTTCTGCCGCGGCCTTGGCCTCATTTTCAGCTTGCAACCGGGCTTTTTCCTCCCCGGCTTTGTGCGCCGCCTCCGCCAATGATTTTTGCTGCTTTATTTCTTCTGCATCACGGTCATAAGATTCCGGTTCACGGGTATTTTCCAGTTTGATTTGCTGCGATAATTGATCGGCATCGGCCAGCTTTTCACGATCAATATCGGCAAGCTTGGCATTGATCGCCGCCGTTTTGGCTTTGCCTTTTTCTTCAATATCGAGCTGCCGCGCGAGCTTTTGAATATCACCTTTGTCATCAATAATCACAAATCCGCTGCCCCGCCGCGCTGCCGCCAATTGCAAGCCTTCTTCATGCAGCGCATGAATGAACGCTCTTCCACTGTCAGCGGCGTAATAGGCCCTGGTGATTTTCTCGCTGTAATCCTGCTTTTGTTCCCGGTATTTGGTCGGCTCTCCGCGCTCACGCCGCGCGGCATTTTCTTCACGCATCGCACAATGCAAACCGTGCTGCCGCTCGTATTCCAAAGCATAGGCTTGCAACGCCCGTTTATCAAAGCTGGGAACATGGCGCTTCCCGGTTTCAGGATTGGTTAAATTGGCTACCACATGAACATGCGCATGATCGGTGTCGTTATGCGCAATCATAATAAACTGATGCTCTTTTAGTCCCAGACGCTCCAGTGTCTCCAACGCCTGGCTGCGTTGATGATCCTGGTCGGGCTGTTCATTTTGTGCCCAAGATAGTGAATAGTGATACACCGCACCCACGTCACGGTTTCGCCCTACTCTACTCCCACCAAAATCACGCTTTAAAACATCCGCATTTTGATCCGTCCATGCCATCACCTTGGCGGCTTTTTCAAGATCATTTGTGTGCATGTTCCCAGTCTCAGACCATAGCACGCGCTCATCAGTTTCAGCATTTTTATCATGCGTGAGATAGGCCATAAGGCCCTTGAAACTATGGCCGCGACTGTTGATCTTTGGGACCATTAATTATGCCCATGATGATGGTATCAAGATTATCCAGAATATGCTTAAGCTGCGCTGCATTCATTTCATCATGAATATGCGCCTTGCGGGTGAGCTGGTTGAGATTATTGCCAATGGCAGAAAGCTGCCGCACCGCATGGACATCCACGATGTTACCGCGAACGGCAATCACGCAATCCAGTAACGCCCGGCGTTGATATTCGGAAACCGACAGGCCCGCTTCAGCCGCCTTGGCTTTGATTGTATTGCGCTCCTTTTCATTCACCCTAACCGGGGGAAGTACTTTTGAGCGCAGCTGTTTTTTGCTTAACTTTTGGCGCGACATAATTTTTTAAAGGATTAATATTCGACGCAATGTACGCGAAAGGGGATGCAACGGGGAAAAGCGCTAGCGGCTCCCCTTGCCAAGATTGGAAATGAAGGTGCAAAACGGCTAGTTTTGTATATACATTTCCACATCTTGCTACTCAGCATGCAACACGATTATACCACCATCCATAACCGTCACAATAATGTCCGCTATTCTATCCACCACCTCGGTTTTTAGACACGCACCACAATGTTTGGCATAATCAATACACTATAAACAGACCGGAGAATAAAGACTAATGAGTAACGATAACATCATGTTAAAAAGGCTGCTTGAGCAAGAGGCGGCACTTAAGCAAAAGATCAAAGACGCCAGGAAACAGGAAGAAAAACGAAAAACGCAACTTCAATTAAAAAAGGCCAAACTGATCGGATTGGCCGTTCTTGCGGAGATTAAAGTGAACCAAGTATTTAATCAGTCCTTACAACCGGTTCTTGAGCGGCATATCAAAAACGCCCAAGATCGAAAAATGCTGGGGCTGCCCTCCCTCAATACCTCCGAAAATCCGGCACCAATAAATAGCAATGGTCCAAAGGAGCATCAAGATAAGTCTGTAATCCCTATCACGGAGGGATCACCCCGCCCTGAAAATCAAAAACAAGAGAGTGAAACACGCGGGTTTTGGAAAGCGTGAGAACTCACTAAAGGCGTAAATTCATGCCCGTGTTTTTATAGGGCCGTTGTTACGACCATGCTGTCATGCATGGGTGAGTGATAGAGGCCCCCTCCTCTGCCACACACGGTGAATTAAACCCCGATTAAATCCAAATGTTCTCTTTTTGTTTTATACTGATGCGCTGATCGTGTATACACAGTGACATGGCTCATATTATTCCCTTTACACACACCAATGCCTCTGGTGGATTGCCGCGTTTGCAACGCGCAAAACAAAATCCGGCGCTATGCCCTCTGCCGCTACTGAACCACCGCATTCCGGCGGGCTTTCCTTCTCCGGCAGATGATTATATTGAAAGCGGTCTTGATCTTAATAATTATCTGGTGCGCAACAAAGCAGCAACCTTCTTTTTTCGTGTCATTGGTGATTCCATGACAGGGGCCAACATTCATGATGGTGATATGCTGATTGTGGATCGTTCAGTAGAGCCCAAGCACGGCCATATCGTTTTGGCTGTGATCAATAACGAATATACGGTTAAACGGCTTTACTGTCAGAATGAAGTCGTCGAACTCCATGCAGAAAATCCTGCGTATCCGCCCATACAGTTCCGCGAACACGAGGAATTACAGGTCTGGGGCGTTGTGGTTGGCACCGTCTCAAAATTTCCGGTGTAGCAATGCCAACAAATCCAACCAATAAAACCAATACCGAACGACAGGTTTTCGCCCTGGTGGATGTGAATAACTTTTATGTCAGTTGCGAGCGGACTTTTAATCCAAAGCTTGAAAACCGGCCCCTGGTCGTACTCTCCAATAACGACGGCTGCGCGGTGGCCCGTTCCAATGAAGTTAAAGCGCTTGGCGTTAAGATGGGCACGCCATGGTTTCAATTAAAAGACCTGGCCAAAAAACATCATATCGTTGCGCTCTCATCCAACTATACGCTGTATGGCGATATGTCGGACCGGGTGATGACGCTTTTGCGGGAGTTTAGCCCCCATGTCGAAGTCTATTCCATTGATGAATGTTTTCTCTCTGTGCAGGGGATGAATTTGCTTTGGCCTTCAGCCACGCAGCTGGGACAAACCATGCGCAAGCGGATCCGCCAGTGGCTGGGATTACCGGTTTGTGTTGGCTTTGGGCCGTCCAAGACCTTGGCCAAACTGGCCAATCACATCGCCAAAAAACAACTGGCCTTTGAAGGGGTCTGTGACCTGGGATCCCTGTCAGCAGAGCAAATCTACGCACTATTTTCCAATATTGCCGTGCGGGAAGTCTGGGGCGTGGGTTCTCAGATCAGCGCAAAACTGGAGGCGGCAGGCATTAAAACGGTGCAGCAGCTGCGCGATACACCGCCCGCATGGCTACGCACAAAATTTGGCGTGGTCATGGAGCGCACCGCGCGGGAATTAAACGGTGTGTCATGCTTGGCCCTGGAAGAGATTACCCCGCCGCGCAAACAGATTATTTCCTCACGCTCTTTTGGGCAAATGGTTTATAAACGCGCCGACCTTGAAGAATCGGTCGCAAGTCATGTGAGCACTGCCGCAGAAAAACTGCGCGCTCAACACTCGGTTTGTAACGCCATCCAGGTCTTTATCCATACCAATCCTTTTCGTGAACAGGACCCGCAATACGCCAATAGCATCACGGTGCCCCTTACTTGCGCAAGTAGCGATACCAGGCTCTTGATCCGCGCAGCTTTGTTTGGCTTAAAGCGTATTTACCGGCCTGGTTTTGCCTATAAAAAAGCCGGTGTCATGCTGACCGGCATTAGCGCGGCGGCCTTGGTTCAAAAATCCTTATTTGCAGATCACGCGCTTGATGAAAAATCAGCGCGGCTGATGGCCGCTATGGATCAATTAAACCGGCGCTATGGCAACCAGACCGTCACGGTGTTTTCAACCGCCACCCAAAAGCCTTGGTCCATGCGACGGGAAAACAAAACCCCCTGCTACACCACGCAATGGAATGATGTGCCGGTCGCCTACGCGCGTTAGGGTGGTGGACTATAAAAAAACGAAGATTTGGCAGTCGCTTTACGCGACTACTTTTTTATTGTTTTAAAAAATTTGTGTTCGCTGATCGCTCACACGTTTTTAGGCGCTCATTGCCGCGCGGCTAGGATATTTTTAGAACAATGATAAGGGGGGTATTTTTCATAAAGATGACCACCCTGAAAACAAAACCGGTTTCTCATTCGGTTTGGGTCTTTTTGATCGGGTTATCTGCATGTGCCATGACGAACATGTTATGGTGTACAGTACTAAGCCCTCATTTAGCAGATCAATGACACGATGTGTGGACGTTTTGCCCTGGCTTATCCGCGTTCCAGTTTGATCGACTGGTACGATGCCGCCTCGATGCCGGAGATCGAGCCGCGCTATAACATTGCGCCTACGGCCAATATTCTGGTTATTCGCGCCGGTTCCACTGGCCGCGCAGGGTCAATGATGCGTTGGGGGCTTATTCCGCGCTGGGCCAAGGATATCAAGAAGCTGCCATTACTCATCAATGCCAGGGCCGAAACAGTGGCGACAAAGCCCATATTCAAAACCGCGTTTCACCGGCAACGGTGTATTATTCCAGCCTCGGGTTTTTATGAATGGAAACCGCTGAAAGAAAGGCAAAACAAACAGCCTTTCTATGTTTCCGCTAAAGATGGCCATCCGCTGTCCTTTGCCGGAATATGGGAGACGGCAACAGTTAATGAAACTATTATTGATAGCTGCGCCATCATCACGACAGAGTGTAACGATTTGATGCGTCCCATCCATGAGCGCATGCCGGTAATCCTGCCAATCGAAGCATGGGATACCTGGCTAACCGCTTCACAGTTACCTGATGATATGCTTTTGTCGTTTCTTAAACCATTTGCGTCAGAACAATTGCAGGCATGGGGAGTATCTCCTGCGGTGGGCCGGACAAGCAATCAGGATGCGGGGTTGATACGTCCTGTCAATAAATAAATTTCTGGTTAAGATGATAACACTTCGAATAAATAACAATGAACCGAAATATCCGGTATACACAATCAAATACATCATGTTAGGCTACTCGTACGGTACAGGGTGGGAACCCGTTGACCGTGAACGGTGATAATCACCATGAGCCCCTGTGCTTAACGCCGGGGGCTTTTTTCTTAAGCTCTCCCCTGCTCCACCATTGTTAATTTTGGTGGATCGTTCTTAGTCGATATCCTGGGCTTTTCTGACTTCGCGGTGTACATAAGCCAGCATATTTGGGAAACTGGCTTCGAATGTATAGCCCATTTCTTCCGCATCGAGAACCGCCAGCTCAACCAGGTCCTTGCTGGTAAAATCCGTGGTTAAAATGAGATAGTCCAGAGAGCGCCACATCAGCTTAAAGCCGGTAAAAGCGCGTTGTGAACCGTCTGGCATCGGAATGAGCCGCGTCTCCTCACTCAGATACTCCTCTGTCTCTTTTTCTGTGATAAAAAATGCCATACATTCAACATAAAGCAAAATGGGCCCTGTCCGCCATCTCTGTATCATAAAAAAGCGTTGGAAATCACAATCCATAAAACGTTAGCCGCATCATTTTCTTGTAACGAAGAGGGTAATTTTCCATGTATCAAACATGGAAAAATTCGGCAAACTTGCGAAATCAACGCTAGGGAAAGAATTTGAGTTACAAGTTCTCCGCAGTCCTGCCAGTTTTTATATCGGCACTAAAAACGAAGAAAGTGCGCTGGTTTCACGCGAAAGCGAAGAATATTTTCAAGATGAAAAACAAGCGGTTAAAGCATTAAAATCAGGAAAATGGACGCAGCGGCTTGATAGCTTATCCTAAAACCTGACACCGATAGGAAGATGATTTTTTACACGCAGTTAATTTCACAGGGCTGAATAAACGCGAATTTAAGCCCGTTGAAGCGCCTTTATTTGTTTTTATGTACCAAACCATCAAAAAATAATTTGGATCGTCACAGTGGCATCCTACGCCCGTTATTGAGCATGTTTAACAATCTATCTCCGCTGATAATTTCAATTTCAGAAAATCGCGCGATGCGCTCACTTTTTTGTCCCGTCTTGCCGGTATGGACAAAAAGTCCCCGTTTTCTACGCTTTTTGCATAGCCGTACAAAGGATTGTACATGCACCGGGTTAATGTGATTGGCGTAACGTTTAGCCTGTATCAAATAACAATGGTTTCCGATAATAGCTTGACCGTCGATACCGCCATCGCCGGAATAGCGTTTGTTTCTTTTAATCGGGTAGCCACGTTGTTTCAAGGCGCTCAAAATCATTTCTTCGAACACATAAGGGTTAACGCTCCGTAGGTGGGTTATTTGTTCTTGCGCTGTATTGAGCCGCTGCAAACGTTTCAGCTGCTGCACAGCGGCCCATCGGCAAAGCAGGTGCCTTTTTTTGTCCCACTTGATAGCAAACAGCCAAAAGGCAACGGCAAGCAGAGAAATCCATAATTCAGGTGGAATAAAACGGTCCAACGCAAAAACAGATTGCAAATCTTCCCATATAGCAAGCAATGCTTAACTTTCTATCTATTTTTTCTGGTTGTTGTCTTTGCCAGTGGCGTCCCGTGGCTATTCGTGGTTTTCAGTGGTTTTAACCCATGGCTTGATGATTCAAACTAGCAATGAAGTAACCTGTGATGCAATGAAATATTGCTGTTTGCTTGCTGAAATCTTTCAGTGGAGCATCCTGGGTGAGTTAATTCCTCTGCTCTTTTTTCCTTGCTAAATACTTTTGATTTTAAAGGCTGTATCGAGAGAGAAAGATGCAATGGGATTGGGGATGATGGGGTGTGTTAAAAAACTTTGTGTGAAGTGGTGAGCGTAGCGATCTCGATAGATACTTTTTGTATTCTCCGAAACCTTTATGAAATAACGACAGTGAGTTACCCACAACTGCTCACCATGATTAATTAAAGATTAATATATTTATATGATTAAAAGAAGAAAAGAATAGGGAATTTTAGTGGGTTAAAAAGTTGTTGAGATTCATAGGGGTTAATCGTAGTTTGCATGCTCAAAGTGTGAGTCAGACCTTCTACTTTTCTGTAAGCGTGGGTTAAGCCTTCTACTTTTTTTGTTAAGTGTGAGCCAGACCTTCTACATGTGTGAGCCAGACCTTCTACTTTTTTTGTTAAGTGTGAGCCAGACCTTCTACTTTTTTAATGTGTGTGAGTTAAACCTTCTACATAATGTGAGCCAAACCTTCTACATGTGTGAGCCAGACCTTCTACTTAATGTGAGCTAGACCTTCTACATGTGAAGATTTACCCACAGGCTAGCGGTCATGAATCTTATTTTCTATGGCGTGGGTTTGTGCCATTTTTTCGCGTTTATTGGCTGCTTTTTGTTCTGTTATAAATTCGCTTGTTGGCTGCACCGTATATTTCACATCTATAATCTTCCGCCCTGCTTTCCGTTGATCTTCTGTGTAACTCATCAAGACCTTATGATTAACAAGCTCATCAAGGGCTAGCTTGACTTTTCGCCTGTTGTCAATTTCCCGGGATTGTTGTAGCAGCCCGCTATTTCTGACAAGCGTAGAATACATAAAATGATAATCATTTGTGAGAGAGGCTTGCCGAAAACGATGAATTAACTGCTTGTATATCCAGCGGCTTAGCTGCTCATTACAGCCCATCATACGGTCATAATTGAACTGTCGATACTCCAGCTGGTTTATGCTGTGGCTAATAAAAAGAGGTAGTCTGGCAATATGCTGGGCGTCTGTATCGGCCAAATAATCTTCTCTGCCTACGGTGACGAGGTCCTGCAAGATTGGGCCTTTCCAAACTTCTTTCCCTTGTTTGTAAAGAGTTAATATGCAGGAACTCATGACTTCAATGGCGTGTTTAATCTCGTTTCGACTGCGGGTACGGCCCCTCAATTTAAGTTCGCGTTGAACCAAGCTCAAAGAAAATCTTACCCATGTTTCAGCGTTGCTTGCGTCATGCATGCCATAATTTTGCATAGTCAGAATTTTTTTTAAGGCTTCTTCGACCAGCTCTTCTGTCACATTGGGAAAAAACGCTTTATACGTCCCGTCTTCCTGTTCTATCAAGGCCGGTTGAATTTTGACGGCACAAGCCATACCGTTATATTCATATTCCCATTGATAAGGTTTTGCCAGGCCATCAACAGTGCGTAATTTTTCGGTTTGCTTGGGCGTAAAGAAATATTTTGGGATACTCTCCCAGACTTCGACGGTATTCGAAACTTCGCTCTGGTCATTGGCAACGAATTGCGAAAATAAATCAAGCTGAGCGCTTTTCAGGGGGGCCTGGGGCGGTTTTTTCGCCGGTGTTCTTTTCTTCGGCATTTTTTAAACTCTTTGGTTAATTTGGGCAGAGCGATTGTTTTTTTATCACCGCCGTCCCCTGCCCCGGTGTTCTTTAACAAGCTCGACTTGTTCCTGTGCTGATTTCTCAGCCAAAATATGCAAAGCGGCACGGACAACATCCGATCCGGAAGGCTGTGATAATCCTTCATCGGGGTTTTCTAAATAGGCTTTTAAAACATCATTGATAATGCTGCAATCCTCTTGAAATAAAGAGAATGTTTTGGTGACAATTTTCTGTCTCTTAACGGGAGCTTGGCGGCTTTGAAAATCATTTTGCTCGGCAATAGCTTTGATGGCGTCTTTATCCGGCGGAGGTTTTTTAACGCTTGTTTCTTTTTTATTCTCCGGCTTTTTATATTTATCAAGACCAAGGGTTGCAAAGGGATCTATCGGTTTTTTTTCTGTGTTACTCATGCGGCACCTTTAACTTTTTTGGGTTTTTTGGATTGCAGATTGTTTAATTTCTGAATAGCTTCAGCTGCAAATTCAGCCGCGTTTTTACGGGCTTTATCTAAACCGCTCACTTGCGCATGTTCAAGCTGTGCCAATGTACAGGTATGGTCGAAAACAGCCTTGAACGCTTCGCGTTCGTGTATTTCCACGATAAAAGATTCAACCTTGTTTTCACCCAAACTCTCAAGCATGCGCTTTAATCCTTTGCTGCGTATGGCAGGGCTGGTGCGTGTTAAAAGCAAGGCTACGGGAATTTCACGTCCGGTCACACTGGATTGACGCTTGACCAGGGACAGTGCTTTTGCCGCTTCTCCTGCGTCCAGTGTCGAACGCTGCGAAGGCACAATCACAAGATCGGCCCTTGAAATCGCATAAGCAACGGATAAATTTGCGGTCCCTTCAAGATCAACAATAACAAAATCGCTTTGGCCTGACGCATTGTCTATATCATCAAGGATAGAATCCTCATTTTCATTGACCATGATATTGAGATTACTGGTCTTTCCTCCATCTTTCCTCCAATTTTCAATTGGATGATTAGGGTCTGCGTCAATGATGGAAACATTCATATTGCGGTTGGCAAGCTCTGTTGCTAAGAGAAAAGTTGATGTGGTTTTTCCTGCACCACCTTTTGGACTGGCAAATACAATAACAGGCATATATATTCCTTTTGTTATGAAGTTCATAGTTATTAATTATGAAGATAACAATTGTTATGTTAGTAACTAATATCATAACAATTATGAACTTCACAAGAATTCCACAATTCACACATTTTGTCCAGCCTCTAATAAGTTATGATGTTAACAATTGTTAATTATGATGTTATTAGTTGTTATGTTCGTAACATATTATGTTATTAATTGTGAACATCATAATTAGATATCTGACGGCCATAGCTCCACAACAAAGGAGGTATATTAAATAACACGTTGAAAGTGTATAAAAATATTGACAGGCAGGGGCATTGCATTTATGCATAGAATATCGCCACAGTAAATTGCGCGTGCGTAGAGTAGGAGTTACTTTGCAAGGATGAGTGAAAGATTATCCGCAATCTTCCAAAATACCACTATCCTGTGCTTTGCGGCGCTCGTAGCTTGCTTCCTGTTCATTCCCGCGTTTATGGTGGGGTTTGCCAGCATTTGGGCCGTGGTGTTTGGGCTCACGGTTGCGCTTTTGTTTGATGCGCGACTGTCATCGGGCGCTTTTTGTTGCTGGTTCTGAAGATGGGGGTTATTACATCCGCCGCTCCCATTGTTTTTCTCTCTAGCGGTATGGCAGACGGGCACGTTGTGAGCGCTCTGGATGCCATGCTTATCAATTATTCACCTTTGAGTTTTCTGGTTGAAGACGCGTATGCAGCCAGCCCGTTGAACGTTCAAATTGTCATTGCCGCCACCAGTCCGGTTTTTGTGTCACTAACTGGGACACTGGGGCTTTCCTTTCGGAAGGTGTTGAAGCTTGCCAATATGGTGATGTATCTGGAGACAAAAAAGGACGTTTAATTCATAACAATTTTAATGGTTATATAACTTACGATGCTTATTCAAAGTTTGGCTTTGTTGGAGGCATGTTTGCCGTTTTAATTTATATCGCCATTTTTCAAATATCTTCATTTTCAACTTCTAGTTTCTCACTCCTTATTATTACGGCCTCTTCTTTGCTGTTTATGCTTTTGGGGATGCTGTTTACCGCAATGATTGCTTTTAAAAAATTCTAAAATAACAGGGAGAAAAAACGATGTCGGATAACAATGATACTCTGGAATTGGAAATCACTAAATTTCTGGTTGATTACCATAAATCATCCGCTGACGCTATTGATTTGGCTACAGGAGAGTCATCTGTTGGGGTAAAGCTTTTTGCCAAGGTTCTATCAGGTTCAAGCTTTGCACTTCAGGGGCTCATTTCTGTTCCGAAATTTGTAAATGCAGCTCCTGAAGATCGGATCAATGTTGCTGTTAATGAAGGTACGAAATGGGGAGCAACTGCTATAGGGGGTAAAGTGAGCATAGCTGTCATATGAGCTCAAATATACTAAAGAGAACCCTTTTGGAACAAATATCGTGCTGCGTAAGAATTTGATTGTCAAATTTTTTAAATGCAACCTGTTCCAATGGCAGCTCTTCCACTCAATGTCGAAAATCAAAAGCCTGCCGTCTTCGTTCTCAGTGTAATGACCTATTGTTCATTTAGGTTCATATTGTCTCCTTAAGCTGGTTCGGCTGTAATGGTATTCATATCTTGCTCACTCTCGGCTTTGGTTTCAAGTTCTAGATTGGGTTGTAAGCTATGGGTAGGTCCCTGCAATCATGAAAGCACTTGACTTTAGAGTACACTCTAAAGTCCATACTGGCATGGCGCTTTGTTGGCAACAGGAGATTACGATGGATTTCAAAACAGCCGGAAAGCATATAGTGCTGACATTGGCGCTGGTCGTGTTAGCGTCAGCCACATTAGCCGCTCAACCCATTTACAAGTTTCATGTGGATGGCTTGGCTTGTCCATTCTGCGCCTATGGCATCGAGAAGAAGTTAAATGCTCTCGAAGGCGTCGAGCGTATCGAGATGAACATTAAGGATGGCGTCGTCGTGGTAACGATGAAGAATGGTTCCGCCCTCGATGAGGCAGTTGCAAGGAAAGCAGTTAAGGATGCCGGCTTTACCCTCAATGGGTTTGAGCGCTTGTCACCCGTTAGTGAACAATGATCGGCGTTGGAGAAGTGGTATTGAAATATCCGCGTCTTTGTTGGCTTGGGTTTGCAATGGTTGCCGTACAGTTGGCCATGACAGAAACATCTTATGCCGCCCCGCAGACCTTTAACACGGCGCTTCCCGTCGCCAAAGGCCATTTCGTCTTCCGCGAGCAGTTTCTGTACCGAAAGGCTAGCGACGATCCTAGTGGCGCGGACCGTAACCTTGATGTCCTCGGCGGCATATCGGTACTTGGCTATGGCATCACCAGCGATCTCGCGCTGTTCGGCGTTCTGCCTTACCTCGACAAGAGTCTTGATCTTACTATGCCGGGAGGGCAGCGGAGCACACGTGACACCAACGGAATCGGTGATGCCCAGTTTTTTTCTCGCTATACGATTTTTCAGCAAGACAGGCGCGGTAGCAATTTCCGAATCGCACCATTCATCGGCCTCAAGTTACCAACGGGAGAAGACGATAAGGGCGATGGCTTCGGGCGGCTGCCGCAACCACTCCAGCTCGGTTCCGGCTCGTGGGATCCTTTTGGTGGGGTAATTACGACCTATCAGACGCTCAATTACCAGGTTGACGCCCAGGTCAGCTACAAGGCTAATACAGAGGCCAATGGTTTCGAGTTCGGCGACGAGTTACGGTTCGATACTTCGCTGCAGTACCGGCTTTTGCCACGAAAACTCGGCACTGGTGTACCGGACTTCCTCTATGGGGTTATTGAGACGAACCTGCTCCATCAGGCGAAGAATGAGACCAGCGGCGGCAACGACCCCAACTCCGGTGGTACGACACTGTTCCTCTCGCCTGGTCTCCAATACGTGACCAGAAAGTGGGTGTTTGAGGCGGTCGTGCAGCTTCCCGTCGTTCAAGACTTTAACGGTACGGCGCTTGAGGACGACTTTATCGTGCGCACCGGCTTCAGAGTGAATTTATGATGGCAAAGATCACTGGATACACGCTGTTCAAAATCTTCGTCGGTATCCTCATCAGCGCGATTGTTTTGGCTGCGGCAGGCTGGTCTGTTTTCATCCCGTCCGCGAAGGAACCCAGCTACCAATTCGTCAATGCCTGGGGCAAAAATGGATCAGGCCCCGGCCAATTCAATGATCTGACAGGCATCGCCGTCGCCGGTAATGAGGTGTTCGTTTCCGATGCTCGCAACGGTCGCATTCAGGTCTTCGATCTGGACGGCAACTTCAAGCGGCAGTTCGGAAATCCGGGCGACAAACCCGGCGAGCTTGGTCGCCCGATGAATCTAACAGTTCATAATAACGAGCTCTACGTGCCCGAATATTTCAATGACCGCATCCAGGTGTTTGACCTGGACGGCACGTCCAAGCGAATCATCGGCAGCGCTGGCAGCGATCCAGGTCAATTCAGCGCGCCTGGGGGAGTTGCTGTCGGTAAGGATGGCGAGCTCTATGTTGCCGACTTCTACGGGCAGCGTATCCAGAAACTGAAGCCTGATGGCGTATTTATCTGCCAGTGGGGGACGACCGGTCGGACGAGTCACGAAGCTGGTAGTTTCTACTATCCAACTGATGTGGCGCTCGACCAAGCAGGGAACATTTACATGGCCGATGGCTATGGGAACCGGATTCAAGTATTTGCTCCTGATGGAGCTTTTCTCCGCAAATGGGGTGGCCCATTTGCACGTGGCATCTATGGTCCATTCAATGGCTGGTTCATGACGGTGACATCAATCGCCTTTGGTCCTAGAGGAAATTTATTCGTTGCTGATTTCTACAACCATCGGGTCCAAAAATTCAGACCAGACGGCACGTTTCTCACGAGCTTCGGTAGCAAGGGGACAGCACAGGGACAACTCGAACACGCAATGGCTGTGGCCGTAGCTCAGGATGGTACCGTGTTTGTTGCCGACTTCGGCAACAACCGAATTGAGAGATGGCGACTAGCAGAACCTTGAACATAGAATGCAGTGGTTTTAATCAAAATCGGATTTCCGCTGATCGTAGAATAATTAGAGCTTACTCAGAAAGTATAACCAGCTGATTAAATTGAGCAATGCATCATATTTTGGTAAAATAGTGCACATCAATTGATGAAATAACGCCAGAAACCGTGCACCATGATTCGCTATAAGAGCCAAACACAACGAACCCTACCCGGATTTGATACACCACCAGACATGATTCTCGACCCTAGCAATCGTTGGGTGAAGCTAAGTGAATGCATTCCATGGGATGATCTGGCGCAAAGTTATCATAAGAAGCTGTCTGGAACGTTAGGACGTCCAGCCAAAGATGCACGACTTGTGATTGGTGCAGTGATTATTAAGCATAAGCTATCGGTCTCGGATGATGAGGCGATTGAACAGATCCGCGAGAATCCGTACTTGCAATATTTTATTGGTCTGAAAGGATTTCAGTCGGCAGCGCCGTTTGCACCGTCTTTATTTGTAGAAATCCGTAAACGGATGGTTCAAGCAGTGTTTGATGAATTTCATGAGGCGATTATTGACGCGATTGAGCCTAAACGAGCGAAACAGAGGGTAAAAGCTGACGACGATGATGATCAAGATGGCGATGCGGCTACACGCAGCGAAGCTGTTCCTGGAGACAATCCAGAAGTATCTTTATCAGATGACCTGCCCCAAAATCATGGCAAATTGATTGTTGACGCGAGCGTTGTGGAACAAGCGATACGCTATCCAACGGATCTTGGACTGCTGAATGAAGCGCGGGAACTGAGCGAACGCATCATTGATAAACTGCATGCCCACAGCAGCCGCCCGCAGAAAAAGAAACCACGTACTTATCGGGAGGTTGCCAGAAAAGCCTACCTCAGCGTAGTCAAGCTTAAACGTCCTTCAAACAAGCGGCGCCGTTCTGGCATCAGGCAGCAATTGCAGTTTCTGCGCCGCAATTTAGGCTATATTGAAAGGTTGTTAACGGCATATCCGTATGGTATGCCCTTGCCGTTACCGCATTTGTATCAACAACAATATGCCATGTACGCAACTCATACCCGGCGTTGCGATGATCGTATCGTCAGCATCAGTCAACCATATATTCGGCCTATTATCCGGGGTAAGCAAGGGAAGGCGGTGGAATTTGGCGCCAAAATAAGCGCCAGCTTAACAGGTAGAGGATTGGCGCATGTCGACAAGCTTCACTGGAATGCACAACATGAAGGTCATGACCTTCAAGGCCAGGTTGAAGCTTATAAAAAGCGGTATGGTTGCTATCCTGAAGTTGTTATTGCTGACACGGTATATGGTTCGCGTGACAATCGCAGCTTCTTGAAACAACGCAATATACGATTTGCAGGCAAGCCACTGGGTCGCCCACCGAAGATTACCCCCGAAAACGAAGATGACGTGAAGCGCCAGAAAGCGCAACGCCAACAGGAATATCGGCAACGGATTCCGATTGAAGGCAAGTTTGGTCAAGGAAAATATGGCTATCGTCTCAACAATATTCGAGCCAGACGCGCTGATACCTCCATAGCATGGATCAACAGCATCTTCCTGGTCATGAACCTGCTGGTGTTGGTGCAGGTTTTTATTGGCTTGAAAAAATTTGTCATCAAAATAGCAATTTTGACAAAAAATACAGCAATATTTAGAAGAATTGATTTCGAGCATACTCATCAATTCATCTCATGCCAGAATTTCTCCTGGCAGTGGAATAAATGGTCGCTGTATTTCTGAGTAAGCTCTAATTAGAAAGGTCTTCAATGGCTATAAATTCCCGTAAAAACAAGAAATAGCTATGGAACCCTGATAATCTGCCTTTGTATTTTTTTCTTTAGTGCTCTGTTGTGAGTTAATTACACAACCTGACGGCACATGTTTGCACATTTTCTGCACATCTCGGCGCATTTCTGGCAACGCTCTTCATCATGTTTTTCACATTCATCTGCACATAGATCACATATCTCGGCACAGAGCGAACATATTTTCTCGGCAACATTTGAATTACGGGCCATAAAACGGATGCAAAGCTGGCAAACATCCGCGCAATCCATACAAAGACGCAAACATTTCTCCCTTTCCGATCCAAGGCAACAGTCCACGCACTCCTCACAAGCTTTAAAGCAAGCCAAGCATGCGTCAATACAATTTTGGAGGTCTTTATTAGTCATGGTATTTTCCTTTCTCAGTGTTCAAATAAGTTCGTATTTCCAACAAATAAAACGAATGCTTATCTTCTTTTTGTTGCACTCGAATTGTTTGATGAAGCAGTCTAAACCCTTAATCCAAGTCCAGAGTCAAGATGTTTCAGAAATACACCGATCACATTTTTCTTTTTTCCGGCGTGGCCATATATTCCAGATTGAGGCGACCAGAAGTATGGCAATCCCGGTATAGTATAGCGGCTGATTTAACAACCAGAATTTGCCATACAAAATAAATAAAGCTCCCATAAATCCGGTTGCACCCGGCTTGTAACCCCACCGTTGGTTTGCTTTCCAGACAAGCGGAATAAGGGATATGAGGAGAAGCACGGCTGTAACAGGAAGCAAAAATGGCGTGTAATCAACAAAACCAAGACCAAGAGCGCTGAGAAATCCGGCATAAAGAGGCCAACATGCCGGACACTTTAAAACAGGAAGCGCCACCACACCGGATGCCATCAAAGATGGCAGGGTCATGATGATTTTTTTCATGAATGCAAACCTTGTTGTAAAGCATTCTTGATCATTTCTACATTGGGAGCATTTTGACCATCTTTATAAATCCGACAAGTTTTTTCTTGGCAACAATCCTCGGGGCCACCAGCAACATCATTACCATCGACTAAAATGCTGGGGGAGCCGAAATTTTTGGCATGATCGGGGATCTTATCGTCATTTTGATTCCACTCTTTCCAATCGGCCTTTACTCCTAGTGTGGAGCAAGCTTCCCGCAGATTTTTACGTGCTACATCTACGTTCGGACAGCTTTCAAAATAAACCAATTCAATATTCATTCTTGGGTTTCCTTTCCATCAAGTGAATCCACAATCGGACACGAATTTAAGGAGGCCGCTGCATCGGTACATTCGTTTAATAGGCAGTTCAAATCTTTCTTCATAGCCTTTAAAACGTTAATCTTTGCGACCACATCAGCTAACTTTTTTTCAGCCAATGCTTTAACTTCACCGCATTTTGTATCGGGGTTATTTTTTAACTTGAGAAGACAACGGATTTCCTTAAGAGAAAATCCCAAATCTTTTGCTCGTATAATAAAGCAGAGCCTTGCAACGGAATTGTTGCCAAACTCCCGATAACCGGATTCCCTGACAAAAACAGGTTTTATAAGCTTTTCACGTTCATAATAACGAATGGTATCAACGCTTACATTCGCCTTTTTTGCCAACTCACCGATAAGCATCTTGCCTCCTATATCTCTACTCTAGACTCTTTACTATACTCTAGAGTCAACATAAAAATTCTTATGTGTTTGATACGAGGAGGAGAGAGTAGGCTAAACAACATTAGGAGGTCTTATTTTCAAGACGATTCAGAGAAATTATGCATATTTCTGGGTTTGAAATCTGACATTGATGCTCCACATGAGTAAAACACACACAATTTCGACAGTAGTTAATATACAACTTTAAAAGTCGGACTGTCCTCCGGTCGAGTCTTGCGATGATCGTAGATTCTGGTGGTGGCAATATTCGCGTGCCCCAGCCATTCCTGCACCTTGGCAATATCAGCCTGATGATCGAGCGCATTGGTTGCCGCTGTAGCCCGTAATGAATGTGCGCCAATCTTAAATCCCAGCTTTTCAGAATATTCCCGCACCATTTTATACACCGCATCCGGCGTAATCGTTTTTTGCGATTCCTTCTGGCGGTTATTACTGGTGGAACGGAACAACGCGCCGTTTTCATCCAAGTCATGCCCAGCAGCTTCCAGATACTCATGAATCAACCCACCGGCGGCAGGATGCAACGGCACATAACGTGTCTTGCCGCCTTTGCCGGATATTTTCAAATGCGGCACACCGCGGCGTTCCTGCTTAAAATCCTTTACCTTCAACCGGCACAACTCATCCCGGCGCAATGCATGATAGAGGAGGGTAGCCAATATAGCCCGATCACGCTTGCCCTTTACAGTTGACCCGTTAGGTGCTTCGAGCAATTTGCGCGCTTGATGATCGCCCAGGGCAGGGGTCTTGCCTTCGTAACTTTCCACCGGCGGTCGCTTCACGCCTTTGACAGGATTATGCGTCACCGCATTATTCTCACATAGATATTCAAACAAAGAGGACAGGGCAGCGAGGCGATGGCGTATTGTCATACCGCTTAAAACACGACTGGCCAGCTCATCGCGCCAGGCGATGATGTGGCCGCGGGCGACTTCTCTGAATTCTTCCGGTTTTTTAATACCGGTGAAAGTCATAAAATCTTTCAACACGTTTTCGTAAGAGCGGCGGGTTTGTGCGTTATTGATATTAGCAAACCATTCGATTTCGGGTGGCACGTCGGCCAGACGTACAAAATCTGCATTTGTCAAAAATCGGTTTGAAGTGGCGGCGGGTAGGGCAGGGGCGTTTGGTGTAATAGATCGGGTCATATTTACCTCGTCAGCTCATCTTTCTCGCGTGGCTTTTCACCACCAGAACGGAAAAGAATATCTCCGAATGCTTTTAAATCAGCTTTTTTAGCGCGACTCTTAAAAAATTCCGCTGTTTCCAAAGCAGAAATCCTTTTTGCGACCGCTAATGAATATGTTGATCTTTCACTCATTGTTTAAATCTCCTGACTATCACGCATTATGGTTTCATAATCCCTGCCGCCATAAAAAATATTCAAAATGATGACACTTTGTTGATCTTCGTCAACTTCAAAGGCGATCACAGCATTTTTATCAATCACGGCAATCCGGAGATTTTGACGTAAATCATCGCGTTTTTGGCCTCTTATCGGCGCTACTTGAAAACCGTGACATTTGTCACGTAATCTTTCGATATAGGCCCAGGCAACGTCAGGAAGACCACTCGCTTCTAAAATATATTCATAAATCTCGCTCAGGTCTTTTATCGCATCAGGCATGAGATAAACATCATAATGTTTCATCACCGGCCATTTCTTTTACGCACATTCTGTGTGTTTTCTCAAGCGCATCAAAGGCCTGATCCAGCGGGACAGGTTTGCCGCTCTGTGCAGCATGTTCCAGGCGCGCACGAATCACAGCCAATCGCGCATGATGTTCCTCTTCTTGTTTTTGCCATAAGCGCATCGCTTCGCGGATAACTTCACTGGTAGAGGCATAAGCCCCGCTTTTCACTTTTTCTTTTATGAGGCTTAGCATATCCGGCGGTAGGGTGATGCTGATCTTTTCGGCTTTGTCGGTTGGGTTCATGGTGATGTCCTCATGGATCTTTTACATTCGGTAGGATTTTATCCTACCGCACAAGATTTAATAAAGCAATAATGCTTTTGCCGTGCTGGAATGAGGAAGCCAGTTTACTATTGATAAAATATGTTATCAATAGTTCAAATTAAGAAATGACTTTATCTGCCGATGATAGAAATATATCAGCCGGTTTATAACAATTTGCACGGGATTATTCTAGTGCATGCGGGATAATTCCTATAAAACTACCAAAATATTAAATAACCGCTGCCGACCCCAAAGCGGATATATGGAAGTAATATGAGAATACAAAAAATAACGATCAGAAATTTCCGTTCTATTGAACATGCAGAAGTGTGTCCAGAGAATTTCAATTTCTTTGTAGGACAGAATAATCATGGGAAAACAAATTTTTTTGATGCCATCGATTTTTTCTACAATGGTATAGCTCGTGGTCAAACTTTAGATGAGATTCGCTTTAATCATGACTCGTCTAAGGATGTAGAAGTCTCTGTTGAATTTTCTGATCTTCAAGATGGGTTGGCTTCTATGAAGAATCAGAAGCACCAAACCACAATAGAAAATTTTTTAGGAGAAAACCAAACCATTACACTATCTCGTAAAAATGATGGTAAATTTCAAATCACAGTTGGGGGAAAAACCCTAGAGAGAAACCCAACAGGTATTGATGCTGCTTTGAAGGATTTTCTACCAAGATTAGAATACGTTAAAACCAAAAAATATTTTGATGATGTAGGAAAATTCGATAAGAAAACACCGATAGGCATTATGTTGTCAGGTGTTTTAGAGGCAGTCATTGAAAAAAATGAAGAGTACCGTCAACTTAAAGAAAAGTTTTCTGAGCTGTTTGAAGGGGAAGATTCCGAGGTATCAACAGAACTAAAAAACCTGAGTGGAAGTGTTGAAATTTATCTAAAAAAACAGTTTCCAGATTGCAATTCCGTCCGCTTTGAGATTAGTCCGCCACAATTTTCAGAGTATCTAAAGAATTTTGAAACTCATGTAGATGATGGCGTAGAAACAGCCGTTTCTGATAAAGGTGACGGTATGCAAAGAGCATTAATGCTTGCAATCATTCAAGCTTATGCAGACCATCGCAAACAAGGAGAAGATACTGGTAAATCGTTTGTTTTCTTAATTGATGAAGCAGAGCTTCACTTACACCCATCTGCACAAAGAAAATTAAAGCATGCCTTATTTGAAATTTCCTCTAGAGGTGACCAAATTTTTGTCAATACACACTCATCCGTATTGATAACAGAAAATTTTGAGCATCAGAAAATTTTTAAAGTTGAAAAGATAGAAAAAGTAACCTCTGTTTCATCGATTGTTGATGAGGTCGAAAGACAAAACATTATTTATGATTTGTTGGGTGGAGCGCCAACAGACCTCTTGCTTCCACCAAACTTTCTAATTGTTGAAGGAAATGCAGAGCAGGTCTTCCTAGACCGTATTATGCAGAGGTTTTATTCAGACAAGCCCAGTGTGAAAGTCATTAGTGCCGAGGGATTTGCATCACAAGCAGGTAGGGTTGTTGGTGCTATTAGCAAATTATATGCCCCTCTAACTCCCGTGTATGAAGACAGAGTGGTAATTCTTCTTGATGCGCCGAACAGTGGCAATAATTTAGCTACATACACGGATTTTAGAGAGCATTATACAAAGATAACCAGCTCAGGCCGGTTATTTACTCTTCCCACAGAATGTTTAGAAGACTATTACCCAGATCATTTAATTGTTAAAAGAAGTAGGGGTGCAAAGGTGAAATTAGCTAAACATGTTTCGAATAAAATAGATAAAATCAAGTTTGAGGGGCATATGTCTGTAATGTATCAAGCCCTGCAAAAAGCATGGAACCTTTCTTACGGTGCTGAAGATCAAAAGCAAGCCGCAGCCTAACTTCCGAAATATTATCGTGATAACAGATAATATAAAAATTATAGCTCTCGCGCTTCCTCAATGCGACATATAGGCATAACCCATTGAATCTTGGTACAGTTAACCTTGTTAGAACCGTGCCGATATCCAATTATCAATAGCGCTTCCTGCATTTTTCATCAATTCTTCAAACACGGCCTGTTCCGGCGCGTTGCTCTGCCACTCAAAATCAAAAATCAACAGCGCATCATCTTCACTTCCGCTATTTTCTTCATGCCAGAACAAGCCGGTGATATTTTCAAACTCTGGCTTGCCGGAGCGCCAGCTTGCTTTAAAAGCTGGCGCTCCGGTGTGCGTTATTGTCTTGGGCGTAATGTTCCATTGCGCTGACTTCATAGTTTATCCTTAAGCGGGGCCAGGGTGATGAGAGTCCATCGCTTGCTCATTATCAACTGTTGCTTCAAGTGCAGGGCTGGGCTGCAAGTGATGCAATAATTCTACGGCTCTTTGCGCATGCGCCGCTGCTGAAAAAATGGCCTTTTTATCGTCCTTCAGCACTTTTAGCCAGCTGCCGATATAGGCAGCGTGATCTTCCCTGATCTCTGGCGTCATATCAAGGTCAGCAGCTAAAAATGCAGAGCCTAATTCCGCAACAAGCTCTTCCATGGCATAACCCTCATCACCCCAACGTTTGCGGCCAAAATCACGATCCAGACGGGCAGGGGCGCGTGTCCAGTGCGTTGTCTCATGGCCAAGCGTTGCATAATATTTTTCCCGGCTCTCGAACGCTTCAAACGGTGGCATTTGGATATAATCGGTCGATACGGAATAATAAGCGCGGGTGCCGCCATGCTTAATTTCTGCCCCGGTATTGGCAAAAAACTCTTCCAGTGCGGCAATGCGTGCTTGCGGGGTCATCTCCGGCGCTTTGGCCAGTGCATAATATTGTTCTGGCAGCCCTTCGATTTGATCAACATTAAACACGGTGTAGCCCTTCATAAAGGGGATATCGCGCTCTATTTCCTCGCCGGTGTCACTATCCAGCTCTGTTTTCGTAAAAGTATTGGCGTAAACCGATAAGGAGCCATGCTCGCCTTTTTTGACGTTGCCACCCAGCTCCTTGGCTTGCTTGAAGGTCATCCAGATCGGCGCAGAAAATCCTTTCTCTACCGCATCCATCCAAAGATTTAAAATGTTAATGCCTGAATAGGGCGCTCCATTATGCCGCAGTGGCCGGGTAATTTTTCCGGCGGCATGGTCTGCATTCCAGGGTTTCATCCAGGGCCGAACACCTTGTTCAAGATCAGCAATGATTTTGTCGGTAATCCTGCTGTAAACATCCTTTTTATCTGCCATTTTAAAAGCTCCTTTTTCTTCTTTAGTGGTTAAGGGTTGCATATGCAACCGTGACCCGCTGGCGAAGCGTGGGGGGTGCAACTGCAAGGGCAGCTTTAAAAAGTTTTGCGGCGCGAGGAATGCCCGGGCAGGGCAGGGGAAAAGTTTTTAAAGCAGGGCAACGCCTTCACCCTTGCGGGCGCGGGGGGCGAAGCCCCTAACATTTTTTGATGATTTTGGGTTTGTGACGTGATCAACTATTTCCGTACATCCCAGTTTTGATGATTTTGGGTTTGTGACGTGATCAACTATTTCCGTACATCCCAGTTAGGGATTTACTTGACCAAGTCAATTCCTGCTTAATCCTTTATATTTCTGATACATAAAAGAAAGGAATTGCCAATTCCCTATATCTTCTTTACACAATATACCGGTCCCAACTACCGTAATGCTCTTTACTACGTGTCCCACGGGGAAGACTAAGTACAATCACCATAATTCCTACGAGCACACCTGTCCATGAAGCTGTTATAGATGCACCATAAAGAAACCACGGTGCTATTATCAACCATAGTCCAAAACCGATATTTAAAAAACGTAGGGGCCGCGCAACCTCCGCCATGGCAATGACAGCGACGGTGATAATGAGCGCACCTACTAAATGATCACTATCCGCCATAGGTGGCTCGGTCCCAAATATTAAACGGCTGAACATCAACCAAATCCCGAGAATAACACTGACCACTAAGCTCCACGGCAAAGTGACTCCTCTGTATGTCGAGCGCCAAGCTTCTATCAACCTTGCGTCAAAATCAGGATGAGAGTCCTGGCTGCCTTTGGGCTGAGCGCCGCCACGAAAGAAAGTGCGCCAGAAAGGTTCTCCCCGACGCACACTTTGCACGAGATACTGTCCCATCGCGATTAATTCGTCCAGGCTGTAAGGAATCATAATGAGCATTGCAATGCCTGCGAGTAAGCACAAACTGCACCACGTACCGATCATGATAGGCTGAATAATAATAAAGTAAATGCTGACAGTACCTAATGGCACGACCACAAATCCAAACATGGCCACCATCCATGGCATGGTTCGCCACCGTTGGCGACCACCCATTACGCCCATTAAAACTTCAAACATATAAGCAACGCCACCCAAGCCGGCATCTGCCACCGGCCATGCTTTGGAAACATCGGAGGTGATAATGGTTTCAGTGCCATTTAATTCGCCTTCACCCGAGAAAAAAGGTTCCCATACGCTGTCGATATAACCCATCTGATACGCGGTCAAATGGGTTGAAATCAAAAATCCGATTGCACCCATCGCAATGATAGGTAATCGTTGCAGATAAGTAGAAGGACTATAAGTCCACCCCACTGGCACATCGGAATGATCCATCATGCTTTCCTTGCGCATACCCGGCATCATCGGTACCAGAATGGCAAAAGTGATAACAAGCGCACCAATCAATGTGTCATTAATATAAATTGCCGCGTTTGGTGCCCAGAATAGAAGAGGGGCAAACAGCAGCCAGACGCCCACAACTACATTGGCCCACTGTGCCCATGCCAGACGGGGTGACAACGACATTAATGAGAACATCATAATGAGTAATCCGCTGATAAGGTCGCTCCAACCCAGCCAACTACTTCGTACTTCAGGAGATGCTAGGCCGCGCTCCTGAGTTACGTGAAGTATCGCTTCACTAAATGTGTCCTGTACAAAGGATCCAAAAATAAATGGGCTGGTTGCCAGCCAGGCACCCAGAAATAAATTGAAATAATGCACCCAGAGCATATCAAAGTGCATTTTGCGCATGGATTTCAAGTGCTCACGCATTTTTTCATGCACCTGAATCGAGTCCGCATTTTGTTGTGTATTATCCTGAATTGTCGGATCTCGTTCCGCAACTTTTGCTGCGTTTAGCTTATTAGTTTGATAAAACAAGATCGGATCCTGTTTCAATGCCGCGATCATTTTCGGCAGTGTTTCTCGCAAGCTGTGATGCGGATTCCAGCCGAGAAGTTGTTGTGCGCGTGTTGTATCCAGCTCATAATGGTCATCGGATACATCAATCATCCATGGTTTAATAAACGGATTTTCCTGTAGAATCTCGTTCTCAATCCAGGCGCCTGTTTTTGCAACTGATTTCGGAAGTTTTACGGTTTCCCATGTTTCGTTATGAATCAATTGCCCGAGCTCTTGCTGGATCTCACCAAAACCCATTACCTCATTTTCTCCAAGCAGCAACGGAAGTTCCATCGGCAGCGTTTTACGGCGCATGATAATCTGATGCAATGCTTCGGTTAAATCCTCCAGGTGCAGCCAGGGTTGGCCGGTATCAAGCCGACCTGAGTAGAAATGACTGATGATCCGGCGTTCGTTGATACGTGCAATCTGATGTGCCAGAAAAGCAGAGTGACAGTTATCATCATATACGCCGGCGGGACGCACCAGCACGATGGGAGTATCGCCATGTTGCTTGCGTAGCATAAGCTCTGTAAGAATTTTTGATTCCCGATAGGGTAGTTTGGGGTCAAGCGGCCATTCTTCATTTATCGGTTTACCGTGTTCGCCCGGCTGATGCACGAGCATCGTACTGATAAACACAAACTGTTCAAGATCAAATTCTTTGAAACCAAGCAACAAACGCTCAGTACCTTCAATGGTTACTTTTTCATAACGCGGATCCGCTTCACCGGAGAGATCAAAGTAAGCTGCAAGGTGTATGACAGATGCTATTTTGTTGCCATAAGCAGTACGCAACCGCTGCATCGCAGCAGTAATGCTGTCATTATCCGTTAAATCAATGCATATGCATTCGGCAACAACCGGTGGATGGGGTGACGTTTCGCGATCAAAAGCTACCACACGATAATTTTTCGCAAGTTCCTTGACTAGTGCTGCGCCAATGAAACCACTGCTTCCAGTAACAACGACAATGTCCTGGAATTGATTGGATTCCGTTCCGATAGATTTTATTTGTGTACAATTTGATGACGAAGTTTTTTGTGCATCTTCATTTTCACTGTATTTCATAACATTTCCTCCAATTCAAGAAGATCGAGATAGAAATAGTACGTATTGATTACAAGACGAATATCTATAGTTCAGGAACAACGTGATAAATCATGTTCTTACTTCGATGAATTTCATTTTCTGGTCTTTGTTGGCTCTTTTTGCAATGATCTTAAATTGGATAAACTTCGACCACGCCACAATGAAAAGATAGCCGGAAAAACAATCAATACTAAAATCAATGTCGAGCCCGCACCGCCCAACATAGGCGCAGCAATACGTTTCATCACATCAGCCCCACTTCCGCTACTGAACATGATGGGGAGCAGACCCAAAAACAGCGTCAGGCTGGTCATTAGCATAGGACGAATACGCTGACTTGCGCCCTCGGCAATT
>BQJA01000022.1 GCA_021604405.1 Nitrosomonas sp. | reverse complement strand
TGAGCGCCGCGCCATTGCCAAGTACTTTTTGCTGTACGCGCCTGGGACCAAGGTAGGCGTAACGGGCAATCGGATGCGTTGTTGTGTTGAAATACGCGGCAGAGATGCTGCCGGTGCGATTGAGCGCATCAAAGGTAGTGGTGACATCCAGGTCTGTATTATTACCATCCAATATTTGACAGGCAATACGGTTGGACTGTTTGTCGTAAACATGGGCAACCTGAATGGGGCGTTCCCAGCCTTGATCAAAGCCAGCGCCATCAAGACGAATCGACTGCGTTTCAATGATCAAGCGTGAAAAAGCGTCGAACAGTTGGTCGATATTGGCGTAATTGTTACTGGCGCTCGTGGTGCGGTCGAGGGCATCGTAGGTGAACGTCTGCCTGGTTGTGCCAGGTACTTCATCCGGCAAGTCAATATTTTGTTCTGTCGGACGGTTACCAGGGTCAAAAATGGTATTGAACACCACCCGGCGCTGATCGGTCACCTGGATGGGATTAGAATTTTCATCATATTTCATCTCGATGCGGTCAAAGATTCTATCGGGACCGTTGTTACGGCCATCAATCGGATCATCCGAATCGGGATAAACAGTGCGGATAACACGGTCGAGATCGTCAAAAGCATGGTAAGTGATCTGAAGGCTGTTCGGATTGTTCACATCAGACAACGCCTGTTCTTCGATGGTATTACTGTTTTTATCATAACGCCATTCGTAGCGCAGCAATTCAGCCGGTGTGGCAGTTAGCGGGTCGCCGTCGAAACGCTGCATGACGGTCTGCCGACTTTGATCATCAAAACCGGTCAGTGAATAATTATTCTCTGCATCCTGCACCAGACGCTGGTTATGACGCGAATCGAACGCAAAAAACCAGGCATGGTCGATACTGTTGCCATTTAGCCCGCGAATATGCTGTTCAGTGCGGCGGTTGAGTTCGTCGTAGATAAAGGTGGTGACGTAGGTTTCCTGTACGCCTGCCGCATCCGGTCCCGGCACTTCAATTTCGGTCGTGCTCACGACATTGGAATTAGCATCAAAGCTGCTGATCTGTTGATTGCCGAACGCATCGGTGATGGTAAGGGTGCGATTGGCCGCGTCGTAATCCATAGACGTTGGATTGCCGTTGGCATCGAACCGCATCGTTACGCGGGAGCCCGCATCAAAAGCGGTCAGATAAGCCGAATTCTTATCATCGTCAGGATTCAGCAATTTGCTTTCATCGGTACTGAGATCGATATCGTTTACCTGCTGATACTGGCGCCCGATTTCATCAAAACGGCTGTAACTGCGCGCCAGCAGCTCGGTGATCTGTCCTGTTGTTTTTGATACGGCGCCGCGCGATTCGGTAAGCACGTTCGAGGCATCGTCGAACTCGCGCAACCAGCCGTTACCGTTGGGATCGGAATAGGCCACCTGCCGATTGTAGAAATCAAAGAAATGATCGTCAAAGTTGCCACGGCCGTCACGCGTACGCACGAGATTTAAACGCGCATCGTATTCAATAATACTCAGGCCAACAAACGCCGTACGCACAAGCGTCTCGGCACGCTTGTCAAGCGGATAACCAAAGCTGATAAACGGACTGATCTGTTTTTTCATAAACAAATCAAGTGAAATACGGCGCTTGTCTAACAGTGGAAACGGCTGCAGGGGACCGGCAACTGCAAGCCTGCCGGTGCCGGAAGCAGGCTGGGTGATGACGGGCATCGGCGCCGGGCCGATGGGCGTCAATTGCAAACCGGGCGCAACGCCATAAAAGGTTTTAAACAGCAAGCGTCGCTCGTCATAAATATTAAAAGTACGGTTGCCTTCCGGTTTTTGCGTGACGCTAAGATCGTCGTTACCGTCATAAGCATAACGGGTGACCAGATCGTTCGCATCGTTTTCATCGACTTCTACACGTTCGGAGAGCAAATTATTGACCGCATCGAAGCTCATCGAGCTGTCTATAAAATCGTTTGCCGGTGTACTGCCATCCAGATCGATATTGCTACGGCGTTTTAATACCTGATTACCCGCACCATCATAAATCATGCGTGTTTGATAGCGAACCTGTTGACTGCTCCGCAGCGTAACCGGCGGTTCGGTCTCGGCAACTATTTCTTGCAAATCATTATAGGCAGTATCATATACAAAACCTTCCGGATCGATCTTTTGCGTGATCATTCCGAGTGGATTGACCTTGTAAGATGTCGTTAGGTTGGTCACCGGGTCGGCTGAACCATCCGCACCCTGTGTCGCCGACTTCAAATAGCCGCCAAATTCGCCTTTGCTGTTGATGTCTCCACCAGTACTGGATCCGACATAGTATGCATACGTTGTTATGTTGCCGTTCGGGTCGGTGTGACTGAGTACTTGACCTGCGCTGTTATAAGTCCACGTTTCACTGATGATTTGCGGCGTATCGATGCCGCGCGTAACTGTCGGAGCGTTGTGAGCAATACGGTTGCCGCGGTCATCATATTGATAAGTGCTCTCAAAGTTCAGCCCCGAATAGATTGCATTGCCGTCAAACGCCCGTGGATCGGTTTGGCTGAGCAGCCGTGAAAACTGACCGTTTTGACCAAAGCTGAAAGTCTGATAAGTCGATTGTTTGGTTATCGCTTCAGTGCCATCGGTGTAGGTATGTGAAATCACTTGACGATTGCAGTTGAAGGTATAGACATTTCTGGGCCAATTTCCGGGAATACCATTTTCGTCAAAATCGAGACCGGCGCTGTCCTTGCTGCTAAAAGGCTGAACGATCACCAGTGGTGTCAGACAATCACAATCATGCAGCCAACGCTGTTCCCAATAATCGGGTTCATCATCACGAAGCGGTGCGTTGCCTTTACCGGTTTCCGTGAAAGTGACTGTACGGCGCAAGCCAAAAGCGCCCCGGTCAACAATAGGGCCGCCCGCCGGGCCATGAATCTCATAATCGGTAATGTTGCCTTCACGATCAATTACGCGGGTAATAACATTGCCGGTTTCGAGTTTTTCTATTGGTACCGGGCCAGTTATTGGCTGGTACTGGTAATTGACGTCTTTACCATTGATTTTCACGATAGCAATACGGCCCATTTCATCATAGCTAAACGATTCGGGCATTGCGCCGCGCGGATCCATTATTGAAGTGATATGACTAGGATAGGCATTGTCTACATAACCGAAGGTCCAGACCCTCGGTTTCATCACTAGGATGTCCGGGAGATCCTGCTCGGTGATTTCCTGGCCCGCCTTGATATCAACGTGTTCGGTAACCGGCTGTTTAATTTGTGTCAGACGCCCTTGGGCATCATGCTCAAAATTCCACTGCCTTCCGATGTGATCGGTGTAATTATCGAGAATTCCGTCTATGCCATATGAAAAACGCTGCATTTGATCCAGATCGGTTTTAATCCACTGCAACAGACCCGAAGCGTCGTAGCATAAATTTGTAGCGTTGCCATTGGTATCGCAAATATTGAGCAGATAGCCAGGACAGTTTAAAGCGGCTTGATAGAACTGCATTCGCGTGCCAGAGAAATGGGTTAATGTCCAGCGATGACACGCGGAATCAAGCGTCAAAGTTGAGAAAAACTCCGCGGGCAGGAACCACTCACTGCCATCTTCAGTAAAAATATCGTAACAACGCAGATCCGAGGTGATCATCTGAGCGGCCATGTCGCCGGTTTGCACGATCATCATACCGAAGCTGTGCGAAACGCCTTGTCCCCATGCGCCGTTATAGTCGGTCAGTGAAGTATGATGCAGTGATAAATCGAAGCCAAGCTGCCGCGTGTCAAAAGCGTTGATCGGTATATGCTGGCGCAACTTGCCGGTAGCCAATTCAACGCCGTTTTCGCTGGGGGTGTAACTGTTGCTGAACACTGCACTTGAACTGCCTGCCAGAGCATCGTTCGCAGCGCAAGTAACGCAACCACAAATTCCAGGTACCGATTTCTCAAACACAGGGAGCCCATCTGTGGAGGGAAACCATTCGGCAGTTACCCGATCCAGTGGCACGGCAGGGTTTACGGCTGAGATCTGCAATGTATTGACAGTAACCGTCTCCCCTTTTTGCAAACCGTCAACTGACTGGACATACATGTCAAAAGATCCCGTCAACAAGTTCCCTCTGGTTAACGAAAGCGCTGGCGCATCAAACTGAAGCACATAGAGGCCCTTCTCATCAGCGCTGACCTGATATTCAAAAACGCCATCGCCATCAGCGTCGACATTTACCAAAGCTCCGGTACCGAAGCGCTCAGGGACAGTCTCCATGAGCAAGATTTTATCGCCGCGATAACGCAAGAATTCCTGATGATTATGTGAATTTTTCATTGTCTTCACCTTTTCTTTGCTGAATCAATCGAATAATGTCGTGTATATGTAACTTTACGAATGCCGTCGGTCATTTGGATTTCTTTTTTTGAAAGTTTTATTGATTTTTTGCACATCAATCGCGCTGGACGCGATGGTAAATTTGTTATTATCATCGTGACGCTGCGCAAATTAATTTCAAGGAAAATGAAACCTATCGAAATGTCGGCTCTCGTACTAAAGGCTAGGTAAGCATGTCAGACATACATGTATATCCTGATCTCGACTCACAGGATGACGAGCTCGTATGCCTGCTGTCGAAAATTGCGGAAGGAGACGAGCAAGCGCTCGCTAACTTTTATGACCGGACATCCGCTTATGTGTATAGCCTCTCTCTGCGGGTACTGAATAATGCAGCCCTGGCTGAGGAAATAACGATAGATGTGTATATGCAAATATGGCGGCAAGCCGGTTAATACGATCAAAACCGCGGAAAACCCCTGGCATGGTTGGCTGTACTGACACGAAGCCGCTCGATAGACCGGCTTCGTGCCGGCAAAAACGAAAGAACAAGCTGCGAGTCTTTGGACAATATGAATGAGCAAATCACAACACAAGCTATTCTGCGCATCGCCACTTGGCGCCGGAAGAATTTATGTGCTTGAAGGCACTTGCCAGTTTGATGAACAACTGCTTCAGCCGGGTGACTATCACCGCGCTGACGCAGGTAGCATTCACAACCAAACCGCCACCAAAGATGGGTGCCTCATGCTCATGATTTTCTCGCCCAATAATGAAATGCTGGATCACGTATAACACTCCCGGATTTCAGGTTACACGTTATTTATCTCTTGGTAATTTAGTATTTTGTTTCTAGCGTTCCGCGAGCAAACCAAGATAAAAATTATCATCATCATCGTAAAAAAACACACCCTGACGACGGTTGCCACATTGGATGATATGTTGTGGATAATTGGATCAAATGAAGTTGGTTAGTCTTGTCATAGGAAAATTTTTAGCATCATTAAATATTGTGCCCCCACAACTACCAACTTTCCCGTGGTAAATTTTTTCTAACGGTTTTACTTAGTCAAGAATAATAGTTTTCCCAATATACGAATGGTGTTGATTTATCTACAATGGTTTTAAATCGAGTTACGAGGAGAAGACATCATGAAAACAGCAGCCAAAAAATCCTTTACAATTTTTTCAATATTTGCTCTTTTAATCTTGGGTGTGTCGGCAAATGCTACTGCATCCAGTACAGAAGAACATGATGTTATGGCCACTCAATTTGAAAACCTGGCCAAAGAAATGCAAGCCAAAGTCATCGAGCAGAAGGAAATCGTTAAGCATAAACCACGTTCCAGCTACTTCGGCAAAAATAGGCAAAGAATTAAGTCACATATTGCTTATAAGATTCGCAAATACGAAAAAATGGCAGCGGAGTATATAGCACAATCGGCTTATCACCACGATTTGGCTGCTGCACAAACTGGATTGAAAACGGTAAGCAAGCAAGCTGGAAACAAAGAATCTTCATAAAAAAGATTTATAATAATTTTTTAATAGAAGCATCAGACTAATTGAGCAATGTGCACAACATGCACATTGCTCTTTTTTATTAATGAACTGGTAAATGGTAAAAGTAGGTAAAAGGGGACGCTACCTTTTATGCTCTTTGGTCGCCCTACTAGACGATAACGCAAAGATCTGCCGGCAATTTTTTCCAACCATGCACTAAACTTTTCTGTCCCACAAGGCAAATCTTTCTCAACATTTCGTCGTATCATTTCAAGTTTCTGATGATCATCACCTTCAGCCAACCATGTTGACCAATCCGGAATTTGTTCGCATTGCTCCTTCCAATCAGTTTCTTTACTCAACACTTCATTGTCCTTTACGCTTAATCCGCGATGCATTGCGGCGCTCGACCAAGGATATTCTTCCGCTTTGGTCACTATTTTAGCCCTTACCGGATTGCGTTCAACATAACGAATTGCCGCCCATAAATACGATTCATCCAACGGGGATGAAAAAAACCTCCCTTGCCACAGATGGCCTTTCCAACCTTATGTTCCGGTTAATTCGCTGTGCATAACGCATATGCATTGGCTTTAAAATTTTTTGCAATCCATCTTCAGACGCCGGGACTGCAATAAGGTGGATATGATTTGTCATCAGACAGTAAGCTAAAATTTCAACCTTGTATTTATCACAGTAGGCTTTCAACCAGCCAGGATAAACACTACGGATCTTCTTCACTGAAAAAGACATCCTCGCGCCGATTTCCTCGTTGCGTAACATAATGTGGGATACCGGCAAATAAAGCTCTGTTTAATCTTGGCATTCTCCAATATAGTTTATTGAAACAAAAAAAGGGGAGCGTCCCCTTTATCCTATCAGTAAATATATTCTTCTCGGGCAAAGAAAGCACATGATAACAATCATACGATCGACCAAGATCTGGCACTCAGTATCTGGTCATTCATTGCGCATGACAAAAAGAAATCATCCTGACGACGAATTGGTCGATCATAGCATCATGGAAAGACTGCGTTCCTAAAACACCCTCCGCAAGAAAATGTCATGCTTGATCATCGCGTCTTCAAAAATTCCGTCAACGCATACTTTTCTTCCTCAGTAAGTTCAGACCCAAAGTAATGTCCTTTATTTTCAATTGTATCAGGACATAAATTAGCGCCGCTGTTTGGATCAGTACTGGCAAATTCGGCGACAGGGGTCCTGGCTGGAAGCGTTATAACGCCATCGGGAGTCGGCAATTGCACAGCTTCGTCAGTACGCTGGATTGAGCTGGGTTCATCTCGAGCTTCAGGATTCAGCAATAAATACATCGCTTCTTCATAGGTTGCGATTCGACCGGTAACTGATGGGTCGTTGTTATGGTGTCCAAGTCTGTTATTGTGAAAAAAAGGAGCGGTTGCCCAGATACCCACTAACGGCATGGTGCGGTAGAAACCAGGGCCACCAGTCGGCCGCTCCTTGTACTGGTCAGAAGAAAAAGCAGCCCAAATGTGCCCAGCCATCCAGTTGGTCGTACGCGCACGGCAGCTGTTGGTGCCGACATCCGAGAAGGGTTGAATCAAATCATTTGACAGAACATTGTGCTTTATCGAACGATCTCCATCTGAATGACAGGACGCGCATGCGCGGGAAAAAACCTGCCGCCCTTTGTCAACTGCTTCCCAGTCGACAAATCCCGCACCCCCTGGCGCTTTTACTAACTGCGGCGGATGCGGGGTTTCGAGAAAAGCGCAAAGCTTCTCCACTGACGCCTCCGCTTGCAGGAAATCAGGACACACACTTCTGCACTGCTCGAGATCAATAGGCGTCTGACTACCGTCCGGCCCGTTGGCAAGATGATTGATCATGCATTCCGAAGCGCACATGCCAATATTAAAATAAACGCGCAACGCGCCCAGTTCGCAACCAGCATCATCCTCTCCCCCCTGTCCATTACGATGAACACGAACAGGCTCGCCATTAATGGTTACTTCAAAGAATGGACGGTCCGGAACTGCCCAGATAGGCGTAATCATACCCGGATTATTAATGTGATCGCTTTGCAGCAAGGTGGTGTCTACGGTGCCTGGCGCCCAGCTGGAAAAAACTTGATAGCGAGGATCGTGAAGCGCTAGATGGCCCTGGAAAATCTTGCCAATCTGCACATATTGATTTCCTACCGTAGGATGAATATTTTCCGCCTTTGGTTGATTAGGGTCTGAAGGCGGATTGACAGGGTCAAACCCGGCATGACAAGCAGCACAGGTTATCCCGATAAGCGGCGCCTCACCTGATTGACTGGTGAATTTACGAATACCAATGACGCCCGAGGACTCAGGATCGTCACATCGGTCATAATAGTCAGTTGATGCATCGCCGGGCGTGCAGTCTGGATCATTGATGACGCCATATTCGTCAAAACGGCTGTCACGCGGCCATGTCAGCATTTGATCAAAAGCGATACGAAGGCCGAAAGGCGGATTAGGCAGAATAAAGCTAAAAAAGCGTTCGCCACCAAAGGTGCTCTTGAACCATACGTCACGGCCTTCCGCCACGTCTTGAGTATCCCCCGCAGTACATGTTCCCGTTGAGACAAGCAACACCGCGAAATACATTGCGATAATAGACAGTATTTTTTTCACGATCGCTCTCCTTAAAATAAAGCGCGTAGCCGCGAATAAAAAATACACAAGATTTTCCTGAGACAACTAAAAAGAATGCCGCAAAAAAATCGTCGCACAGCGCTCACATTATTAACAATCAACCTTAATATTATTTCATTACATTTTGATTAGGAATACTTTTTAAAAATCCTACTCCGCTCATATTGACTTGTCAACAAAAATAATGTATTGGATTTCTCGTTAATATTATTAGCAAAAAACAACTGTTTGATCTCCTTCAATCCCGCCCGAACGCACTTTTCTGGTCTATATTCGGCACGTGTTAACAAGCTGAAATTAATATGGATACTGGCATTTGATACACAGGTGCTAAATAGCAAACAAAACCGACCCCTGGGCCAGTAGTGAGTAATTAAGAACTAATCCTTGGCATACATCGCACAGGGAAATCCTGTATTGCTGGATAACATGCTTTTTTATTGGCTATGTTCGCGTTAATTATTGGGAATCATGTAGCCTAATAAATTTACGGTAAAATATCAATTCTTAGTTTTTACTATAACTATCTGTTTATAAATGATAATTAGTGTTTTTACGGCGATCAACAACTAACGCCAACATAGTTTATTTTTTCACAATGGAACGTGCCAGATACGGTGGGTAAGAAAAAAATAGAATCGATAAACAACGTATTTATCAACTGAACGCTGTGCTGCCATCCCACCCAGAATCGAGCGTGATGCCTGTTATCTCTTTAATGAAAAATTCACAATAAAGAAAAGCATGGCGCAGGCAACCACGTGGATGTCAACGCTTGGAGCCAGAAGAACGGGCCAGAATTTGCTCACCAAACAAACTGGCTGACATTTCAACGGCGATTTCAGCGGTTTGGTTGCGGATATCCAGTGCAGGGTTGATTTCCACGAGGTCTAGCGATCCAAACAGACCGGAATCATAGATCATTTCCATGCATAATTGTGCTTCACGGTAGCTTGGCCCGCCTTTAACCCTGGCGCCGGTACCCGGTGCAATCAAGGGATCAAGAAAATCAATATCGAAGCTCACATGTAAATGTCCACCACGGGCCTTGGCTTTGTCTAATACCGCGCGCATCACTGCACGCATGCCAAGCTCGTCAATCTGGCGCATATCATGCACCGCAAGCCCGGCTGTATTAACATTTAGTTTTTCTTCGCGGTCTACGGAGCGCACGCCAATTAACTGAAAATTTTCTACAGCAACGGGCGCATAATCCGCGCCCATCCGGCGCAGCATTTCCGAATCGGGGTCTGTCAGCAGCGCCACCGGCATACCGTGGAGATTACCAGACGGCGAGGTTGCCGGGGTATTAAAATCCGCATGCGCGTCCAGCCAAAGTATCGTCAGTGGAATCTGCCGTTCCCGGCAATAACGCGCAATCCCGAGAATTGAACCCATGGCAATGGAGTGGTCACCGCCCAGTACTACCGGACACTGCCCATTTGTCAGCGCTTCATAAACACGTATTGACAGCATCCGCGACCAAGTGACGGCCAGTTCGAGATGGCGGTAACCGTTGCTGGTCGCCTCTTGTGTCGCACGGGGTCCGTCTATATCACCCGTATCTATGACCTGTCCACATAGCCGTTCCAGAACCGGATAAATCCCGGCCACGCGTAGTGCTTCCGGCCCCATGGAACAGCCGCGGCGGCTGGCCCCTAAATCCGTTGGCACACCGATCAACGCCGGAACTTTGTTTTGCTTAGGCATGAGACGATAACACCGAATTAATCCGATCCAGCGCCCAATCCACCTCGGATGCAGTAATAATTAACGGCGGCGCAAAACGAATGGTGAAATCATGCGTTTCTTTAACCAGAACCCCCTGTCTCATCAACGCTTCGCAGATAATCCGAACGTTCCCGGCCTCGGGGTGAAATTCCACAGCCAGCAAAAGCCCGCAACCTCTGACTTCCCGAATCAGCGGATTCTGAATGGCTTTAAGTCCGGCCATGAAGCGTTGTCCCATACATTCAGCATTATCAATCATCCCTTCCTCAATCAGCACTTTGAGCGCCATCCGGGCCACCGCGCAGGCAACCGGATTGCCGCCAAAAGTACTACCATGCTGCCCGGGTTGCAGCACGCCGAGGGTTTCACGATTGGAAAGCACGGCGGAAACGGGATACATCCCACCCGACAAAGCTTTTCCGATCAACGTGATATCCGCTTCAATATGGTCATGTTGTTCGGCCAGCAGCTTACCGGTCCGCCCCAATCCTGTCTGAATTTCATCTAAAATCAACACCACATTATTGCGGCTGCATATTTCGCGAACCTGCTTCAGGTAGCCATCCGGCGCAATAATCACCCCGGCTTCGCCCTGAATCGGTTCGACCAGAAATCCTGCGGTGTTAGGTGTAATCGCCTGTTCAAGCGCTTGCACGTCACCAAATGGAATAATTTTAAACCCCGGTGCAAAAGGACCAAAATTGCGCCGCGAATTGGTGTCGGAGCTGAAGCCGATAATTGTAATGGTCCGGCCATGAAAATTATTTTCGCATACGATAATTTCGGCTTGGTCTGCGGGAATTCCTTTCACCTCATAGCCCCACTTGCGCACCACTTTGAGCGCGCTCTCCACGGCTTCTGCGCCGCTATTCATCGGCAGCACTTTGTGGGCATTGGTCAATGCGCAAACCTCTTGATAAAAGGGCGCCAGTTGATCGTTATGAAAGGCCCGGGAAGTCAGCGCCAAGCGCTGGGACTGCTCCACAAGTGCCGCATGAATCCGTGGGTGACAATGACCTTGATTGACAGCGGAATAAGCAGACAGACAATCCAGATACTTGCGGCCATCTATATCCCATACCCACACACCGGCACCCCGCGACAAAACTACCTCAAGCGGTTTATAGGTATGCGCACCCAGCGCCTTTTCAGTCGTCAGTATCTGCTCGGTATCTGATTGAATTTGTGAACTAGGCATTGGTATCACCTTACATCAACGATTTGCTTATTCTCATTAGTTATATAATAACGGATGTAACGTATCCTGATATATCTATCGCCAATGAAGCATCATTAATTGGCTTCCGCAATCAGGGAGATATTACCGCCCGCTGCGGCAGTATTAATGCATAAATGCCGTTCAACCATATACAACATCGGCGCCAGATTCGCGGACACAAAACGCACTATCGGCCCGCTCCGTTCAGACAACGCGCGGCGGTAAGCTTGCGCCAGTTGCTGCTGTTTTTCTCCGCAGGGTGTAAATACGAAACAAGCCAGTGCTTCCAATTCACGCAGTATGTCTATTCCCAGCCCTTCTTCGGTTACAAAAATCTGCGCGCATTTCGCCAGGCAACCCCGTTGTTCGGCGCTGAACTGCGCATTAAATACCATCACCGGGTTACCACAATAAAGGGCCTGCAATACCTGCCGAAAGGCAATCTCAGGATTGGGACTTGCCACCACGACCAACCCCCTCGCATGTAGAGTAAGCAAATTTTCTTCCCCCGTCGTCCCCGGTAACCGGCGCCTCTGAACCAAGGATTGGCGGCAGGCAGCAATAACCGGCGCATAATCGGCAGCCAAGCCTGGCGTGAGCGGCAAAAGCTGTTCAAACTTCGCCGGCTTTAACGCAAGCAATTGCTGTGCAGCTTGATGCGCACTGGTATTGGCGATTATCTTATCTGCCGGCGCAAATCCGGTCATTTTCGCTGCGTCATCCTCATCCGTTCGTACCAGCCTTTCCACATAATAAGGCCCGCCTGCTTTCGGGCCCGTGCCAGACAGTCCTTCACCGCCAAATGGCTGCGAACCGACAACCGCGCCAATCTGATTGCGATTGACATAAATATTTCCAGTCTTGAGCGTATCCATGACGGTCTGCACCCGGGCGTCGATACGGGTATGCAAGGCAAAAGTAAGACCGTATCCGGCAGCATTAATATCCGTTATGATCTGGTCAAGTTCATCCCCCTCAAACCGGGCGATATGTAATACAGGACCAAACACCTCGTGGGTCAGGTCGGCAATCCCTCGCACCCGGATCAGCGTGGGCGAAACATAACAACCGTGCTCCGGCACCGGCACTTGCATCAACACCGCTTCTCGATGCTGCTCAATATAGTCTTGTATGTGTTTCTTCGCTTCGGTATCAATGACCGGCCCCAGGTCACTTTGCAGCAGCCATGGATTGCCAGGCTTGAGCATTACCATGGCACCTATTAACATTTCAGTTACATGCTCGGCGATATCAGCCTGCACATATACGATACGCAAAGCTGAACACCGTTGTCCGGCGGAACGGAATGCGGCGGTCATGATGTCATTGACAGCCTGCTCGGGTAAAGCGGAAGAATCTACAATCATGGCATTCAAACCGCCGGTTTCTGCGATCAGCACCGCCTCATGATTCTCCCCGGCACTCAGGTCTGCTTCTATGCGCTTGGCGGTAGCAAGCGAACCGGTAAATACCATACCGCTGATAGATGGATGGCGGCTCATGGCCACGCCGATTTCACTGCCTTTACCAGGAAGAAATTGCAGTACATCAGCAGGGACGCCTGCCTGATGTATCAGTTTGACTGCCAGATGGGCGATTAAAGGCGTCACTCGCGCCGGCTTGGCAAGCACTGCATTACCTGCCGCCAACGCAGCGCTGAGCTGACCGGTAAAAATAGCCAAGGGAAAATTCCAAGGCGAAATACAGGCCACCACGCCGAGTGGTTGACACGAATCCGGTAGATACTCGCTGCGGGCAGCGTAGTAACGGAGAAAATCAACCGCCTCGCGCAGCTCGGCGATCGCATCCTGGATCGTTTTTCCTGCTTCACGGGCCAGCAGCGCATAAATTTCACCGGCATGCGTTTCAAACAAATCGGCAGCCTGTTGCAACCGTTTCTCACGTTCATGATACCCCAGCCGATGCCACGCCCGCTGGGCGCTGGCTGCGCTCGAAGCAGCCTGTTCCAGCTGCGCGACACTGGCTTCGGTTACTTGACCAACCTGCTCGCCCGTCGCGGGATCATACACCGGCAATGCCTCACCCGCCGGCGCAGTTGCGCCGTGTGCCGACGCGATCAGCGGTGCGGCAATCCATTGCTTCTCTTTAAATGGTCCACGCATGCCTTCAATCGCAGCAATATCATGCGCGCTTTGCCAATCAAAACCTCTTGAATTCACTCTTTCGGGTTGAAACAAGGCGTTCGGTGCAGCGACCCCCAAAGTTGGATGCTGCAGCCATTCATGCGCAACGTTGATTGGGTCAGCAACGACCTTCCGTGGCGGGGTAGCCGTATCCAGTAAAAGATGAACAAATGATGCATTCGCGCCATTTTCCAGCAAACGACGCACCAGATAGGCCAGCAAATCCCGGTGCACACCCACCGGCGCATAAATCCGCACCGGCTTTTGATAATGGGTTCGCACCAGCTCATACAAATCTTCTCCCATACCATGCAGGCGCTGGAACTCATAACGATGCTCTGCCGGATCTTCATCACGAGTCATCTCCAGAATCGCAGCCACGGTATGTGCATTATGAGTGGCAAATTGCGGGAAGATGCGATCGCGCTGTCCAAGCAGTTTCTGTGCGCAGTACCAATAACTGATATCCGTGTTATTCTTGCGTGTAAACACTGGATAACCGTTGAGACCCAGCTCTTGTGAGCGCTTAATTTCACGATCCCAATACGCGCCTTTAACCAACCGTACCATGAAAGCGGTATCATATCGTTGCGCTGCACCATACAACCAATCCAGCACCCACGGCGCGCGGTAGCTATACGCCTGCACCACCACGCCCAGGCCATGCCAGCCTCTAAGGCTATGGTCCGCGAGTAAAGCCTGAATAATATCCAGGGAGAGATCCAGCCGCTCCGCTTCTTCAGCATCAATATTTAAACCCATACCCGCTTGTTTGGCATTCAGGCACAATGCGCGGATTACCGGTAACAGTCTGTCCATGACCGCTTGTTTTTGCAGATACTCATAACGCGGAAATAATGCCGACAACTTGACGGATATGCCCGGATTTGTGTGAACACGATCGCTGCTACAGTGGCGGGACAACTCAGTAATCGCATCGGCGTAGGCCATATGGTATCGATGCGCATCAGCCTGAGTCAGCGCCGCTTCACCCAGCATGTCAAATGAATATCGATAGCCTTTATCATGCCAGCATTGTCCGTTATCAATGGCATCCGTAATGGTCTTGCCCAGCACAAAATGCTCACCCATACGTTTCATCATTTGTTTTATAGCTGTACGGATCAGCGGTTCCCCGGCATGCCTCACAAGTTTTTGCAAGACTGAAACCATCCCGCGATGGTCAGATTCCGACAGGATATTTCCGGTCAACATAAGCCCCCAGGTAGAGGCATTTACCATCATTGAAGCCGAGTGCCTCAAATGACGAGAAAAATCTTGCGGTATAATTTTGTCTTGAATCAGCTTATCCAGGGTTTCTTCATCGGGCACGCGCAAATAAGCCTCAGCCAGACACATGAGCGCTACCCCTTCATGCGTAGACAAACCATATTCGGCCAGAAAGCTTTCCATCATACCCGGCCTGCAATCCGTCCGGATAATCTTGACCCAGGAAGCCGCTCGCTCAACAATCGCCTTACGTTGCAGAGTGCTGACTTTCATACCTGCCAGCATTTGTCTGATTGTCTTTGTCTCTTCACCGAGTGTCGCTTGGCGGATTTGCTCACGCATCAGATCCAGTTGGTACATGGTAGACCTTGGATTACAGGAAAAAATGAACGCACGCTATAACGCGAATATACGCAAAGCCGGCGACTTAATCAAACCGGCCGCTGCAAGTCCAGCACAATAACTGCCTTTTTTTGCAAACGCATCAAAAATTCAAAAACTTGCAGTATCTTCCACCTAACCGGTGGAAGCGGTATATAAGAGGATGCGGAAAAATTATGAATAACTCGTTTTTAAGATCGGGTATCACGCACTCATGTGTCAGCGGTGACCGATGCGCTGGATCATCAGGAAAATATGGCGAGGATACAGAATGATTGAGGCATGCCAATATTGCTACGCCGTGGATTAAAACACGGTCAAAGGACATTCAGTCGTTTAAAGTTATTTATTAATTTTTTGCCGCACACACGCGTCAGTTTGATATCGGCAGCACCCTTGATGCGACTACTACATCAGGCCGAAGAAGGGCCGGAACTAATGGGCGTCATGGTTAAAAAAACAGATTCCAAAACCCGGTTATCATTTGAATTAATTGCCCATCGCTATAAGAACGGCAGCCTGATTATTACCTTGAGCCAACCTTTCCATCACTGGAACTGAACCAGTCAGACACTATAATGACAATGGCATCTGTCGATCGCATCATTCATCCGCAACTAATGTTGAAATTAACAACAGAGACTATTAGAGAAAAATCCAAGAAATGTGGTAATTGACACGATACAATCAATGAATTATTCTCAATAACTCCATCATAACGCGGTCTTTTATAAAACTCCTTACGGCGGCCAGTGAGCATAAAACAGGCCCGCTCCGAAGAATCACAAACCATACTGAAAACGGTTTATTTTTTAACATAGTGTGATTGTCGCAGAGATATATCAACGAAGCGCAAAAATAGTATATTGTTCTTTTTTTTACACCTCAAGCGTATTTTTGACTCTTTGGGGAAGTAAGTTGTTACCTAGGAACGCATTGTTTCTATGCTAACTTCATGAAGAAAGGATAGGTCATGCAACGATTAGACATGGGAGATTGCAAGTCAGTATGTGGCATAAAAGCCTTACAAGGTTCCAGCTGCTGTTTGGCATTCTGCTGGTTTTAATGCTGGGAGGCTGCACCACCGATACTGTTGTTCCGGGTTCGCACAAAGCAGTGGTTGTCTCGACGGAAGATCTACAGATACGAACCCATGATGGTATGACCCGCGACGAACTCAAGCTGCAGGTAATGCGTTTTGCTGACCGTTATGCCAACCGGAATTAATCAGGCGACAGATATGATCATTGACAAGGCGCAGATGCCTGCCCAGCGTGCCAGTGCTCATCGATTTAAAGTCATATCTTATACCGCAGCTATCGATATCGCCATCGGCCCTGACGCGGTCACCAACCTGCTCGACGCAATGGTACTCACCTCGCTAACACACACTGTAGTAAAGGATTACTACGCTCCTCAAGTCTTTGGTGTACAAAGCAGCCAGCACCTTTTAAAAACAACACGTGCGCTCGAAGAAGATATCTGGGGGATTGCTGACAAAGTGCTAACCGCCGAAAAACAGAACAGTCTCCGTGCCCTCTTGACGGAGTGGCGCCGGCAGCACCCCGACCAGCAATACATCTGGGGCATACGCTTCGGCCAGTTCTCTGGACAGCGCGCGGCTGCATTGGAGCAGGTCGTGAGCTCCGGTGGCCTGCTCGGTCAGGTCAAGCAGACCCGGGAGAGTATCGATGAAGTGCGCGATCTAGGCGAACGTACCCTTTTTTATGTGCAACGCGCGGCTTTACTAGCGCGCTGGCAAGCCGTGGGTGGATTGTACGATGTACTCAGCCAGCCCGAAATCCAATCGCTGCTGAAAGAAACGGAGCACGTCTCAGCATCCGTGGAACGTCTGACCTTAACAATCGACAAACTGCACGAGAAACGTCTTGAAGTCATTGACCAGATGATGGACAGGATCAGTGAAGAGCGTACCGCCTTTATGGAACAATTGGTCGATAATGAAGATAAAGCAACCAAGGTGCTCACCGAACTTCACGGAGCGCTCTTTGCCAGTAGTGAGCTCATCGGTCGTGTCAATACCCTCATGGATAAACTCCCCGAACCCGATACCTCGAATGAACCGCTCGATCTTCAAGAGGCCCGGCAAATTTTAAGGGATACGGCGATTACTTCTAACCAGTTGACGGCTCTGGTCGGATCCGTGGAGGGACTGGTGGCAACCCCGGCCTGGGAAAAGCGTTTACCGGATGCTATAAAGGTCGTCGACATGGTCGGCAGTGATATCCACAGTTTGCTGCTGCGCATTTTTATTTTCACTGTTGCTACGATTGTTATATTTTTCGCATCCCTGTTGGGTTATAAGGCCTTATTACCGCGCTTGACTAAATAATCTGGTTATTCGCTGTGGCGGCGACTCGAAGATGGTCTGGATTCAGATTGAGACAGGAAATTTATTATCCATGACTTGATTTTTGGATAATTCAGGTATTCTTGCTCGTCGGTTCACGGAACATCCGTGACACCATTATTCCCCTCGATGACATTAACAATGAAAAGTGAGTAATTACGACCGTCCTTGTTACAAGTAAGCCGTTCGGCATCTTCGCCGAACGACCGTCGATATAACAACTTGCTCCCGAATTCTCTCGGGTAATTCTATCCCGATGTAGCTGCTGACAACTTTCTCATCACTTCATCGAGGTTAAAGCTGGCTGGCGGCTGGCGGGGCGGAAATTCCTTGAATGTCTCAAGAAATTTTGCCGCAAACTGCTGCGCGGGAACGATCAGAAACGCGTGCCGCAACACCCAGTCGTAATAGGTGTTGGACGTAATGTCCGCTTGCTCAAATGGGTCAGCTCTGAGGTCGTACATTTTGGGAAGGCGTAACGGTGTGAACGGTTCCATCCAGATTTTAAGCAATCCCTCCTGCCGCTGCTCCATGAATACCAGTTTCCAGTTTTCAAAACGGAGGCCGACAAGTTGCGTGTCGTCATTAAAGTAAAAAAACTCCCTGCGTGGCGATTTTTCGACTTTTTCGGTCAGATACGGCAGGATATTGTAACCGTCGAGATGAACCTTGAATGTCTTGCCGTCCGCCTTGTGGCCTTTGAGCAGCTTTTCCTTAACCTTGTCATCGCCGGCGGCGGCAACGAACGTGGGTAGCCAGTCAAGTCCGCTGACGATCTCGTTGGATATCTGTCCCGGCTTAATTTTGCCGGGCCAACGGATGGCCGCCGGCACCCGGAAAGCCCCTTCCCAGTTCGTCTCTTTTTCGTTGCGGAACGGACTGATACCGGCGTCGGGCCAGGAATTCTTGTGCGGTCCGTTGTCTGTCGTGTAGAGTACGATGGTGTTATCGGCGATCCCCAGTTCGTCGAGTTTTTTAAGCAACTGCCCAACGTGCATGTCATGCTCAATCATACCGTCTGCATACTCCGTGCGTGCGGTAAGTCCGGGCTTGTCACGGCGGTCTTCACGAACGTGCGTGTAAAGATGCATCCGTGTGGAATTGTACCAGAGGAAGAACGGCTTCTGCGATTTGACTTGCCGTTCCATGAAATCCATGGCCGCAGCGGTCGTTTCGTCGTCGATCGTTTCCATCCGTTTTTTTGTCAGCGGCCCCGTGTCTTCAATCTTGCCGTCGGCGCTTGCTTTGATTACGCCGCGCGGTCCGTACTTTTCCTTGAATTCCGGATCTTGGGGATAGTTGTAGCTCTCCGGTTCTTCTTCAGCGTTGAGGTGATAGAGGTTTCCGAAAAACTCGTCAAAGCCATGGTTAGTCGGCAGGAACTTGTCCAGATCACCGAGGTGGTTCTTGCCAAATTGGCCGGTGGCATAGCCGTGCGGTTTAAGGAGTTCCGCGATCGTCGGATCTTCCTGCTGCAGGCCCACATTCGCACCTGGCAGACCGACCTTGGACAAACCCGTGCGATAGGTTGACTGTCCGGTGATGAACGTTGAGCGGCCGGCCGTGCAACTTTGCTCGGCATAATAATCCGTAAACATCATTCCTTCCTGGGCAATGCGATCAATATTGGGCGTTTTGTACCCCACGATACCATGCCCGTACGCTGACACCTGCGTGGTGCCGATATCGTCAGCCATTATCACGAGAATATTCGGCTTCTGCTGGGTCGATGATGAGGCTGCCCACAGCATCGAGCTGCCCATAGCCAGTATAAAAAAAGCAAATAGAAACCTGAGATTCATGAATTTCTCCTTGTTGTTGGTGTGAAGACGAAATGCTAGATTGCTATAATAAATTTGTCAAAATTGATCCACTGATACCGCATTGGGAAAACCTAATGTACAGTTTACCTTCCACTCCGTTACAAACGCTTTACCAAAGTCGGTTTCATCATACAAAACTATTATAAGGAGGTATTTCATGACTACTGATAGCTCAGAAGAAAAAAAATCATTGGCTGAAAAGCTCAAGCACCCTACGGCAAATATGATTATCGGTTTTTTACTTACCAGTGTTCTAGGCACGGGTATTACAAACTACTATTCAGCAAAAAGGCAACAAGAAAAGCAACATGAAGAAATGGTTGCCATCAATAAAACGACCATAGCAAAACTTGCATCGTTAAATGCCGAACGTCTGGCCAGAGCTGAACAGTTAGTCACGACAGTGGAAAGAGGCGAGTTAGAGAGCGTTAAAGAATTAAAAAAAATGTATCAAGAAACAGAACTGCGCTGGAAAATGGAAAGCTCCCCTGCCCTGATGGCTGCCAGGCAAGTTTTACCCCAGGAAAAATATTACCGGTTTCGCGATTACATGGAAAATGAATATCGTTCCAGGTTTTTAACGCCGATCAGCCAATGCATTGAACAAGCAAGTCAGGCCAAAGAGGATAATTCGTCTATGGCAGCTGCTCTACAATCCTGCCGGATAAAAGAATATCTGCATCAGGCCGGAAATTGCAATACTGCGATTCTGGATATTCTATTTGAAATGGCAAAAGGTACCATTGACAAATACAGCGCAGATGAACTGGAAGAACAAAAAGCAACACATAAAAAAAGAGTTGCTGTGGCCTGTGCCCCAATCGAAGGAAGTTAACACCTGAAAAAAACAAATAGTGGCAGGAAAAAACAAAAACGCAATGAACCAAGTTAGCGTCTGAGCAAAAACCTTAATTTTCTGCCCCTAATACGAAAGACCGGCCAGGAAAGAATCAACGGAATATTTTTGATTTGACGTATTATCGCTAAAAAAGATTAATAGATTTATTGCCGCGTCAGAACACACAATAATTAAAAACGAAACACTGCATGATCGCTGTGATTTCTTTTCGATTAAAACCAGTGTGCTTTAGCCAACAATCTACTGTTCGTTACAGAGCTTTTTCTTTTCTTCGAAAAAGCCAACATCCAACGGAATTATTTGGGGTGTAAGACCCGCGCTGCTGTTGAATACGGCTTCAAATGATGCACTTGGGAGCAAGAAATGGGGCGCTGGACCGACCGGTGTCGCGCTAAAGCAAGAAGGGCCGTGGACGGTCGGCATACCGGCGAACCATGTTGAGGCTTTTACTGGCGATAAAAACCGTCCTGGCATTAGTGCGACTTTTATGCAGCCTTTTCTTGCGTACATTACACAGTCCAAAACCACGTTTACAGTGAATTCAGAAACAACTTACGACTGGAAAAATGACGACTGGTCTATACCGATCAACTTAATGGCAAGTCAACTGTTGCGGGGGGCAGGAAGCCAGATTATACAAATTGGCGGTGGCCTTCGCTATTGGGCCGACGCGTCTGACTTTGGACCAGAGGGTTTGGGCGCACGATTGCAGTTGACTTTCCTGTTTCCCAAGTAGAAATTACACGCACGGTCAAATAAGACGTCTCAGCTTAAGGATGCGCAGGTCTGCACCCTATCTCTGCATTGACATGCGGCAAACTTTCAACAAGCAAGAAAAAACTTTTTTTCTAAATAAAGTGTATTTCCGGAAAAGTTCGCTCAATAAATAATATTTTTTGAGCAATAACAATTTAATTATAAACGTTTATTTAAATAATTGATGACATTTTTTGGGCAATGTCTGCACTTTTGCAATGACTGTTACCTCTTAAAATGAAGTAAGAATATTACCTATATTTAAATTAACGCATCGTTACAAACTCTTCCGCGCTCGTCGGGTGGATCGCCAATGCCGCATCAAAATCTTTTTTAGTGGCGCCCATTTTTATGGCTACTGCAAATCCCTGCAACATTTCATCCATTCCATAGCCGATCCCATGAATACCGACTATTTTTTCCATCTCACCAGTGCAAACCAGTTTCATTTTACTCGGCTGCGGATGCTGGCTGAGCGCGGTATACATGGCGGTAAAGCTGGATGTGTAGACCGATATATTGTCTTTACCATAATGCGCGCAGGCCTCGGATTCGGTCAGCCCCATGGTACCGATTGTTGGATGACTAAACACCACAGTAGGGATCAGATTATAGTCCATCTTTGCATCTGACACGCCATTGAACAACCGCTCGGACAGCAAACGTCCCGCTTTAATAGCTACCGGTGTAAGTTCCACACCACCCGCCATGCAATCGCCAACGCAATAGACACCTTCGGCAGTGGTATTTTGTTGCTCATCAACAATAACGTAGCCTTTCTCATCCAGTTTCACACCGACATTTTCCAAGCCGATATTTCCCGTTGTCGGCGCACGGCCGATAGCCCAAATCAGGGCATCGACTAAATGCTTCTTGCCATTTTCCAAATGCAACGTCAGACTGCCATCGCTATTCTTGTCTACGCTTTGCGGAACACTGTAGGTATGCAAAGATGGGCCTTCATTGACCATGCTTTCCACTAATGTCTCGTATAATATCGGATCAAAATTACGCAGTGGCGCATGTTTGCGGACAAACAAATGGGTTTCTGTCCCCAGCGCGTGCATTACGCCAGCCAGCTCCACTGCGATATAACCCGCACCCACGACTGCCACCCTTTTCGGCTGTACCCGCATGGCAAAAAACCCATCCGAATCAGCGCCATAGGATGCGCCCGGGATTTCAGGCATAACTGGCGCTCCACCGGTCGCGATCAGGATGTGATCCGCACAGTACTGTTCTCCATCGACTTCGATCGTTTTTTTATCCACAAATCGGCCAAAGCCATTAATCAGTGTCACACCATTCGCGACAAAACCGCGCTCATAAGCACCGTGAATGCGCTTAATATAAGCCTCACGATTCATCACCAAAGAATCCCAGTTGAATTTGTTGACGGCAATATCAAAGCCATATTCTTTGGCGTATAGGTAAATGGATTCAGCGACATGCGCAGCAAACCACATGACTTTTTTGGGCACACAACCGACATTAACGCAGGTTCCACCGACATGCTTGGCTTCAATAAGCAGAACCTTAGCGCCATGCATGGCAGCCCGATTCGCTGAAGCAATACCGCCGCTGCCTGCGCCAAGGCAAATATAGTCAAAATATTGCGGCATTTTTGCCTTCGTTTTTTTCTAGAATTTTTGTATTCAAAACGGTCTTTATGAAACAGATGATGCTTTTTTCAACTTGCCTCGGACGTCTGGTCAAAAACGGGTCGGGAAAATTTGCGCTGTCCGCTGCGACAACCGTTTCAGCCGGCCGTGTGGGGCCGCGAGATTAATAAAAGGGCGAAGCTGGCCGATAAGCCGGGTTCTGTCGTGGACAGCCATTCCTCTAGGCATACAGTTTCCTATATGCTCAAGCAACCTACCCGCAGGCTCAGCGAGCAGCATCATAGCCTGCCTATTTGGTTTTGCTCCAGATGGAGGTTACCGCGTTTCACCGTAACTTAATACGCTCGTCTCTGTGGCCCTATTCCTCACCTCACGGTGGTCGGCCGTTAGCCGACATCCTGCTCTACGGAGCCCGGACTTTCCTCTCCCTGTTTAATTGTTCCTTAGATAACAGGCAGCGACTGTCTGGCCAACTTCATGCAATATATTACCAGTTATTACGGCATATATTGAGTAGTTTCCGTTGAATATATGAGCTCTACCGTTTTTTATTCCGGCGTGCTATAAATATAGCGCTCAAGCTGATGAATAATAAATTTATGTTCTGAAATAGCATCTTTCACCAGATCACCGATGGATATAATGCCGATAACCTGGTCGTTTTCTAATACGGGCAAATGTCGCACCCGCATCTCGGTAACCAAAGCCATACAATCTTGACTGGTATAATCCGGATTTACATATGCCACCTGGCGCGTCATCATTTCTTTTACCAGCGTATCCTTCACAGGCTTGTTCAACAGATAAGACTTACGGGAAAAATCCCTTTCAGTCAAAATACCAGCAAGTTTGCCATTGTTTATCACTAGCAGTGCGCCAATATTATTTGCCGCCATCAACTGCATCGCATCAAATACCGTTTCGTCTGGTCCGATACTGCTAACGTCCTGTCCCTTCTCGCTTAGTAACTGTTTTACTGTTTTCACGACAAAACTCCTTTCTTTTTTATATAAAAAACTGTTTTCTCAGAGATCACAAAGTCAAGCTGTTCACTCACAGAATTAATAATCCAGTTTCTTCATTTTAATTCGACGTTATTATTTTTGGCTGCAATTTACAAAAGCGAAAATTCCTGGATTATTGCTATCTTCCATCATTTTATAGGCATCTAAAGCATATCGTTTATTTGTTGTAAAACATCTTCGTCCAACTCGCCGGCTTCCGCAGATAAGCGCAGTCTAGACACCAAGTAATCGTAATACGCTTTATCAAGATCGCGTTTAGCGGAAAAATACTGTTGCTGCGCATTCAGCACATCCACCTCGGTCCTGACGCCGACTTCTTGCCCGAGTATGGTCGAATCCAGTTGACTTTGACTGGAGACCAGCGCCTGCTTCAATGCATTTACCTGCGCAATTCCATTGGTAACATTCAGGTATTGTTGACGTACTTGCAGTGCGCTATTGCGCCGGGTATTTTCCAGATCATGCAATGCCCTGTCACGGTTTGCCAGGGCTTCCCGTATACGCGACTGTGTGCCGAATCCTTCAAACAGCGGCAAATTTATCTCAATACCAATTGATTTGGTCGTGATGTCTCGGCCAATACCGGTGAATCCGGCACCAACACCTTTCTGGTCGCTATACCGTGCAACCAGATCCACTGTCGGATAATGCCGCGCCCAGGCTTTTTTTACCTCTTTAGTTGCTATATCGTAAATGGCCTGCTGGACTTTCAGGGTAAAGTTTTTCTCTTCGGCAACCTGTACCCATTCCTCCATACTGTCATACCGCAAACCTGATAAATCGGAAGTAATTTCCTTGGCGCCGACAAGATGCTCAGGAAAACGATCAATAATTCCCTGTAACATACGCTTACTGACTTCCAGCGCGTTACGCGCAGCAATTTCCTGTGATATAGTCAAATCAAAGCGCGCCTGCGCTTCGTTAGTATCAACAATGGTTGAAACACCGACTTCAAAATTGCGTTTGGCTTGTTCCAGTTGCTTGAGAATTGCTTTCTTCTGAGCTTCAGCAACTTCAACATCCACTTGCGCACTCAATACATCAAAATACGCTTGCGCGACACGCAGAATCAGATCCTGCGCGGCGATAACAAACTGTGAATCGGCTTGGGCCACTTCGGTTTTCGATTGCGCATAAATAACAATATTTTCCACCCGAATGAGTGGTTGGATTGCGGTAATTGTTGTCCCCTGAACCGGGATCGTACGCACTGGCAATATTTGTGCGTCAACTTTCTGGGATTCAACTCTTTCGTTTAATGTTACGTTAGGAAGCAGCAATGCCCTGCCTTGCGGTATTTTCTCTTGAGCAGCCAAATATTCAGCACGGGCAGACTTATATTGCGCATCCCGTTCCAGTGCTTCACGGTAGACATCCATCAGATTAGCGGCGTAGATTGGCTCATAAAGCGTCACACAAAGAATCAAGACAAAAACATGTTGCAAAAATCTCATTTTATTTTTTGATATTTTTTATTCGGCACAGACGCAGTCTAAGTAACAAATTTATATTAAAACAATCAAATAAAATCAAAAGACAAATCTTTCCGGCTGTTGCGCATTGATCAGTGGTGGAATGCAGGTCTCAAACAATTTGACGCTGTTATAAACACCCGATTTTTCACAAGTAACCAGCAACGCTTCCATGACCGGCTCTTCGCCAACGATTACAATCATGCGCCCACCCGGTTGAAGGCTTTTTTGAAATGCTTCTGGCAAAACAGGCGTCGAAGCGGTTAACACTATAACATCATAGGGTTCATTTTTTGACCAGCCGCGCGCTGCATCACCAAGTTCTATTGTCACGTTGTTAATGTCGTGCGCGAGTAAATTTTTTTCAGCCATCGTTTTCAATTCTGGCTCAATTTCAACACTGTAAACATGCCCACCCATTTCCGCCAGTAACGCGGTCATGTAACCGCTACCACTGCCGACTTCGAGGATTTTGTCAGTTTTTTTCACGTGCAGTTCCTGCAACATTCGCGCTTCCATCTTGGGCTCAAGCATAAACTGGCCATGCCCCAGCGGAATTTCCATATCAACAAATGCCATCGAGCGATACGCCTCAGGAACAAATTCCTCGCGCCGGATTTTATACAATAATTCCAATACATCCGCATCCAATACTTCCCACGTGCGAATTTGCTGCTCAACCATATTAAATCGGGTTTGTTCGAGATTCATTTCATGATCCATATTTCATGTAGTTTAAATAACAAGCTTGCAATTATTTCATATTTCCATTAGCTTCACAGCATCAGCTAGGGGTCCACATCCAGATTCTCTGGAATATTGGTGAGAAAGTCCCTTAATACCTGACGCGGATAATGCCGCCGTAGGGAAGCTGGGACTTACCCTCCCCGCTCTTTATGGCATTTTAAGGAGCAAATAATGAGTACCACAGTATTAAATCAGAAAAATTTTTCCAATAGCACTGCCCAGGTCGATGAAGCGGCAGTTAAACCGTTACCCAATTCCCGTAAAATTTATACAACAGGTTCCCGGCCTGATATTCAGGTCCCCATGCGGGAAATCAGTCAATCTGATACAGCCGCCAGTATCGGCGCTGAAAAAAACCCACCGATTTACGTTTATGATACTTCAGGTCCCTATACAGATCCATCAGTAAAAATAGATATTCGCTCTGGCCTGCCCGCATTGCGTGAAAACTGGATTGACAGTCGGGATGATACCGAAGTACTTTCCGGCCCAAATTCGGCTTATGGCAAGGAACGCTTGACCGACCCTAAACTTGCCCAAATGCGTTTTAATCTGCAACGCAAACCACGCCGCGGCAAGACGGGAATGAACGTTTCACAAATGCATTATGCCCGCCGTGGAATTATCACACCAGAAATGGAATTTATTGCAATTCGCGAAAACCAACGCATTGAAACACTCAATACGCAAGACCACGAATTACTAAAACAACAACATCCGGGACAGGATTTTGGGGCATCGTTACCAAAGCTGATCACACCCGAGTTTGTGCGCGATGAAGTGGCGCGAGGACGTGCAATTATCCCGGCAAACATCAACCACCCCGAATCCGAACCCATGATCATCGGGCGCAATTTTCTGGTTAAAATTAACGCAAACATAGGAAATTCCGCACTGGGATCAAGTATCCAGGAAGAAGTCGAAAAAATGACCTGGGCAATTCGCTGGGGGGGCGACACCGTAATGGATCTCTCTACCGGGAAGAATATTCACGAAACCCGTGAATGGATCATTCGTAACAGCCCGGTTCCAATTGGCACAGTACCTATTTATCAAGCTTTGGAAAAGGTCGACGGAAAATCGGAAGAGCTTACCTGGGAAATTTTCCGTGACACCCTGATCGAGCAGGCCGAGCAGGGCGTGGATTACTTTACCATCCATGCAGGAGTACGCCTGGCGTATGTACCGATGACGGCGAAGCGGATGACCGGTATCGTCTCGCGTGGCGGGTCCATAATGGCAAAATGGTGCCTTGCACATCATCAGGAAAGCTTTCTTTACACGCATTTTGAAGAAATTTGTGAAATTATGAAAGCGTATGATGTCAGCTTCTCGCTGGGAGATGGCTTGCGGCCTGGCTCGATATATGACGCCAATGATGAAGCGCAGTTTGCTGAATTGAGAACGCTCGGCGAATTAACCAAGATCGCCTGGAAGCACGATGTGCAAACCATGATTGAAGGTCCTGGCCACGTCCCTATGCATCTCATCAAAGAAAATATGGACCTGCAGTTAAAACATTGCGACGAAGCACCTTTTTATACATTGGGTCCGCTGACGACAGATATTGCACCTGGATATGACCATATTACATCGGCTATCGGTGCTGCCATGATTGGATGGTACGGTACGGCCATGTTATGTTATGTCACGCCAAAAGAACATCTTGGCCTACCCGATAAAGACGATGTAAAAGATGGCATTATCACTTACAAAATTGCCGCTCACGCTGCGGATTTGGCCAAAGGACATCCTGGTGCGCAAATACGTGACAACGCACTTTCCAAAGCGCGCTTTGAATTCCGCTGGGAAGATCAATTCAATCTTAGTCTTGATCCAGACAAAGCTCTGCAATTTCATGACGAAACCTTACCCCAAGAAGGCGCAAAAATTGCGCATTTTTGCTCAATGTGCGGCCCACATTTTTGTTCCATGAAAATTACTCAAGATGTACGCGAATATGCCGCTAAACAAGGTGTAACTGAAGATCAAGCATTACAGCAGGGCATGGCGCAAAAATCCAAAGAGTTCAAGGACAAAGGCGCAGAAATTTACCGAAAACTGTAATACAAATATTACCGTCACATACGCCGCTCGTTCGTTTAACAACCTATCTTAACTGGCCTTAGCACATGGACTTGGTTTTATTGTTCAAAGCGTTAATCCTTGGTATCGTCGAAGGATTTACTGAATTTCTTCCCATTTCCTCTACTGGCCATCTAATTCTGGCCGGTGATTTACTCGATTTTAATAATGAAAAGGGAAAAGTATTCACCATTGTAATTCAATTGGGTGCGATACTTGCGATATGCTGGGAGTATCGCGCCAAGATAGGCGAAGTAGCGAGCGGTATTGGATCGGACAAAGCGGCCAACCGTTTTGTATTGAATCTGTTCATCGCGTTTTTGCCCGCGGCCATTCTTGGCCTGCTTTTTATCAAGACCATCAAGTATTATTTGTTTCATCCGCTACCCGTTGCTATCGCGTTAATTGTTGGCGGACTATTGATTTTATGGGCTGAACGCAGAGACCACGTCGTTGATGTCGAACAGGTGGATGATATGGACTGGAAACATGCGCTTAAAATAGGACTGGCACAGTGTCTTGCACTGATTCCAGGCACATCACGCTCAGGCGCCACAATTATTGGCGGACTGCTTTTTGGCCTGTCACGTAAGGCGGCTGCGGAGTTTTCATTTTTTCTGGCTATTCCTATTATGTTTGCCGCAACTTTCTATGATGTTTACCGGCATCGCGAGGTTCTGGAATTTGATGATCTTGGCATGTTTGCAGTTGGCTTTATTGCTGCTTTTTTCAGCGCGCTTATAGCGGTACGTGGGTTAATGCGGTTTATCAGCAATCATGACTTTACGGTGTTCGCCTGGTACCGGATTGCATTCGGCATTGTTATTCTGGTCACCGCGTATTCCGGATTAATTGCATGGTCGGAGTACTAACTTTGTTGCCACGGCAATCCAGTCACTTTCCAACCCGATCGTTTGCCACGGTGACCCGCGCCATCTTTGTCACCCTCGAAACCTTCCAGAACATTGTAACAATCTGCAAAACCAGATTGACTGGCAATCATGGCGGCATGACTTGAACGCGCGCCACTGCGGCAGATAAACATAACCGGCGATGCCTTATCAAGCTGAATGGAAAGTTGCTCAAGAAAATCCGGGTTCGGTTGCATACTCGGGTAAGCCAGCAATTCGATCTCAATCGCGCCAGGAATTCGTCCAACCCAATCCAGCTCAGCTTGTGACCGTACATCAACTAACTGCGCACCGGCGACATCCAGGAACAATTGATACGCCTCCGCCGGCAACAGCGCACCTTGGTAAGGCAAATCCATCTCCTTGGCTCGTTTTCGTGCATTCTCCAATATATCTGCAGTTGTTTTCATTTTTTATCCGACCGTATCGCGATGACAGGGTGGCCACAACCACACCCCGTTATTATTATAATTACATAATGCTGTGTAGCACCAGTTTATTTCTATTTCTCAATCCTGCAACTTAACTTCTCATGGAAAAAATCCGTTTATCCAAACTCATGTCCGAACGAGGACTTTGTTCACGCCGCGAGGCAGATCAATATATCGAGCGTGGGTGGGTAGCCGTGGATGGTGAGCCAGTATCCGAGCTAGGCACCAAGATTTATCCAACCCAACAAATACAACTGAATAAAGCAGCTCAGATACAACAGCAACGATGCATCACGGTACTGTTAAACAAACCAGTCGGCTATGTTTCAGGCCAGCCAGAACCTGGTTATCAACCCGCGATCAGCTTAATCGACCGTCAATTCCAGTTTATTGACAAGAATTTCCCGCAGCGCTTTAGCCAAGCGCATCTAAAAAAACTCGCGCCTGCAGGACGGCTGGATATTGATTCACAAGGCCTGCTGGTACTGACTCAGGACGGACGTATCGCAAAACAACTGATCGGCACCGAGTCAAACGTCGAAAAGGAGTATCTGGTAAGAATAGAAGGATCACTGTCAAATGAGAAACTCGCTTTACTGAATTATGGCTTGAGCCTGGATGGTCTAGCATTAAAACGCGCACAGGTAAGCTGGCAAAATAGAGATCAACTGCGCTTTATACTAAAGGAAGGTAAAAAACGCCAAATCCGCCGTATGTGCGAATTAGTCGACGTGACAGTTACCGGTTTAAAACGGGTCCGCATCGGCAATGTGAAGCTTGCCAGTTTGCCGGAAGGTAAGTGGCGGTATTTAAAGAAAAATGAGAGATTTTGAAAAAGCCTGGCGAAGGTAAATATTTATGTCTGTTAAGTTTGCGTAACATCCTGTTCAATGTGGCTGACTTTGTTGATACAACAACAAGTTTGTATGAGACACACAATGGCCCAGCTGATTTAGTACAATGAGCGTATACCGCTTTATTTTATTTCTCTTGGAACGACTCATCACCTTACATTCCTGTTGCTCAAAAACCTGTTAGACATTGAAACGAAAATGCATAACATCGCCATCCTTGACGACATATTCCTTTCCCTCCAGGCGCATTTTCCCTGCTTCTTTTGCACCTTGCTCACCCTGGCAGGCAAGAAAATCCTCATAAGCAATTACTTCCGCACGAATAAAGCCCTTTTCAAAGTCGGTATGTATCACGCCGGCGGCTTGCGGTGCGGTCTCACCCTTGCGCATGGTCCACGCCCGAACTTCCTTAACACCGGCCGTAAAATAAGTCTGCAGCCCGAGCAACTGGTACGCGGCGCGAACCAAACGATTTAATCCGGGTTCTGCCAAATTGATGTCGGCGAGAAACAGTTGTTTATCCTCATTTGACAATTCCGAAATTTCAGCTTCCAATGACGCGCAGATCGCAACAACTGGTGCGCCTTCACTGGATGCATATGCCTGTACGTGTGTTAATAGAGGATTATTTTCGAAGCCATCGTCGTCAACATTGGCCACATAAATTGCCGGTTTGGCCGTCAACAGGCACAATGGATTAAGAAATTGTTGCTGATCCTTTTCCAAAATCAAGCTTCGAGCTGGTTTTCCCTGATCAAGATGATTCCGCACCGTTTCCAGCAATGCACATAACTTGATGGCGTCCTTGTTACCTGATTTCGCCAGTTTTCCTTCCCGTTGTAATGCTTTTTCGACGGTTGCCAAGTCGGCCAGCGCTAATTCGGTTTGAATGATTTCGATATCCGACACAGGATCTACCTTGCCAGCGACATGCACCACATTATCATTTGCAAAACAACGCACCATATTGATAATGCCGTCGGTTTCTCGAATATTGGCAAGAAATTTATTGCCCAGCCCTTCCCCTTTGGAAGCGCCTGCAACCAGACCGGCAATATCTACAAACTCCACTGTTGCTGATTGTGTTTTCTGCGGCTTGACGATTTCGCTCAATTTTTGCAGGCGTGGATCCGGCACTTCAACAATGCCCACATTTGGGTCAATGGTACAGAAAGGGTAATTTTCCGCAGAAATACCTGCTTTTGTCAGTGCATTAAATAACGTCGATTTTCCGACATTGGGTAAACCAACAATGCCACATCTCAGACTCATGAATGTTTGTTTCTCTAATTAGGATTTAGTGTGTAGTTTCAACATCGCTGCCTGGCAGTCACCTTGCGCAATTAACGGCCACACAGCCAGACTTCGATCGATAGCGTCATCAATGAGCGGCGCCTCATCCTTGTGTGGCGGGTGCAACACATAATCGACAACAGCATTTCTGCTACCAGGATGACCCACGCCAATACGTAAGCGCCAGAAATCCTTGGTGGCAAGATGTGCAGCAATGTCTTTGAGACCATTATGGCCGCCTAAACCACCGCTCCATTTCAATTTAGATATACCTGGCATCAAATCAAGCTCGTCATGAACGACGAGGATTTCTTCAGGCAGGATTTTGTAATATCTGCATAACGCCGACACAGACCGTCCGCTTGCATTCATAAAAGTCTGCGGTTCAAGTAACCACAATTGTGTATCGCCCTGCTTTATGCTGGCACATAGACCATGAAACCGGGATTCCATTGCAAGCACAGTATGCATTTGGTCTGCCAATCGGGAGACCCAATGAAATCCGGCATTATGGCGTGTATCAGCGTACTTTATGCCGGGATTCCCAAGACCTACTATGAGCTTCACCGGCAATTCCAGGGTTTTATAAACTGAGCTTCGCCTAACACTAATCCGTTTAATCGCGAATCATGAAATTGAAATTCAGCAAGCATTCTTATATTATTCTGCTTCCTTTTTATCGCTGTCTTCGTCGCCACCTTCATCTGAAGCAGCTTCTGCGGACAGCACGGAACGCGGAATCACAATTGTTGCCACGGGCAGATCATCGCCCTTTGCCAATGCAACGATCTCTACATTTTCAGGCACGATAAGATCACTTAGATGCAACGTATTTCCTGCGTCAAGCGCTATCAGATCCACTGTAATAAATTCGGGCAAATCTTTTGGCAAGCAAGAGACATCCACTTCTGTCAGCACATGACTAACATTGCCACCTGAAGTTTTCACGCCTGGCGAACTCTCGGCATTAATAAAGTGCAATGGAACTTTCACATGTATCTTCTTATTCTGATCAACACGTTGAAAATCAACATGCAATACTATCTGTTTGAATGGATGCATCTGCGTGTCGCGTAATAATACGTGCTGTTTTTTTCCCTCAACATCCATTGTCAGAATGGAAGCATGAAAAGCTTCGAGCCTAAGCTTGTGAAATAAATCGTTGTGATCAAGTTCAATAGACTGCGCCGGGTCTTTTCCGCCATAAATAATCCCCGGCACTTTACCAGAATTGCGCAGGCGGCGGCTCGCACCCTTGCCCTGCAACGTACGCTTGTTTGCATTGATTTCAATTTGCATTTAATTTCTCCATAAGATGATCATCCGCGACCAGATAACCAACAAAAAATTTATTAATAAACTACAACAATTTGGTCCAACAACTACACGTGCTGCTATGATTATGAATCTAAACAGCGATCACCTTTAACCTCAGGGTTCTACTAACTCACTGCAAGCATTACTGCTTACTCGATAAATAAAGAACTGATCGAACTTTCATTACTAATCCGCAGCATTGTTTCTGCCAACAGGTTTGCCACACTTAGCTGACAAATACGATTGCAGCGCTGAGCATCCTCACGTAAAGGAATGGTATCAGTCACCACCAGTTTATCTAAATCAGAACTTTCAATACGCGCCACTGCATTACCCGACAAAACTGCATGTGTGGAATAAGCCAGCACGCTATCCGCGCCTTTCTGCTTCAAAACATTTGCTGCTTCACAGAGGGTGTTGGCAGTGTCCACCAAATCATCAATAATAACGCATGTCCGCCCGCTGACTTCACCAATAATATTCATCACCTTAGCTTCATTATGCTTGGGTCGCCGCTTATCAATAATTGCCAGATCACATTCCAAACGCTTTGCCAAATGTCGCGCACGCACGACGCCGCCCACATCAGGCGAAACAACCACTAGTTTTTGATAATCGTTTTTCCACACATCGCCCAGTAAAATAGGCATGCCATAAACATTATCCACCGGAATATCAAAAAAACCCTGAATTTGATCGGAATGCAAATCCATCGTTAGCACACGATCAATGCCAACGGTTGTCAGCATATTTGCCACTACCTTGGCAGTAATCGGTACCCGTACCGAACGCGGCCTTCTGTCCTGACGTGCATAACCGAAATAAGGAATCGCCGCCGTAATCCGACCAGCAGAGGCACGCTTCAACGCATCCACCATTACCAGAATTTCCATGAGACTGTCATTCGTTGGCGTACAAGTGGACTGTAATACAAAAACATCCTTACCACGAACGTTCTCCAGGATCTCCACCATTATTTCACCGTCACTGAAACGCCCGACGATTGCACGGCCCAAGTGAATATTAAGATGTTTAACAGTATCCTGCGCTAATTTTGGATTAGCATTGCCGGTAAAGACCATCAAGCTGTCGTATGACATACTTATTGCTTTATCGTTAAAAACTGGTAACTCGGGAACATAGGTTACTCCTACTTGAAACTGATCACACGATCCGTAAGCTGGCGATTGTTATTCACTAGATCTGAATATCCAAGACAATGGGATTAATTTCTGGATTTTTTGAAAAATTGGCTGGGGAGGTAGGGATCGAACCTACGAATGCCGGAATCAAAATCCGGTGCCTTACCACTTGGCGACTCCCCAATTCTTTATTTTACTGTATCACGCATGGGATGATGATCCAATCCTCGCGTTACAAAACCGTTCATGCCGGCAGGAATTTGCGCAAAAGCTGCAAGCGCTGTTGATTTAGTATCAAATTCAGCAAACACGCATGCCCCTGAACCACTCATTGCGACTATTGTAGTATTTTTCAGCCGTTTTAGCCACTCCAGATATTCTGCCACAACGGGATATTTCTGACACACGACCGGTTCCAGGTCATTATGTCCTTGCTGTATGGAAAAGGGCGGTATTTTGATAGGAATCGTGTTACGTGTCAATTCCTTACTTAAAAAAATTTCGGCAGTCGAGACATGCAAAGGCGGGATGAGCACCAAATACCAGGCTGGCGGCAGCAAGATAGGCATAAGCTTCTCACCAACGCCTTCTGCAAATGCATTCTCACCAAAAATAAACACCGGAACATCAGCACCCAATTGCAGTCCCAGCTCCCTTAACTGACTTCTACTAAAGTCCAGATTCCACAAATGATTGAGTGCCAACAATGTCGTTGCCGCATCAGAACTGCCGCCGCCCAGTCCGCCACCCAATGGGATTTGTTTCGTCAAAAAAATCTCAACGCCCTGATTTGTACCGCTTTTCTGCTGCAGCAATTTCGCGGCGCGCACACACAGATCATTTTCTTCAGGAACCCCTGCGATAGGTTTATTCAGCTTGACAGCTCCGTCCTTGCGTAAATCAAAGCGTAATTGATCCGAAAAATCCAGTAAACGAAAAACTGTTTGTAACAAATGATAACCGTCATTTCTGCGTCCTGTCACATGCAAAAACAGATTAAGCTTAGCTGGCGCAAGAAAAGTAGGCATGGTTTTATTGATTCAGAAATAGAAATGTATTGATTCACTGGCTAATTGACTGCCTTGAATCCTTTTTTTTGTGAAGTGAGCTTTACTTACCGGCTCGTGCAAACAAGACAACTACTTTCCTGAATCTTCGACCCAAGCAACAATAGCTCGAACACCTACAAAGATGGCACTGAATAATTTTGGTAATCACTATACTCTGCAACAGGCGAACGACTGTCTCCCCAATCATCGACAACTAATTTCATTCTAAGTGTTGCATATTTCAGTACCAGCACTTTGGGGCGTGCTGCATGAACCGAGTGCGCTGGAAAATAGCGGACATAGTCAATTTCCCAGTCATCCTGATTAATCGCGACTACACGCCCTTCGCTGTCTAAATGTTTAATAGCTGCCGTTGCTGGAAAATGTTCGCCTTGCACCCAATATTGCAATCCTGCCACAGGAATACGCCAACCTAAAACTGTTTCTGTCAATATCTCAATATCAGACGCAAAAAAAACTTTTTGCTCAGAAGTGGTAAGACGTGCGCCTTCGTTATCCTGCACAATCTGCACCATAATCTGCCCTAACGGTGAAAGCAAAGAAATTTCATCGCCTGCTTTGCTGGCATGTTGCCAGCGCACGCCACCAGAAAAGCGCTGTTCCTCATCCTGCACCGAAATCCTTCCAGTCAGCTCAAAGTCCGCGGACGAGGCATTCTCGTCAAGCGCAACCGGCTCAGTAACAACAACTGTCACGCCAACTGGTTTGGTTTCAACCATTGCGCAACCAGCAGTCAGAAAAAAAAGAAAAAATAATATCCGCCAGACAGGATAATAAAAACGTCTGCCGCCTAGCAAATGCCGGACCTCAACAAACGCACGAATAAGAGCAATTGAACGCTTAAGCAATGTTTATAAATAACGGGAAGAAAAAGTAAGCAGGCATACAATTGCCGAGGAATTTTCTTTGCTTGGAGTAAAAGCTTATCTTTTTTGTTCGATTGCTATGCGCGCAAATAATCAAAACATCATCTGTTAACGAACAGTACGACTCACTACATGTTTAAAGTTCTTTTAGCTTCGTCGTGCTGTTCTGGCAAAACAATATTTAACTCCAACACTTCCTGATCATCATCCTGTTCAAAATTAACGCTTATCGCATCTTGTTCGACATCCACATATTTACGAATAACGTCCAGCAACTCTTGTTGCAGTTGCGGAAGATACGAAGGTTTGTCGCGGAAACTCCGTTCGTGGGCAACAAGAATTTGCAATCGCTCTTTTGCAAGTGAGGCTGTTTTGGATTTTTTAGATGCTCTAAAATAATCTAATAAGCTCATAGTCTTCTCCCAAATAACTTACTGAGAAATCCTTTCTTGCCATTAACAAACCGATGCGGTCGCTTTTCACCGAGGTAACGCGCAACAACATCAGCATAAGCTTGTCCAGCCTCACTCTTATCGTTCAGAATTACTGGCGTACCAGCATTTGACGCGGTCAGAACTGATCTCGATTCCGGAATAATACCCAGCAGATGCAAGGACAGTATTTCCTGCACATCTTCAAGACCCAGCATCTCACCCGATTTAACCCGACTTGGCTCATAACGGGTAAGCAGCAAATATTCTTTGATCGGCTCTTCACCTTTTTCAGCTCTGCGCGACTTACTTGATAGAATACCCAACATGCGGTCAGAGTCTCTGACAGAAGAAATTTCCGGATTAGTCACAACAAATGCATCATCTGCAAAATAAAGTGCCAGATTAGCACCTTTCTCAATGCCGGCAGGTGAATCGCACACAATGTATTTAAAGTCTTTTGATAATTCATCCAAGACCCGACCGACGCCTTCCAGACTCAACGCATCTTTATCGCGTGTTTGTGAAGCAGGCAAAATGTACAGCAAATTGCAGTTCTTATCTCGAATCAGAGCCTGGCTGAGACTCGCTTCTCCATTGATTACATTTATAAAATCATACACAACTCGTCGCTCGCAACCCATAATCAAATCCAGATTACGTAAACCAACATCAAAATCGATAACTACTGTTTTATGGCCTTTTTTTGCAAGCCCCATAGCTATTGCTGCACTTGTTGTTGTTTTCCCAACACCACCCTTTCCCGACGTTACGACAATGATTCTCGCCACTGAGCCTCCTTTACTTAAGTCTTTGCAATGTCTTTAATAAATAATGCGCGATCCTGCAAGTAGATCTGAACCGGCTTTTTCTTTAGGCCTTCATCAAAATCTTCACTGGTCTTATAATCACCCGCTATGGAAATAAGCTCTGCCTGCAAATCAAAACAAAAAATTCGCGCCTCTTTGTTCCCTTGAACGCCAGCCAAGGCTCTTCCTCTCAGCGTATTGTAAATATGAATATTACCTTCAGCCATAATTTCAGCACCCGCACTTACTTGCGACAAAATGATCAGATCTCCCGCAGCGTATATACGCTGACCTGAGCGAATCGGTTGCGAAATTAATGTGGTTGCCGACGGTGCAGGTGCAGGTGCCGGTGCAGAATCTGAAACAGACGCACCGGTCTGTTCAGCAGACGTTGATTTGCGAACTGGCTCGTCAACAGCAGTTTTTTGTGTTTCTGCAGCGGCACTGTCACGAACTGCATCAACCGTGATGAACATTTCTTGTGCCTGTTTATTTTGCTGCTCGTTTCCACCCCGTATACCAATGGGAAACAGCCCGAGCTCGCGCAGAAAGTCTATGAACGCGACAATATCCAAATCATTATTGTGTTTATTCAGCGCGTGCACATCGAACACCAAAGGTGAATTTCTGAAAAAATCAGGCGCCTGCCTTATTTTTTCCTGTAGCGCGTGCTCAATCGCAGACAAATCATTATTGTACAGTATCAGCACAGGAACAAAAAAAGTACTACTTTTAAATTCAAGCACCTGTGGTGCAAAAGACTTTCGTTGAGGATCTGTCAACATCCGTTGGCCCACTTAATTACATTGATAGATCGGAAATTTAATCCCAAGAAATCAGTTAATATTAAATTATACTGCAACACCCGTTGCAGTAAGCGTCTAATTGCTTCTGCTTAATCAATCGAAAAAGCAAAAATCAGCATACAGCATACGTGAGTGATCAATACCTTATACTTATATCTGTTCTCAATTTATCCCTGAGACAAAAAACACCTATCTAGGATAGCGGGTATATTATACCTATCAATAACAAAAGATAGGAATCTTAAACTAAATTCTAATCTTACCGTATATAAACTTTCTTACCCTAATGAAATTTTCACAGAAACATAGCAATCCGCATGCATTGCGGGAATTTCGTGTCCAGTTGATTTTTAAGGAAAATATAGCTGCGTCCGGCCGCATCACTTAACAGCGCATCATGAATATACGCAAATTATTCTACTGCTCACTATTTGTTTTTTTCTATCCTGTCATTAGCGCTTACCGTTTTTCTGATATTGGCCATTGAAACGCAACCTCGAATCGATCGTCAGACAACGCTCACGCCAGAACATATCGCACGAGCAAAATATAATTTTTGATACTCACCGCACCCAGGTTGCCACCGGTCAACTCACTACTGTAAATATACTTTCAAAAGATGCTGACCTCGTTGCAAATTATCTTACCAACCACTTTGGAAAAGGAAACGCGCAAATCGCAACCGCCAGGCGAAGCGCGCTTGTTCATTTCAGTCTTCCCATTCCGCTAAACTTATTCAATGTCTATCTAAATTTTGAAGCAACTCTAATTCAAACAGCCGCCCTGCCGCAACAGCAGGCCGTACGGATTGGCAGCTTAGTTCTGCCAGATTTTATTACACATTACTGCCATCTCAGACAATGGGCTGGCTACAAAGTAACCCTTTCAACCGCAAAGGCCTGGATGTTATAAAATGGGTTCAATTATCGCCAAACAAAATAACCATCACTTATAACAACAGGAACCACAATTTAATAACGCAAGAAATAAACTTTCCGGTTCTCAGCAGGAAAACGTACGCGCAGCTATATCGTTATCACATGCTATTAGTCAAAAATAGTCGGCTGAATAACGCCAGCACTGTGCCCCTATCAGAAATCCTGCACCAGTTAATGCGCGCGGCAACAAAACATTCGATCAATGGAGACACCGTAATAGAAAATCGTGCAGTGATTCTGGCATCCACATTTCACGCATTAGGGATATCTGCATGGCTGCCTATTCCGGATGCTGATAGCTGGCCGAGTCCTACTGAACAATTAGTTACCCTCGAAGGACGCAACGATTTTTCCAAGCATTTTATCGCATCGGCCGCTATCACTGCTTATTCAGACACGAAATTGTCCGATGCAATGGGTTTATACAAAGAAATTGCTGACTCCCATAAAGGAAGGGGTTTTTCATTCAGTGATATAGCCGCGAATTGCGCCGGCGCACGATTTGGAGAAAAAGCCGTAACAAGCTTGACAGATGCGCAGCAGCTTCAGCAAATAGTGAGTAAGGGACTTATTGATGCAGACTTGAGCCACCCTGGTCAGACCTTCCTGATCACATGTCAGAAAAACAATTTAAAACGCAGTTTGGAAATACTGAAACGCCAGCCTATCAAAAAATAATACAGGTAATAGATAACCGAATCTCGGAACTCAGCGTTCTGCGCTGAGCATGCCAAACCCTTCACAAAATTATTGACTCAAAAAACGTTCCATAGTTTGAAGCAAAACCTCATTATCCGGATTATCCCTCAAAACCGATTGCCATATTTTTTTTGCATCCTCTTTCGCTCCCTTCACCCAAAGTACTTCTCCCAAATGAGCGGCAATTTCGGGATCGGGGCGAGCAGCAAAAGCCAAATTCAAATAATTGAGTCCTTCTTGAATATTACCCATACGATAATAAACCCACCCCAAACTGTCCATAATGTAGGCATCATCCGGCGAAAGCGCTACAGCCTTTTTGATAAGCTTCAACGCCTCAGGCAAACGATCCCCACGTTCTGCAAGACTATATCCGAGCGCATTATATGCATGCGCACTTTCCGGCCTCAATTGAATTAGTCTGCGCAAATCCCGTTCCAGGATATCAAATTTACCAATCTTATCTGCTGCGAGGGCCCGATCATAAAGCAGCTCGGGAAAATCGGGTAACTTTTGCAGGCCATCATCAAGCAAATCGTATACTTGCTGATGTTCGCCCAATTGCCGCAATAACTGCGCCTCAGCCAAAATTAAATGTGCCATTTGTTGATCATTCGCCGCAGGTAATTGCTGCAAGTGCTGACGCGCAGCATTTAATTCACCTTTTTCAGCCAGCAAAGCAGCATATCGAATCTGTGCAGGAATAAATCGGTCTCCCGTTTTTACTTTGCGATATGACGCCATCGCCATGTCACTTCGCTGTGTTTCCTCATAAATTTGAGCAAGATAAAAGTGAATCGAACTTGGATCTTTATACCCCAGGCCAAGTGCTTTTTTAAAATGCGTCTCAGTTAAATCAAAGTCGCGCAGTTCCATCGATAATAAACCAATGGTCAAGGCAATATCCGCATTATCTGGATTCTCTACCAACAATTGTTGAAGCTGCGCACGCGCACTATCATAATCCTGTTCCGCTATCAACATACGCACATAAGCGGCGCGCACCTCGTTAGCCTTGGGATATTTATCCAGAAAATCCTTGTAATATGCGGCAACATCCGCATAATGCATCCGCCGCAAAATCTGACCCTGATAAACAGCGGCTATTTCCCAGTCTGGGCGCAATGCAAGCGCCTGCTTCATCGCATTTAGCGCAATCTCATAATACTCTGCCAGCCAGGCGGCCTGAGAAACGGCGAAATGCGCTTCGGGCAAATCAGGGTATGGCTCAGCAAGCTGTTGAACCAATTTCAACGATGCGACTTTGTCGGAATGAGTTGCTAACAGTTTATTTAATTGCATAAAAGCATCATCAACCGCGCTGTCATCCGATGCCAGCAAAATTTCCAAATGAGGACGCGCCTCATCCAACCTGCCCATATTGACCAATAAAGCCGCCGCCGCTTGATTAGCATTCAATGAACTGGGATCAAGTTGCGTCCATAAAGAGACTGCTTTTTCCGCTGCAAATGGCTCACGTAAATTTAAAGCAATTTCTGTGGCACGTTGAGCAAAACGTGGGTCTTGCGCGGCTTGTGTTATCTTAAGATAATTTTTCAATGCAATCTCAGGGTAGCCACGCTGCAATGCCACTTCAGCCAACA
>BQJA01000021.1 GCA_021604405.1 Nitrosomonas sp. | reverse complement strand
TGTGGCATCATTAACTGGCCTCCTAAAATTCATCCCGAATCACCTGACATTTTCGGGGCATCGCTCAAAGCTTCTTTTGATGAAGACCCGCATGCTACCATATATTTATTTTATGCGGGACTTCGCACGGACAAACCACCTGCGCTTGCAATCGTCCGGCCACATACTTCCCGCTGCTGAAATTTTATATCCCAGCGTGTGACGCTACCGTCTGTTATTTTTTCTATGTATAAAGGTAAATGGTATTTGTATTATCATGACGGAGTTGTTGCATATTTGCTTGACATCACAAACATCGGCAGAGTTAAGTCGCGGGGTGAAGAAGCGGTATACTCGTTCAAGAAAATCAGCATGGCAGTACTCAACAAACACCGGCAACGCTATGCACTGTAATTGCTGCGCTATCTCACTGACCGGTGCTGGTCGCCTATCAATGGCACTGGTTCAACGATGGACAGTATGCCCATGTCAGCGCCCAGGTCGCAGAGATTGGCAAATTGTTGGGCGGCTGGATCCAAGCAATCCAGATACTAAAAAAAGGTGAGCGCCACGGGAACGAATCCAGGCGGCGCTCGGCTTTAATATGCGCCCGACGCGATGTTGCCACGTGCGGACGGGACTCACCTGCGCCATCAATCTATCTCCGGCCTCGGCTAGCAAGCCGTAACCGGCTGGCAATTCCGGCGTCGGAGCAGATGCCGATGTGGGACGAACACACCATCCGGAAACCGATGTTGTTGTTACGGTTGTCCGGATGGTTGTTGTTGCGCGTTGCCGCGCGCATGTTGTCTGGATGATTGTTCCAGGAACCACCGCGCAACACACGGGCCTCGTCTCAGGGAACCCCGCAGAACAGCAACCTGCACCAACAGTATGCCAATCTATCACACGACATGCAAAAAATACGCGCGGCGCCGCTTCGCGGCGCACAGTGAACCGCAAACCCGCAGCTCAGTGATCAGCGCGCCAGCGAACCGCTATTCGATGGGGGACGAACACAACACCCGAAAACCGAGATTGTCGTCACGGATGACCGGATGGTAGTCGTAGCGCGCCGCCGCGCGCAGGTCGTCCGGGTGACCGTCCCAGGAACCACCGCGCAACACGCGGTTTTGAGTGTCCTCGGTATTGTTATTACATTGCTGCTCACTGCCGTCAAACTGATCGCGCCAGTTCGAACAGGTCCATTCCCAGACATTGCCTGCCATATCCTGAATACCTTCTGGATGTTGCCCTGGATACATACCGACTGCACTGGGATGACCTATCTCTCCCGCTGCATTAGCTCTGCTGATATCCCAATCATTACCCCACGGATAAATACGCCGATCACCAGAACAGGCTGCCCGCTCCCACTCAGCTTCTGTCAACAAACGAACAGATTGCTTTGCTTTAATAACATTTTTTTCCAACAAGCGCTCCTTAAGCCATACACAATAAGCACTGGCGTTCTTCCAGCTGACATTAGTAACCGGCCGATTTGGGTACAGCAATTGCTTCTGCCAATCATCTGGTGTTTCTGCTTCTTGATCAACATAACAGGCATATTGCGCAACAGTCACCGGGTAACGGGCAATCCGGAAACTATCGCTTATGGTAACCTCATGCTTCTCGTCATTTCCCCCCATCACAAACTTACCAGCCGGCATTTCGATAAAACCGTGATTCTTTTCCTTCTCACCCTGAAACTGCCTGGGCAAATAAAAATGATCCTCATCGTAAAAACGCGAGTCACCCACCTGCCCGAGAATATCCCCGATAGCAGCCCGTTTCACAGGTTCCAGTTTGCCATTTTCAACAATATCCAGCGCCCAACTGCTAATGGACTGCAAATATGACTCAAGCAGTTGCTTACGTTCCCTGTTTAATTCCACAACCCACAAGCCGATATCAGATAACACATCCAGATTAGAAACATCTATATCAGGGAAAACTTCTGCAAAGTTTTCCATCTGCTGCGCCAATAACTGAAATTGTGCGTCAGTCAATACATTATCCAGCGCTCTCAACCAGTCCGCCTGATTGGCAAGCCCGATATAGCTAGCATCCCTCAACCGTTCCTGGATCGCTGTAAATGCCTTATCATCCAGTACCCGACCATCCATTTCATCACTCTGCAAAGCGGATTTCCAGTTGGCCCTATCGGTAGAAAACAGACGGTTAAGAAAATCGTCCAGCTTGTGAATACGGGCAAGTGGGCGTGAATCTTCAGAGGCGGACGGCCCGCCTGCTGCAGACGCTACACCGCTTCCTTGCAATTCAGCTCCTTTATCTTCTTGAGAATGTTTTTTCCCTGATGACACAATATCCTCTTGTTCAGGTATAACATCTTCCAGAAAGCTGAAATAGGGAGTCAGATTCTCATCTGCAATCGAACCGCTACAGATCAGGCGTTCAGGATCAAATCCACTGCGATTTTGCCTCGCCACCTCAAAATGCTGGTACAAACGCACACCATTTTTACGGAATAGGCGCAAATCGTTCTGTTTGGCCTTTTCTAGTCCTGAAAAATTTGCGTCACGCTTTTCGGTGTCACCAAGATGCTGATATTCCAGTCCTAACATTTCACACTCAGTACGCCCAATGAAATCATCCATCCCCCAATGGTCATACTTGACCCAATTTTCCAAACGCTGCATAAAACCTGCATCATAACGCCGCCCAAAACGACACAAATCCGGTGCAAATAACTGCAACAAGGTTAACTTAGCCAATGGTAATAACTGGTATTCATCGCGTTTTTTACGTGTATCCAGAATATCCAGTAATAATTTCAACAACTCGACTGCCCGAATCAACTTACGCGGCACAGGTGGAATACAATCAGCAAACAAATCCAACAGTACATGTTTGCCACGTTCTGTTTCATCAGACTTACCAAACAACGCTGGTTCACGTTGTTGCAGGAACAAACGGATATTGTCACGAGTAGGCTGTGGCAAACGGAATGGAAGCTGGACGATCTTTTCCAGATATTCCTGCCCGGTAATCGGCAGGTGCGCGAAAGAATACCCGTTTTGTCCCGCCCCATCGCCTTGCTGGAACAGGTAATCACGGTAACGATGAATAATGCCGCGCTCAACCACTTCATCATCCAACGCCAGCACAAAGGCGCAACCTTTAACATCCAGAAACAGCTTGATGGATTCCAGCATTTCCACTGACTTTTCCGGTAAACAGCGATCAAGGTCATCAATTAGAAACAAAAGCCGCAAGCCCGGTTTGCTGGAGGAAGTCAATTCGCTTAAATGCTTTTGAAACTCGTAGTAAACTGAATCATAATCCGAAAAAAGACTTTCATTTTGAAGCTCTACCCGTCTTTCAATTTCCTTCAGAAACTTACTAGCTTCAAACTCGATCGAGATTCCCGTGCTTTTCTGCGTGTATTTGGCTTTAAAAGCGCCGGCAAAAGCAAAAGCAGATGCTTTCATAAATGCCGCCGCCTTTACAAGAAAATCCTTGGTTTTATCTCCGAGCGTTCTATGTTCCAGTACCCAATTAACAATTTCCACCTGTGTCGTTTTTAGTAACGGCACAATCAGATGTTCTTCCTTCTCATAGCGCCACGGGTTAAATGCTACCGTGATGACAGGTGTATCTTTGTTGCCGCTGTCCGACTGCATCACTTCCTGCACCAAATGCAGCAGGTTACTTTTGCCACTACCCCATTCACCAAAAATTCCGATTACCAGTGACGACTCACCCGAAGTAGCAGCAACGCTGTAATGCTTACGCAAACGTTTACCAAGTTGAGCTGCGAGTACAGGATGCCCAAAAGACTTACCAAAATTTACCTGCTTCATATCGCTAATGTTTTTTTGATAGATTGACTAGTAATCCACCGAACCATATCACATGCTTTATTTATGTCCAATGAACGTGACCATTAGCCAGCCCATCATTTCGCTCGACCGCACAGATTATCGACAAAAAAACATACATTTTTGGCTCTATCAAAACGAAACAGAAAAAATTTGCTTGGCTATTGGTGTATCAGGCGTATAACGGCAAATGGAATCCATCAACTCATTTTAAGAGAACCGGTAGCGGCGAACACCCTATGTGTCAAGATACCTTTCGCTCATTTGAAATTTAAAGATTGGAAGGGCGAAGCGAGCGGACATGAAGCAAAAGAGCTATTTGTTTGTTGACACCTCTATTCAAGGAGTGGGTGGGGTATATAAGCAGTTTCTGCTTTATTTTAACTTTTGGTAAAACCCAGATCTGCAGTTATTTCTATCACAAGTTTTCTAACATTATCGTAATAGCTATCGTATCTATCTGACAAGGTAATAAATTGCATAGAGTCATCGGATGCATCTGATAGTTTAGGTGTTGGTGGAAGAACATTTTTATAGATTTTGCAATTTTTATGTTTTGCAAACTGATTCAAATCATCTTTATGAGCAATAAATTGTTTGGCTCTTTTATCTGCCTTGTTAAGAACAAAGCCCAATAAATTATAGCCGCTACTTCGCCCTTTCCAAGTTCTAATATTATCAAGCATATTTAAAGTGCCAGATAGGGCATTAACGTTTAATCTGTTTGGTTCGGTTGGGATAACATAGTTATCTGCCAGAAAAGCGCCAACCAAAGAAAATTTATTTACTTTTGATATGCTTCCAGGCAAATCAACAAAAATAAAATCATATTCCGCGGCTAATTCATTACTCATCCAGCGAGCCAATTTCAAAGAGTCCTTCAAGGAAACTTTTTCATCAAAGCTAAGCGCTAAATTTGGCTCAGACACCATGACATCAAGATTTCCCAACCGTGTCTTTTTTGTTTCTGTGCTGTTATTTTCCTCTCGGGTAAAGATGAACCTTGATATATCTATTTCCTTTTTTTGATTGAGCTTCGCATTCAATATGTATGGTATCGTTAACGAGTTATTTATAATCTCAGATACTTTTTCTATGCCTAACACAGCATTAGCACATGAAGCTTGAGGATCAAAATCCATAACCAATACCTTGGATTTCTTTTTGTTTATGGTAATTGATGAAAGAAAGTCAGACAAGAAAAGCGACAGTGTCGTTTTTCCTACGCCGCCTTTGTTGTTATAAATTGCAATCGACTTAGCCATTTCATCTATCCTCAATTTGCCTAGAAACTTACATCACTGTTTTTTTAGAAAAACATTTCCAGATTCAGTGTTTGCAGTATTGACAGGATATGTCCTGCTACTGAAAGCATAACGGAAAAAATTTTAATTACTTAACAACAAAAATTTTTCACTCGATAAATGAAACCAGATTAAGTGGCTCGCGAATTGCTACTGCTGAATAAAGATTATTGACGTGATAATGGTTAACGATGAGGTGTGTAAAGAAAAAATACGGTATGCGTTATAGTAATCTGAGACGCATTACATTAAATCGGCTTACTGGAACCCAAATTTGAGTGGCCAGACTTAGTAATAGAAAAGAATTTAACCCGTCTTTAGGACGGGTTTCTTTATTACCTGTTGTTTTGCTTGGCAGACTGTGACATTGATAAAGTGCAGTGACATACTGATGGCATTTAGCATAAAAGAAAATGGAGTTATACGCATACACTTGCAACTCCATGTTTTATGGTGGAGAAGAAAGGAGAAATATCGAACCAACTTTTTAATACTTTGCAGGACTGGAACACCGTACTGCAAAGTATTTCTGGCGACATTGAACCACTGCCTTAGTGTTTGAAACAGCCCTTCGGGTACTTTTGGGTATATTTATAAGCATCATGCTCTGATCTTGATTATTTGGATATTTATGGGTATATTTATGGGTATGAGCATTCAGACTGATTCCCTGAATATTACGCCTGAAATCCTCGGCCTCATTGCCGAACTGGATGAATTCAAAGGTGCTTGGAAGGCGCTTGGCACGCTAGCCCCGGAACGGCTATCCGCATTACGCCGAGTTGCAACAATCGAAAGTATCGGTTCATCTACGCGGATTGAGGGGAGCAAGCTATCCGACAGAGAAGTCGAGCAACTTCTATCCAGCCTTGAAATCAAAAAATTTGATACACGCGACGAACAGGAAATCGCCGGATATGCGCAGGTCATGGAAATGGTATTTGCGTATTCGGATGCAATTGACCTCACTGAAAACCATATAAAACAACTGCACCGTGATCTTCTTGTTCACAGCGAAAAAGATAAACGGCATCGCGGTGAATATAAAACCAACCCTAACCATGTTAGCGCTTTTGATACGGACGGAAAAGCAATCGGCGTTGTGTTCGAAACAGTAACGCCCTTCGATACCCCGCGCTTAATGAGTGAATTGGTTGAATGGGCGCATACAACTCTAAACAGAAATAAACTGCATCCACTGCTTGTGATCGCCATTTTTATCGTTGTGTTTCTAGAAATTCATCCGTTTCAAGACGGGAATGGCAGACTATCGCGTATTCTTACAACGTTGTTACTTTTACGTAGTGGCTATGTATATGTTTTCTATAGTTCGCTGGAAAGCGTAGTAGAACAAACTAAAGAAGCCTACTATATAGCCTTGCGTCGAACACAGGGTACAATCCGAAGCAAAGCACCGGAATGGGAACCTTGGGTAGTGTATTTCTTGCGAGCGCTCCAGCAACAAAAGAAAAAACTTGAGAAGAAAATAGAACGCGAGAAAATTGTTATCGACATGTTGCCGGATCTTTCCGTACAAATTCTGGAGGTGGCAAAAGAGCATGGGAAAATAACGATTAGCCAGATAGTTAAAATCACAGGTGCAAACCGTAACACTGTGAAAAAACACCTCCAGTCTCTCGTTTCCGCAAATCATCTTGCGCAACACGGAACCGGCAAAGGGACATGGTACGGACGAACCTCATTCCAATAGACCTTGCACAAAAATCAAAAAAGCAGAAAAAGAAGCTGATGGGAATCGAACCAAAAATTTCTTACAATTCAATTTGTTGCTACGAACGCTCTTTTCTAAACCCGAAAGAATAGAAAAATAATCCAATGAAAACAATGGAGTATGAAATGGTGGGTCTGGTTGGACTCGAACCAACGACCAAGAGATTATGAGTCTACCACGAAATATATTAATATCAATGCGTTATGTTATTTTATGTTCCGCAAAAAGGGTAAAACTACCGTCTTAAGGCCCAATGTTCATGCAGAATAGTTTTAATTTGCTGAACAGATTTACATGCGTCAAGTTACAATGTTTGACAACAATTACAAGGGATAGCGTTATTTTTAAAATTTAAGTTAAATCAACAGATACAGTTCAAGCCAGGCGTCGCATGAAGTTTTTTATCGGCAGTAATGAGCGGTGCTTGATGCGCAATGGCTGTGGCCGCGATCAATCTATCGCTTGGATCACCATGTATGACGATACCGCTTTCAGCTAATACAGCGATCGCAGGTGTGATCGAAAGAATGTTTAGCTCCAATGACGCAACAATATCTTCCATATAAGAAGTTGGTGTATGTTGCGCAGGAAGCACCAATCTGTTTTTCCGAAACAGTAAAGCGATTTCCCAGAAGCTAATGGCGGCACAAGCCAACTTGCCGTCTGCACTGCCATTATCCAGTGCTTGCTGAGCAGCTATCGTTAAACGCTCATGACGATCTGCCCAAAATAGCAAAATATTTGTATCACAGATTGTCAGCATCGCCTGTCCATTCTTCATCCAGAGGTGCGAGAATGTCACCCACAATGACCGTGCCGCGAAGCGCATCCAGGCGGTTAAGAGCTGCCTCACGTTTGCTTTCTTTGCGATCAGGAACAATGCGGGCAATGATTTTGCCGTGCAACGTAATCACAATTTCTTCACCTGCTTGTACTTGTTTGAGATAATCTGGCAAGTGCTGGCGTAATTCGGTAACATTCACTGAAGTCATGGATGACCTTATAATGTACATAAAATATGTACATTATAAGGGTTTGTTTTGAAAAAGTAACGTGTTTAAACGCCGCACTGATATTGTCAAGTTAAGTAAATTTGAACAAAAATAATCGATACACGAATTTGTAACTAATTGATTGTCCTGTATTCGGAATGCTGGCCCGAGGCAGAAATCAGCCCAATTTGACTTAAGTTAACAATACCATCATTAATCAATATAAGCCGGATGGGATTCAATCCGGGTATCCTCAAGTGCGCCACCGATCGTGAAATGATAGAGCGATTGATAACTCAGATCTTCAATGCCAAGAATATCACGGTGCATCGGGTCATCAAAAAAACACCCGATGCCTGTGGCGCGAATGCCAATCGCTTCGGCCTCCAGATAAAGCACCTGTCCGACCAGACCGCATTCCCAGTAGAGCCGCGGGTAAAACCAGGCTCCGTATTTTTGAAGGGGTTCCTGAAATTGCGTGATCATTCCCAGACTAAAACAACCCTCCGCGGCGATATCCTGCAAACAGGAAATTTGCTTCGCTGCAACTCGCACATCCGCGACCAGCAATTTGAAAAGAGGCAGGTTTTCTGGACAACCTACCGGCTTCTCCCAGAGGAAATCAGATCGCGCCACTCTTTTCAAGTATTCCGTTTGCTCAACATCGCGGATTAAAAAATAAAGTCCCGACTCAAGGTTTTCAACTCGATGAATAAATATGGCAAAATGAACTTTGGACGACCACGGTAGCGTTCTGTAAGGATACCGATTCTCTTCCGGCAATGTCTTTTTTAGAATCTGGTAAAATTGCTCGCGCCTTATCGACGTCTTCCCGTCCATTGCAACAGCACTTCGTCGCTGTCGAACCATCTTTCGAAAAGAAACAGATCGATTCGTATACTCTTCGGTTGTTTTCTCTTCACCTCGTAAAGGATTATCAAACAGAATCGGTTCATTATTCGCCTTTGTTGTCACTGCCGCGATTTTCTCTAGATTTGGCCAGCTCACATGGGATTGACTGAGTTGGTTTGCCTTCCCCTGCCAATCTAACAATTGGAGTTGATCGATAATGTCTTTTGCTATTTCCGTTTGGTTCACGTCGGCTGCTTGGGGTGTGATGGCGAGCAAACAGTCCGGGTGTTCCGCTTCTGGACCGAGTGAATCCCGCAAGCCAAACAATATAGATAATTCCTCTCTGCTTAGTGTCTCTATGAGTTTTGACTGCCAGCCCAGTGAAGAAGCTGCAAGACTGATCGCACCAATCGCGTGGCCGACATCGTGATGGCAGTAACGAAACGCACGCTCACCATATTTCCAAGCCTCCCGCCAGTAAATAGAGCTAAGCCCAATAAAAAATACCTCATCCGGGAACCCTTTACGCACTTCGTTCCAGAGCGAAACATCGAATTCACTCCGCAACTCGAGAATATGCTCATCTGAAGAATAATGTGCAATGAACGCCTTATCACTAATTGAATCCATCGGCCCTGATAGCAAATAACTTTCTGTCGGATGTAAATTGCCGCTTGAGGGGTTAACGCGAAGCGCCCAGCGGCTTTCACCTGCACGCTTCCAGGCCGAAAGTGAAAGACTGTCAAAAAATAATTGGGAGATCAAGTCGATATTTAAATCACTTTTACAGTGCCAGTCTGTTTTAGCATGAAACACGCTTTCATAACTTAGGCCCAAAAATTCATCGGAATCAATTTTTCGAAGCGGAATGTTCTTCGCACCGGCATAACGCCGATACGAATCAGGTTGCGTTGCCCAGTCGAGATAGCCGAGGCTCGGCGCGTACCGGTTGAAATGGTGTTTACTCAAATGGTGATACGCCACAACTTCGTCAACTTGTTTTTTTTGATAAGAATCAGACATAATTTATATTACTCATTCGATGTTATAGACTGGGTCTGTAGATTCATTTATAGTGATTGTATTATGATTATTCAAAATTCCATCGAGAACAAACTTCAAACACTGCGACCACAGTTTCTGGTAGTAGCCAATGAAAGTCATAAGCACAATGTGCCAAAAGGATCCGAATGTCATTTCAAGGTGACTATCGTTTCCGATGAGTTTAATGGAAAAACGCCTTTAGCTCGTCATCGAATAGTTAACAACATCCTGGCTGATGAGCTTGCTTATTCTATTCATGCTCTTGCTCTGCATGCAATGACTCTAGAAGAATGGTTTGAAAAGAGTGGAATGCCCCATGATTCTCCCCCCTGCCTTGGTGGGGCTCAATATTTAAAAAATAGTTCCGGAAAAGTAACTTCCAGCTTAGACGCTGAAGCAAATCAATTGTTAGCGGCCAGAATTGCTCGCATATAATTGCGTTAGGAGACGCGATGCACAAACTGTCGGACTACGTTAAGATGGCGGCGGAAACATATTTTGAAGAAACGGGGAACATCGAATTAAATGCTCTCTGGATTGCCGAATTCTTTCAGGACAGTGGTGTGCAGGATGCTTACCCGCGACAGGACCTTATAAATTTTGCAGAAATGGTACAGAAAACGCTGACGAAAAATGATGAACAAGCCACCAAAAAAACGCGTTTTCAACTGGATAAAATCATTCGTGCGATAAAACGCCCGCGCAAATCTTAAAGGCGAACACATGCGTGAACCTGCATTTTTGCACCCAAAGCAGCCATCTATTTAGTTGCGTACCCATTATGCTAAGGTAACATTCGGTGATGCTCGTGATCGATATTTCAGTCGAAGAATTATCGGTTCTTCTGTAAATGCCAGTTAACCGCCGGAAAAGCATTGCCGAGATACATGAGTTCGGTTACCGGCGTTATTTTAATTCCATCGTTGACAAGCAAACCTAATAATGATATTGGAAATCAATGAAATCAAAACGGTCGCTGGTGTACCTACATCACATCCATTTGTAGCGCGAAGCATTGGGCTCTGCCGACAAGAATTCTTGGACCACGTATTGTTTTGGAATGCCGAAGATCTGGCTAGAAAACTGGATCAATATCAGAACTACCATAACGAAACAAGAGCGCATTCATCTTTGAATAAGAAAACGCCCAATCAAAAGCAGCAAATGATGATATTTCAAATGAAATGTTATCCCTGAGAATTCATCGCTGGGAATCATACTGTCATGGTCTGTTTAATTTGTCAGTTGTCGCTTTAAAGATAGTAATTCGCACATGACAAGTTACAAAGTGGTTACAAATGTTTTTACAAAAGAAAAAAGACTTAAGCCGTTAAGCTTAAGTCTTTGATTTAATGGTGGGTCTGGTTGGACTCGAACCAACGACCAAGGGATTATGAGACGCAATCACTAGACTCAATATTTTTACATAACAACTGCTTACAATGCCTGCCAATTCCTAAGTCAATATAAAACAACCTCAAACGGCGGCGCTCTTATTGTAGTTTGTCACAAAATCGTCACAATCAACTCTAAGCCCTCTTTGGGTTTTCTTGGATAAAACTTACAGCTGACTTGCTTATAAATGTTATGGCCATACCCTACTGAAAATAAATTGCACTCCACTCCGTTATTATTCATCAGAATTTTATCATTGACAGGTTTACGGGTTAGCCACACTAGATCATTTAAAGCTGTACGCACATTAGCAAGAAATAGGAAAAACAATTACCACTTATTCATAAGCTCTATATGAAATACCAGTAATCGGGGTTATTTATTATTTTTTGTAGTTGTACCGAGTATGAATGCCAGGATTGGAACGATACTTGTCACATAAATTTCAGTAGTCCATCGTTCTTTAGAAAAAGCAATTAACCCAAGGTCCAAACAAACAGAAATAAAGAAGCCAGCCATTAAACAAGCTAAGGCCATAGATTTCCGCTTGTGATCCTTCTCCAACTCTTTTATTTTATAAAGTTCAGAGACATCCTTTTCATCAGCAGACTGACCCCAATCTTCTGGTTTTTCATCTGAATCTTGATCATTATTATTCATCGGGCATGCATTTTTGACGCATTGAATAGCTTATAAAACTACCAGATATTAAACTTAAATCTGATAGTTTTATAAGAATCCAAATATAGCAATTAATAAATTGCAAAATACAACCTAAAGGATATCAGGTTATTGATCTTTCGTTATTCCAGCAATTATCATTTCTTTCTGCTTTCCAGCATTATCGAAAATGATTTTTCCCCCTAGCTCTTGCTGCTTAACTATTTCAGCAGCGAGTTTGAGTGCCATACTTAGTGTTTGAGCATTGGTGGAAACATCTAATGCTGTCTTCAACTCATCCAATCTGTTTAAATCGTTCTGAGTAAAACTTACAGTCGCTCTATGAAATTTCTTCTGTGGTGTTTCCTCAAGTTTTGGCTCTGGTTGCTCAATACTTTTATTAGCCATATTCACCTCTCTCTCGCTACATACTAAATATATTCATAAATTGTTCACTCATCATTAAATTCATTGCAAATTCGTAATATTGCATAAGAATTATTTTGTATATTGAAACAAAGCTAAGTTTGGAGTTTCATTGTTCTCTCCTTTAAAAAATATTAATGACAACTTATTGGAAATCAATTAAGTATAGCGACATAAGTGAATATAAATTGAGAAAAACGACATCAGTGGATATAGCGTGGGCCATAGGCTCCGATATACTGAACCAAGTCTAGTTTTATACAACTATTAAGACGAATCACTGTCCCATCGTTCCAGACATAGCCACTCATTTTGAGTATTTTCTTACTAAACTCAATGGCTTCTGTTGGTGAATAAAGATGGAACTCAGAGAAATTGCTTGATAAGCTGGATTGCTGTAAAGGAACTTCGCTCAAGACAATCCGATTTTTTTCCCTGCCCAAGGAATGCACATGAGTTAGTGGTGACGTATAGCCGATGATCAATTCAGCAGATTGGCCTTCAGGCAATTTTTTTTCCGCTTCTTGATAAATAGCCTCCAGGCAGCATGGCGGCAAATTGGCAAGCACCGAATCAGTCGAATTACTAAAATAACATGTGCGATCTAGTGAATTATTAGTACTTTGTGATAATCCCATATGCGCTATGTGCTGATCATCTCTCATACTTAAGGCCCCATAAATGTAATGTCGAGTTGCACAATGTTCGAGATGATTAAGGATCAACTCCAAAGGGAAATTTGTTAGTGTATGCAGCAAACTTAGAGTAAAGTATCGTGAATCCGCATTTAGGCGAGATTTTTTCAGCAGTTGGTCAGTAGATGTGTAACCAGCGTACCACTCTGAATGAGGAATAATTTCATCGTTTGAAAGTCTTTTAACCATCGGATCCAAAAATTCCTTAGATATATTTTGTAATTCATCAAAATATTCCTGACTTAAATTCATTTTTTCCTCCGTTTTCGCCCAGCACTAGGCACCAATAATACACCACTTTGGTTCTCAGTCAATAAATATTATAAATTTCATCCTAAAATATTTTGGACGAACAAGGTTAGATTCTGAACTACGCAGTGTTTTGAATTGCGAAGCGAAGAATTAAACCCGTTATTCTGCGATACTGTACAAATGGGTAACACGAAAAACATTAATAAGAAACCGTCACACGGGTGCGCCGGCCGACCCGGCGCAAGGCCATGCCCGGCTTCATGGGCATGCTGGCCGATCCCACTCTCCTTACGTGTTTAAACCTACCTACTCCTTCCTACTAAATGCCTTTGACTTTTCGTTCTTTTCCGTCTTCTCTATCACGTGATTCACAGAGGTTGTTTATTACCCCTTGATGCCTTATTCTTGATCTATTGTTAGATGGAGACCATACATGAGCGAGTTAGAAAAACAATCTATCCCACTATTATCCCCTGAAGAAGCACTGCAATATATTTCGATTATCGACAGAGCTACTGAGAATTTTCGCGGACAAGCTGATGAACTTGAAATTGCCATTGGTATGCTAATGATTGGACGCATCTATGGTTGGAAAGTGTTAGTTATTATTCACAATAAACGCACCATAAAAAAATATGAAAAGATTCTTGGCATCAATATTCGTGAGATGTTTCCACCTGAAGGCCCCCTAGCTCATAAATCAGTTGGTTATAAAATAGCCAGTAAACTCAGCAACTTCTGGAAAGCAGTCAGTGGTGATATAAAAATTGATAAGCGTCGTGAGATCGATTCCGACTAAAGGGTAACAAATATCCTTGACAGGATAACCAATACCCCTTATATTGAGGGGTATGGAAAAACCTTTTACATATCCAAAGAATCAAAATAGCGCTAGTGCTAATGCGCGGCTGGGTGTGCAAGCACCCAGCGCAGCACATTGCACTGGCGCATCATTGAATGGTGTTCATCTACCAAACAAAATCTGCACTACCGATACCCCCCGTACGGTAATACGGGGGGAAAGTCCAGTCGAAGAAAGAAATAAATCACAGGCAGCTTTAACAGACTGGCTGAATGTATCCCTTCCTTTTCATTCAGAAAATAATAACCCTAAAGATTTTTTTATATCTTTCAGTGAAGCAACCAATCGTGTTTTTGGAGGCATGACCGACCAAGAACGCGGAATACACGGCTGGAAGCATTCTTTTAAATTTGATCACGGTTGCGTCATATTTGCTTATGGCGGCCAAAACAATACCGCTTTCTTATCGCTGCCCGGTGAGGGTTGTACATTTATTTCTAATTGGCAATCTTTTGCTTCATACCTGAACGATCAGCTTCGAGCACGTATAACACGCTGGGACGGTGCGGTTGATGATTTTCTAGGTATTCGTTCAGTTGACCTTGCAGTTGAGCTGTATAAGCAAGGTGGGTTCAAACAAGGCGGAAGAAATCCCAAGCCTAAACAGCACGGAAACTGGATAACTGAAGATGATTTGGGACGCACGTTTGAGGTTGGTAATCGTAAAAACGGAAAACTTATTCGGATTTATGAAAAAGGCAAGAAACTAGGCGATCCTTCCAGTCCATGGGTTCGTTGGGAAGTTGAATTTCATTCAAAAGACCGCGTAATTCCATACGATGTTTTGCTGCACCCGGGTGAATATGTTGCAGGCGCTTATCCATGTATGTCTTGGGTATCCGGACGTGCTCTTAGAATCCATACTGTCAAAGAACAAGACCGCATAACTTACGAGCGTTCTGTACAGGTAGCTTCAACAGCCTATGGCGCACTTTTCAATGTAATGCTGCAGCGTGAAGGTAGTGCTGAACGTGTTGTTGACAGGCTAAAACGACAAGCTACACCAAAACGCCTTGCATTTACAGATCATTTTTTGCGAACACAAGGGGATACCGATGAATTTTGAAGTTGATGATCTGGACTGCGTAATGGGTGAGCTTGGAAATTTATTTGCAAAAGCAAATGTAACAGGCGTTTTTCCACATCTTCTAGATCCAAAATTATTTTATGACGCTTGGACTGTCATTGACTCACAACCATTTGAAATCCGCTTACATTGCCGTCAAAAATTGCTCTGGATGTTGAATGAACCGTTATGGAAAACACACAGCAACGGCACCGTTATAAGACTTTCAAAATCACCAGTTCGTTATGAGCTATGAAAACCCTTTCTCTTCCTGAAGCTGCCAAGTTTCTTAAAATGCACACCGAAGAAGTGCGCAGACGCGCGAAAGCGGGAAAAATTCCGGGAGCAAAACTTGGCAAGCGTTGGGTATTTATTCTCGAAGACCTTGCCGAATACATCAGATCGCATTATGCTGATTCCCGGCAAGCGTTGCGAGTGGTTGCAGAAAAGGAGGTAAAAATATGCCACTCTACAAACGCGGTAAAACGTGGTGGTTCACGTTTACCACACCAACCGGAGAGCGTATTAGACGCTCTGCTGGCACAACCGACAAAACCCAAGCCCAGGAACTCCACGACAAGTTGAAAGCCGAGTCATGGCGAGTCCAGCGTTTGGGAATGAAACCAAAGTATACATGGGATGAAGCTGCATATAAGTTTTTACTTGAAACGCAACATAAAGCAACGCATGAACGTGACAAGTCAAAATTGCGTTGGTTGCAACAATTTTTACGTAATAAACCGTTAAATGAGGTTGATCGGGTATTGATTGATCATATTGCACAGCACAAGGCAAAAAAAACCAGTCCATCAACTGCTAATCGATTTTTAGCGTTGATACGGACAATATTGCGCAAAGCATGCCATGATTGGGAATGGATTGACAAAGTTCCAAAAATAAGGCTTTTTCCAGAACCTAAACGTCGTGTTCGCTGGTTAACGCCCGAACAAGTGAAAGGGTTGCTTGGTGAACTGCCAATGCATCAACAAGAAATGGTGATATTTGCATTATCAACTGGATTAAGACAATCAAATGTAATTAACCTGGAATGGAACCAGCTTGATCTAAATCGAAAAGCAGCATGGATTCACCCTGATCAAGCCAAAGCGCGGAAAGCAATTCATGTTCCGCTCAATTCTATCGCCATGGCGGTTTTATCTCGACAAGTTGGCAATCATCCAAGCAGAGTATTTACTTATCGAGGAAAACCGATTGCATGGGCAAATACCCGCGCGTGGAGAAATGCTCTACAACGAGCCGGAATTGAAAATTTCCGGTGGCACGACTTGCGCCATACATGGGCAAGTATGTTAGCCCAACAAGGAACACCCATGAATGTATTACAGGAACTTGGTGGCTGGGAATCTGAGGAAATGGTAAGACGCTATGCTCACCTGTCAAAACCTCAGCTTATGCAGCATGCCGAACTCGTTTCTAATGTCTTGGATGACACAATATTGTCACACCAAAAGAAAAAAGAGGCTAGAGAAAACCTCTAACCTCTTGTTTATTTGGTGGGTCTGGTTGGACTCGAACCAACGACCAAGGGATTATGAGTCCCCTGCTCTAACCAACTGAGCTACAGACCCTGATTAAAGGTTTTTAGTGCATTATAATTATTAACCGTTTCCGGTATCCAGAAAACTGCGTAAACGCTCAGACCGGGCGGGATGGCGCAGTTTACGCAGCGCTTTGGCCTCGATTTGACGAATGCGTTCGCGTGTGACATCGAACTGTTTACCGACCTCTTCCAATGTATGGTCCGTATTCATTTCAATCCCAAAACGCATACGCAGCACTTTTGCTTCACGCGGTGTTAGCGAATCAAGTATATCCTTGGTAACGCCTCGCAGGCTCGCATAAACAGCCGCATCAGACGGCGCCATGGTTGCAGCGTCTTCAATAAAATCGCCAAGATGCGAATCTTCATCATCGCCAATGGGCGTTTCCATGGAAATGGGTTCTTTGGAAATTTTTAGGATTTTACGAATCTTCTCTTCCGGCATTTCCATTTTTTCCGCCAGTACAGCAGGTTCCGGCTCTTGTCCGGTCTCCTGCAGAATTTGACGGGAAATCCGGTTCATCTTATTAATCGTCTCAATCATATGCACTGGAATGCGAATGGTACGCGCCTGGTCTGCAATCGAACGCGTAATCGCCTGACGAATCCACCAGGTCGCATAGGTCGAAAATTTGTACCCTCTCCGATACTCAAATTTATCCACGGCTTTCATCAAACCAATGTTACCTTCCTGTATCAGATCAAGAAACTGCAGCCCACGGTTGGAATATTTTTTGGCAATGGAAATCACCAAACGTAAGTTAGCCTCCGTCATTTCACGCTTGGCACGCCGCGCCTTCGCTTCACCGGTCGACATTTTACGGTTAATTTCTTTCAGATCTTTGATCGGAATCCCGATTTTCTCTTTAAGAGACAGTAAATTTTCCTGCTGTTCTACAATTGCAGGCCGATAATGCCCAAGCGCCTGACTATACGATTTACTCGATTCTATCTCTTGTGTTACCCACGCCGGGTTTGTCTCGTTACCAGGAAATACCTTGATAAAATGACTTCTCGACATTCCTGCTTTTTTAACGCAAAGCTCCATGATTTTGCGTTCATACTTACGCACATCACTGACTAATTTACGCTGAGTATTACATAATTTCTCCACCAGCTTGGCAGAAAAACGAATTCCCATAAGCTCAGCAGAAATTCTTTCCTGCAACGCCTGGTATTCTTTGCTGTGCGATCCCTCTTTTTCAAGAATCGCTTGCATTTCATTGTACACCTGACGAATCACAGCAAAACGCTCCAGCGCATCATTCTTTAATTTTAGCAGATTTGCTTCAGCAACCGCCTGCCCGTCTATATTGTCATTGTCATCTTCGTCCAGGTCATCAGAATCCAGCGCTGATTCCAGCGACTCATCGAATACTTCATCATTAATAATGTCCTGAGCATTGGAATCAAGTAAGCCATCTACCATCTCATCAATGCGCAGCTCATCCTGCTCAACGTCGGAAACCAGATCCAAAATTGCAGAAATTATCGGCGGACATGCGGAAATGGCTTGAATCATATGCCTCAAGCCACCTTCGATACGCTTGGCAATTTCAATTTCACTTTCACGTGTCAATAACCCAACTGATCCCATTTCCCGCATATACATCCGTACCGGGTCAGTCGTGCGTCCAAACTCTGAATCAACTGTGGAGAGCGCTGCTTCCGCTTCTTCTGCCACGTCTTCGTCGGCAACAGCCGATGCGGCGTCTGACATCAATAATGCTTCTGCATCGGGCGCTTCATCATGCACTGAAATACCCATATCATTAATCATGCTGACAATGCCTTCTATTTGCTCGGCATCAAGCATGTCATCAGGAAGGTGATCATTTATTTCAGCATAGGTTAAATAGCCACGCTCCTTTCCCTGCACGATTAATTTCTTTAAGCGCATACGCCGGGCTTCAATATCCTGAAGCCCAGGAGAAGCGGTTTCAATATCCTTAATTTCTTCCTTTACTGATGCACTTTTATTTTTTTTAGAATTTTTTATTTTTTTCCCAATATTTGGATTCATTTTATTGACAGTATCAACCACCTCAGCGATTTTATCAACACGACCAGAATTATCTTCTGCAGCAGAAACTTTTATCGATGTTTTCTTCACCGATGATTTAGCCGCCGACTTTGTTGTTAAACCTTTTTTACCTACGTTGTTTTTTTCCACCGAGCCGTCCATTTTTGTCTCAGCATCCGCTGCTTGTTTTTGATTATTTTTTGCTTCGCCCATCCTTTCTATCTTTGCTGCTTTCGATTTTACCATTTTTGCATTTGCCATTTACCTGGCTCCAAATAAAGTATGGATAAAATAAAGCTGATAACCCTAAATTATACCAAAATTCAATAATACTGACATCCGTCAATCTATTAAGACATTGCTAATCTTTTAAGTTCCTGTTTCTCTTCAATAGTCATTGAATTTAGGGGCTTGCTATGCAATTCGGCCATACGACGTTTCCGCTGCATTTCCTGAATTCTCATTAATGCACCAGAAAATTCGGCTTCCAGATCAATAGCATTATCCCATTCAAGCGTTTCACTTTCGATGGTTTCAAACAGCCCCCGATGCGGATTATCTTGAAAATAGACCATAAGTGAAGAACCGGACGTTTCATCCACAATATGTGGGTGCTTATCAGAAATTTCAATTAATGCTTTTAGTGCTCTTTCTTCTTCGTGCAAGCTCCCTAAATTCGCGAGCAGGCTTCTATCAAGTTTCTTAAAATAAACCGGCTGATACAATAAAATTTGTATCAGCCAGCGAACAGGCGTAACCAGCCGTGGTCGAGGTGCTTTGTCTCGAACCCGGGAAGCCACAGTCCGCTTGATTTGCAGCATTTCTTCCAACTCACGCTGACTGATATTCGTAAGCTCGGACAAACGCTTCAATAGCATTAATACCAGCGCTGGCGCACTGATCTGCTTTAATAACGGCTTTGCATCCCGAACCAATTTGGCGCGACCTTCGTCCGTTTGCAAATCCACATGCACAAGAAGTGACTTAAACAAGAATACTGATAACGGCAGCGCATTTTCAAGGAAATCCTCAAAGGCTTCTTTGCCAACATGGCGAACATAGCTATCTGGATCTTCACCCTCAGGTAAAAATAAAAAACTAAGATTTTTACCGTCAACCAGATATGGCAGACTATTTTCCATTGCACGATAGGCGGCTTTTTTACCAGCATTATCTCCATCAAAACAAAAAACGACATTATCTGTTTGCCGCAGAAGTTTCTGGATATGAAAAGGCGTAATCGCGGTACCTAACGCAGCCACCACATATTCAATGCCATGCTGATGAAGCGCCACCACATCCATATAACCCTCCACTACTAACGCGCGTCCTGTCTGACGAATTGCTCTGCGCGCAGAAAAAAAATTATAGAGCTCATGCCCCTTGGCAAAAAGTTGTGTTTCCGGTGAATTTAAATATTTCGGATCGCCCTGTCCCAATATCCGTCCACCAAAACCAACAATCATTCCTTTTAGGCTCAAGATAGGAAATATGATACGGTCACGAAAACGATCATAACGTTTTTGGGCACTACCTTCTATCACCAGCCCGGCATTTTTGAGCGCATCCGCACCCGCGCCGGATTGGTAGTCGTTGAATACACTTTTCAGGTTTTGCCATCCATCTGGCGCATAACCAATCGCAAAATGTGCCGCAGTTTCTCCGGTTAAACCACGTTTCTTTAGATAAGCAATTGCTTTTTCAGAATTCTTGAGCTGTGCCCGGTAATACTGTGCGGCAAGCTTCATCACTTCATATAAATTTTCCGGACGCTCTGCTGCAACGCGTTGTTCATCATCCTCCTTCATCGAGAAAGAATTTCGGGAATCAGCTCGAGAACGATTGGAATCCACTTCCTTTTGCTGAACCGGCACTTGTAAACCAATCTGCTCAGCCAAATCATTGACTGCGTCAACAAAGCTCAACCCACTAAACTCCATGAGAAAATTAATGGCGTTACCATGCACACCACAGCCAAAACAATGATAAAACTGTTTGGTTGGGCTTACCGTAAACGAAGGTGTTTTCTCATTATGAAACGGGCAACAGGCACCATAATTAGCCCCCTTTTTTTTGAGCGGCACCAGGGGATCTATGACATCAACAATATCTACCCGATTGAGTAATTCATGAATAAACGACGGTGGAATAAACATCAACAGGTGTTACAAAATATAACGAAATCGAATGTTCTGCCAAATCATGCAACCCCCTCCCAATCCGATCATCAGAATAGTCGCCTCACTATATCTATATTTACTAGCAGTAAGATACATGCTGGCAATGCAGTCATCTTATCAAAATCAGTTGGCAATTCTCTCTTTAACCAACGCGGATACTTTTGCCATATCCGCCCGTCCGGCAAGTTTTGATTTTAGCGCTGCCATTACCTTGCCCATATCTTGCTGCCCCTTGGCGTCAATCGCCAAAACGACCTCGTCCACCAGCGATTTTATTTCTTCATCACTCAGCGCTTGCGGCATGTAAGCATTCAATATCTGCGCCTCAAATTTTTCTATATCAGCCAGATCGGAACGATGCGCAGCTTCATATTGCGCGATGGAGTCCTTGCGCTGTTTGAGCATTTTTTCAATAACCGCAATGACTGCCGCATCATCCAGTGGCGCACGAGTATCAACTTCACGCTGCTTGATAGCCGCCTGCAGCAGCCGGACGGTATCACGCCGGCGTGTATCGCCTGCACGCATGGCATCCTTCATATCTTCGGCTATTTTTAGTTTCAAATTCACAATAAACCGTATTTGTCTAGTTTAGCAACATCAGAAAATTCACCATTGTCCTCACAAATTTAAACAAGTAAAGTTTTTGCAGAAACTATCCTCATTAACATCTCTGCCTGCAAAAAGACAAAAATGATTTTCACAATCGTCAATAGAGCTTGGGTGGCAATAACTGACTACGCAGGCGCTTATAGGTCCGCTTCACCGCGGCGGCGAGTTTACGCTTTCGCTCAGCAGTCGGTTTTTCATAGAATTCACGGGCTCGTAATTCTGTTAATAGTCCTGATTTTTCTATGGTTCGCTTAAAACGGCGCATGGCAACTTCAAACGGCTCATTTTCTTTGACTTTAATTGTGGTCATAAAAATCTAATTATCCTCATTAATGTTAAAAAATATCAAAATTGCAACAATTCAATTGGCGGTTCGCCAATTTATGAAATCCTATTTTTTCATGTCACGATTGATATACAATGATATACAATTCTGTTCATGAACAAGTGAAATGCATGAATTAAACTTACGCTACCAACAACTGCCAACACAATTACCAACCAATCACTATCTGTATCAAAACAGCAGACTAAAAAATTTAGGCGCTGCATCACCAACAAACTCTAACTTATAGTTTAATTGAATAATTCCTTGCCCACGTCACAGAATTATACAAAGCGCACGACAAAACCTCCCATTATATCATTCGAATTGTCTTTAATAAATAGCGAATAACTTCTTTTATGATAGTTCTTGGTATTGAAACCTCTTGCGATGAAACTGGCATCGGACTCTACGATACCAAGCACGGCCTGTTAAATCACACGCTTTACTCTCAAACTGAGATGCATAGCGATTATGGTGGGGTGGTTCCGGAGCTTGCTTCACGCGACCATATTCGCCGGGTACTCCCCCTCGTCAAACAAACCTTATCTGCCACAAAGCACAATCTGCAGAACCTTGATGCAATCGCCTATACCCAGGGACCTGGATTAGCGGGCGCACTATTAGTCGGCGCAAGTATTGGCAACGCGCTTGGCTTTGCATTAAAAATTCCGGTACTGGGCATTCATCATCTTGAAGGACATTTGTTATCCCCCCTGCTTTCAACACCATCCCCTAATTTTCCGTTTGTTGCGCTATTGGTTTCCGGCGGCCACACCCAATTAATGGAAGTCCGGGGTGTCGGGTTATACCGGCTACTCGGAGAAACTGTCGATGATGCTGCGGGAGAAGCCTTTGACAAGACGGCAAAACTACTGGGACTGAGTTATCCTGGCGGACCCGCTTTATCTAAACTTGCCGAACAAGGTAGGCCTGGGCGTTTTAAACTTCCCCGTCCCATGCTGCATAGCGGTGATCTTAATTTCAGCTTCAGCGGTTTGAAAACAGCGGTACTGACATTGACAAAAAAAAATAGAATCACGCAACAATCGTGCGCAGACATTGCACTCGCTTTTCAAACTGCGGCAGTTGACGTACTAACCGAAAAATCACTGGCAGCTCTGAGGCAGACGGGTCATAATCAACTGGTTGTAGCGGGCGGTGTCGGCGCTAACAGGCAGTTACGCGACAGACTCTCAGAACAGGTTGAGCTGGCAGGTGCAACTGTTTTTTTTCCGGCAATCGAATTTTGCACAGACAATGGCGCTATGATTGCTTTTGCTGGTGCAATGCGCTTACAAACATCAGATACCAGCAATCACTCGTCCAGCAATAGTTTCACCGTAAAAGCCAGATGGGACCTGGAATTACTGAAGGCGCCCATTGATCCATAGTCACGAAGTGGGACTCACGAAGTAGGACGTTCACCAATGCGGCTTTCCTTGCCCGCAATCAGATTGGCGATATTCGATTTGTGACGCCAAAATAATGTCAGTGACATAAGCAAAATCGCCAGCACATTCACATCGAACCCAAGAATAATAAATCCACTAACTGGGGCAAAAAAAGCGGCCACTAAAGCAGATAACGATGAAATACGCCAGATCATCACGACAAGCAGCCATGTTATAATGGCCAATAACCCAACCCACAAGTTTAAACCTAGCAGTACACCTACTGCGGTCGCTACGCCCTTACCGCCCTGAAAACGCAAAAAGATGGGAAAAACATGACCAAGAAAAACTGCTAACGCAACTACAGCAACGACTTCACCCCCCAAACTCCAGGATTGCACAAAGTGCTGCGCCAAAACCACTGCCAACCAGCCTTTACCTGCGTCACCAAGTAATGTCAAAACGGCAGCCGCTTTCTTGCCACTACGCAACACATTGGTCGCACCCGGATTTTTGGAACCATAACTACGGGGGTCCGGCAACTTGAATAACCAGCTAGCAATAACCGCAAAAGAAACAGAGCCCAGCAAATATGCCATCAACACAAAAAGCAACAAAGTCATCGGGATTAGCACCACCTATAATACAAAATAGAATAAAATCTCAACTGATTCAATTAATCTTTCAATCAGCACGCATCACAACAGCACAATACAGTCAACCCGGAACCCATGGATATCATTTTCCTGCACGACTTTAAAGCCAAAACCCTGGTCGGTATTTATCCATGGGAACGTAAAATCGCTCAAACCGTCCAGCTTGATTTGGACATCGCACTACCGTCCAGCCGTGCATGCCAATCAGATAGAATTCAAGACGCGCTGGATTATGCGCTAATCGCTAAACGCATCAACGAGATTCTGGCAAATAAACATTTTTCTTTACTGGAAGCCCTCGCGGAATATATTGCGCAAACTATTCTGAGAGAATTCAAAGCGCCCTGGGTAAAAGTTCGCGTCGCTAAACTGGGTATTATACGTGGCGTTAAAAAACTTGGCGTATGTATTGAACGAACATCTGCATCTGCCATATGAAATAATGCAGAGACTTTTTTCACAAACTTATTGTTTTCTGGCAGATGGACGGCATAATGACAAAGTCACGAGTGAACTGGAACCGCCTAAGGCCAGTGGTTGTCCATTTTTTTCATGTATCTGTACGTATCACAATATAAGCAGCAAAAACACTTATCAAAAATGCTTATATTGAAGCTTAAACCGGTCAATATTTAGCTTACTATTGCTTTTTATTACATTCAAAACTGCGTCGGCTAGCGTTTTGTGAAGGAAATTTTTTTCAGAAAATCCCGAAAATTGTGGATTTTTCGTTCAGCTAATCCGACAAGCGCCCAGGAAAACTGATAAATGGGCGTTAGCACAGTTGAGTAGAGGCATATTACCGCCGGCTATTTTCACAATCGATAAAAAACACGAACAGCATAATAAACCAGGGCAACCAAGACATGGCAAATTTATTATCCATCAACAATTATTATTACCGGCGAGGTGGTGCTGAAGTCGTCTTTTTGGAACAAAATAAAATACTTGAAGGACTAGGATGGACAATCACCCCTTTCAGTATGAAGCACGCAAAAAATGATGCGACAGAATGGCAAAATTATTTTGTTAATGAAATAGAGTATGGCGCCAAATACGGATGGCACAAGCATTTTGTTAATGCCTTAAAAATTATTTATTCCAGGGAAGCGAAGAATAAACTGCAAACGTTAATCAACACCACCAAACCAGACATCGCGCACCTGCACAACATCTATCATCATCTATCACCTTCTATTCTACCGGTGTTAAAAAAAAATGGCGTGCCGACAGTGATGACATTACATGATCTCAAACTATTATGCCCAGCTTACTTAATGCTCAGTCCAAGCGGTGTTTGCGAAAAATGCAAGGGTGGGCGTATTTATAATGTTGTTGTTAACAAATGCATGAAACAGTCGCTTTCTTTAAGCTCACTTGTTTTCATTGAAACACTCGTTCATCGGATATCTAAAATTTACATCAACAATATCGACGCTTATATTCTCCCAAGCAAATTTTTCGTAAATAAATTTATCGAATGGGGATGGAAGCCGGATCGCTTAACCCATATACCGAACTTCGTTGATGTGGACTTACTAAAGCCAAATTATCAACCGGGAAAATATTTTGTATTTCTTGGCAGACTTTCACGGGAGAAAGGCGTAAAAACGCTGATACATGCTGCAAATGAAGCAAATATAGAATTAAAAATTATTGGACGCGGACCACTGGAAGAAGAATTAAGGATTTTGGCTGCAAGCCTGGGTGCGAACGTATCTTTTTTGGGCTTTCAGACTGGACCAGCACTTCATGAAGCAATATCGAATGCAAAAGCCATCGTGTTGCCGTCAGAATGCTATGAAAATGCGCCGATCAGTATCATGGAGTCATACGCACTGGGAAAACCGGTGATTGGTGCAAATATTGGCGGCATACCAGAACTTATCAAAGAGGGTGAAACAGGGATCACGTTTGAATCCAGCAACGCTGAAAGCTTAAGTAACGCACTGGCAAAATTCAACACTATGCAAGATAACACGCTAATTGGAATGGGAAAAGCAGCAAGGCAATGGGTTGAAACTGAATACACCGTTGGTAAATACTCGGAACGGCTGCAAAACCTTTACTCAAAATTAGGTGCACGTTTATAAAAAATATGAGAATAATTGTTGTTGGGCTAAGAGGATTTCCTAAAGTACAAGGGGGAATAGAAAAGCATTCGGAGCATCTTTATCCACTACTTGTAGAAAACGGCTGTCAAATAGCGGTGGTTGTCAGATCGCCCTATATGAGGAATTACCCAGGCAGTTTATGGCGAGGTGTGCAATTAAGACGTATTTGGGCACCGAAGATCGGTGGACTAGAAACATTCGCACATACTTTCTTCGGCGTCTTGTACGCCATATTTAAAAGGCCAGATATAGTTCATGTACATGCTGTTGGGCCATCATTCTGGGTGCCTTTGCTTCGCCTGTTCAATCAAAAAGTAGTTGTAACCATTCATGGTTTGGATTACGAAAGGAAAAAGTTTGGGCTTGTAGCGAAAACGATACTCCTCTTAGGAGAAAAGTGGGCGGCAAAATATGCGAATAAATGTATCGCAGTTTCTCAAAGCGTTGCAGATAAGTTAAGAACCAAATATAAAATAGATTTGGCAGTCATTAACAACGGCATTGATTCCCCCTTGTTAATACAAGAAACAAATTTTATCCGAAATTATAATTTAGCACCCAGTAAATACATCTTATTAGTTAGCCGAATAGATCCTGATAAACGGCATATTGATTTGATAGAAGCCTTTGAACAAGCAAATCTGAATAACTGGAAGCTTGTGCTGGTGGGAAATTCAGACCATCCCAATAAATTCGAGAAAGAAGTCCTGAATAAGGCTGCAAATACAAAAAATGCAATATCGCTGGGTTTCCGAACAGGCAAAGAATTGGCCGAGTTATACAGTCATGCAGCGTTATTTGTTCTGCCATCAGCGAAAGAAGGCTTTCCGATCGTGCTGCTGGAAGCACTAAGTTATGGCATCACGACATTGGCTAGTGATATCGCTCCCAACCTGGAAATCGGATTAGCACAGGAACACTACTATCAATTAGGCAATATAAATGAATTGGCTGAAAAGTTAGAACAATATTGCCGAGAAGATAATGAAATAGATAGAAAACATAGAAGAGAACGAATACTTAAGCTATATAGCTGGGAAGAAATTGCAAAACAGACGCTGACAGTTTATCAAGAAGTAATGCAACAAGAGCAAGGGGGAAAGTAAGCAGCAATAACGGTAAGCCTCAATCCGTAATCATCCGTTTCCCCCGGTTAACTACAGAAGAGATAAAACCTGCTGTTTGTAAAGCCAGAACAGGAGAATGACTTACTTCATTGATGCTGATCCTGGGCAAGGCGGTCGGAAAATCTTTGTGGGCCGGAAAAATGTTACCGATACGAGTAGTAGTAGCGGTTAAAAATCCGGCTTGTTGAACAAACGCGAACTCGCGAAGCGACGCTTCCCCTTTTTTTCCAAATGGAAAAGCGAAATGGCGAACGGGACCCTGAATTTCCTGTTCAATTCTTAATCGTGAACCCTCCACTTCCTGCTTAAGCATGGACTCGTCCAATTGAGACAGGGGATAGTGATTGATCGTATGCGCGCCAATGGTTACAAGAGGATCCTGGCTCAGACTGCGTATCTGCTCCCAGCTTAGGGATAAGGACTGTGAGTCCTGCATCAAAGCAGCATACAGATCCCCAAAAATCGTTTTCAGGATACCCGGCAGCCTGAGCTGGTCAGGTTCATTCAGGATAATTTTCCTGAGTCTGGCAAATGCCGCTTCTTTCTCTTCCCGGTTGACACAAGAAATATCATAAGTTTTTCCGGACAAACAAAAAGAAATGCGGTCTTTTCGCAGCACAAAATCCTCCAGCATATACCACCAGAGAATAGCCGTTTGATCAGGAAAGTTAGTAGAGATATAAATAGCAAAAGGAACCTTGTACTGCTGAAATACCGGATAAGCATATTGCCAAACATCCTGATAGCCGTCATCAAAGGTAAAAACCACAAACTTTTGGTCGGCATCACCCCGATCCAGCACTGTCTTCAATTGATCAAGCGACAAAAATCGGTAGTTCCTTTTCAAAAAATATTGAATCACCTCCTCCAGGTGTTCCGGACTCACTTCCAATCCTTGGTGATTATGAATTCTGGGGCCGGCAAGTGGCGGTATCACTCGATGAAAAGTCAGAATATGCCCCATGCCGCTGTAAAAAGGACGAAAAATGGAACACAAGCCACTGGCTTGAATCAAAGGAGCCAGACGGCTTATCCATATTTTTTTTCGGTAGTTGTTCAATTCTTTTGATTAATTATATGTTGAATTAAGGTCAATCGGAAAAAGACCAGTTCTTGCATTTTCGAAACATTTCACATTTCTCATCTTTATTTTAAATCACCAGCACTCAAGTTCCAAAAAGCAATCGTTTATGCATAAGCCAGATAGTCTTGAAGCGTTAAAACGGACATTGAGCCAGCAACTTTAATCGATAATATCGTAAAAACAGAAAACAAGTAAGCTATAACCAGCGCACCCGGAAATCTTCATCTGTATTCTCAAGAAAAAAAATTATCAATCCCACAAATTCATAAATTAAGAATTTACCGAAACTCCATCAGTAACCGCAGTCACATAGTCAAAGTCACCTCTCCCTGCGAATAGTATTCAATTAATTGTTGCATTCTTAAAAAAAGATACTATAATAAGAATCATTCTCATTATTAATATTGATGGTGGCTGAATTATGAATAATTTAAACATAGATATAGCAAGAACAAGCACCTTTAATCTGCACCCATTGGCTACAGCAAACAAAAATAAAATTATTGATACCGATCTTTTGTTTGAAAGCGGAGATGTGGTGCTTATTCAGCATCAGGGTGAACAATATCGTTTACGCCGCACCCGTAACGGCAAACTGATTTTAACGAAATAACCGACTTGAGGCGTTGATTATGTATATTTGTATTTGTAAGGGAGTTACCGATAACGCAATCCGACAAGCCGTTAAACAAGGGGCCGGCCGGATGCGTGACTTGAAAACTTGCCTGGGTGTAGCCGGCCAGTGCGGCGCTTGCGCCGGCCACGCAAAGACAATACTGGATCAATCACTTGTACAAAAAGAAGGCACGCCATCTTCTTTCTAAAATGAATCTATCGATAAAATAAAGCATGCCGATACGCTGATCGAACGCATTTTACTTCTGAAAGGCCAGATGTAATTTACTTTTTGCTGCCGCTGGGATTCTCTCCTTTGCCAGTGGTGTTTTAGCCAGCCAGCCCACCCCCCGGGCAAGCCAGCCACTTTTTTATTCGACTTGTCAGGAGGTTTGAGCGATGAAACTTCTTAAAAAATCTGCGCTTGATATTTTGATGCCACAAACATCGCAAGCTGATAATATTATTTCTGCTTGGTTGTTGGACATCAAAGAAATGACCGGCAGTTTGCGCCAAGAGACGGCCGCCAATAAACCCAAATACCGGCGCTCACTTCCCAAGCGATTTCAGCTGCAATTACCAGAAACAATTAAACGCCTCGTTAAACCACCAAAGTATTTTATCAAGAACTTAGTTGGTAAAACAGGTGAAAAAGAAACCATGCGTCATTTGGGAAAATTTGCAGCGATCATTGATCAGACTCAACCGACTGACACTCATCTCGAAAAACAACAGACGGACACTTCATCGGAAATAACCAACAACCAAGCCTGGACGAAAGTAAATATCGTTGATTTACCTGTCGGTGACAAGGTACCGCCCAACCAGCATTCAAGAAAAAATGCGCTTACAGGCCAATCTATTTTATGTGTAGGTGGGCGCGTAGCGCTTTATCCGGAGTACCATCGCCTGATAGCATCATTAGACGCCCATCTGCTGATTTATCGCGGAAGCCTTAAAAACAACATGGAACGTTTATATACATTGCTCGAGAATGCGGACATGATTATTTGTCCAATCGACTGTATAAATCACAACGATTTTTTTGCTGTCAAATTCTATTGCAGATTCTCTGGCAAACCTTATACTCTGCTAGATCGTTCCAATTTGGCCACATTCAGCAAGGGTGTGAAGACACTTTCCAGATTAGCATATCAGCATTCTTGCGGATCAAATGGATATAATTAAGCGGTAACTGATCCAACAGAATAACGAACGCTCCTCTGGCACTTCATGTCTGATTGGATTTTACTGCCTAGCTAAAAAGCAACGTCCGTCTGAGCGCGCCTTGTCCGGCAATTTCTTAAAATACAGACACCTGATCCTGTATATTATTCCTGCCAACACGTTATTATTGATGTCAGAAGCACCCGCTGACTAAGTGTAACGAGAATCGCCAGCCTGAGATATAAATTAAAGTTTAAGTTTCTGCTGTCGTTGAATATTGACACATACCAATACTAACGACAATAACCAGGAATATTATCATGCGGATTACTGTTTACTACAAAAATGGGCGCCACCAGGCATTTATTGTCCCAAGAGATATTCTTGCTGCCGAGTTCCGTCAAATTGCTGAAGCTGTTGGCGGTCGCATAAAAAAATTAGTATTCGCGCACTCGTCAGATATCAATTTTTTTAAATATCGAGCTCATCAGTAACGCTACTTACCAATACTACCCAACACGGCAGAACGCCTAGAACGGAATATCATCCTCCATATCGTCAAACCCACTGCCGCTCTTGGTCGAATCCGGCTGCTTAGCCGATGAACCAGCAGCGGGACCGCCTGGCACTGCTGCGTTCGTTTCAAAGCTGCCGCTGCCAGATCGACTCCCCAGCATCTTCATGTCGGATGCAATGACTTCAGTGGTATAGCGCTCATTTCCTGATTTATCTGTCCATTTACGGGTTTCTAACCGGCCCTCGATATACACCTGGCGGCCTTTTTTCAGGTATTCACCGGCGATCTCGGCAAGTTTTCGGTAAAATGTAACGCGGTGCCACTCGGTTTTTTCCTGTTTTTCACCGTTTCTATCTTTCCAGGTATCCGTTGTCGCCACCGTAATATTGGTGACAGCTTCACCATTGGACATGTAGCGAGTTTCTGGGTCTCTACCCAAGTTACCAATGAGTATCACTTTATTGACTGATGCCATTTATGCATTCCCCCCTAGCAATTTAACCACTCCCTCTTCATCATAACCTTGCATGTCAACTTTCAAATAAGCAACCCTTTCATTTGCCAGTACCAGCGCCTCATTCACACCGGATAACGCCGCCAGCTCCCGGGACAATCCATGGGCCGTGACAACATCCATTTCCGGTACCTGATACATTTTTGAACGTACAGCAGCGGGTGCTTGCATTGTCATCGCCAACACCAGCCATATAGCAACCAGCAATCCGCAAAATACATATAATGCATAAACACCATAGTGCTCAAACAAATAGCCACCGACTGTTGCACCAAGAAAGGCGCCAAGAAATTGCATGCTGCTGTATACGCCGATCGCTGTCCCTTTTGCCCCAACAGGTGCCGTTTTTGAGATCAACGACGGTAAGCTGGCTTCTAACAGGTTAAATGCCGTAAAAAATATCAATAACGCAATTGCCGTACCCCATATGGAGTCAAACGTAACCGCCAACAGGCCCTGCCCGACCAACAATAATGCGACTGCTGCGGCGAATATAGACTTGAGCTTCGCTTTCTTTTCACCATAAATAATAGCAGGAACAATCAAAATCATGGATAAAAACAACACTGGCAGATAAATATGCCAGTGATTATTGGCTTCCAGGCCCGCGCTGCGCAAAGACAAAGGGACCACCAGCCACAAGGCCATCAGTACCGCGTGTAATGCAAAAATACCGTAGTTCAAGCGCAGTAATTGTGTATTACTCAGCACATTTCGGAAGCTTCCTGCAGAAGCTTCCGTATCTGAATGAAAACGACTGATCATAGGGTTTGGAATAAATTTGTATACCACGAGCATAGCCAGCAACGCCAACAAACCTGTCATGGCGAAGATTCCTGGCACCCCGATCACCTGATTTAATGCTGGCGCAGCAATCAGCGAAAGCGCGAAAACAGTACCGATCGTCATACCAATCGTAGCCATGGCTTTGGTTCGATGTTCTTCGCGGGTCAAGTCAGCCGCAAGCGCCATCACCGCGGCTGAGATTGCCCCTGCTCCCTGGATAATCCGGCCTAAAATTACCCAGTAAATATCTGTTGCGGTCGCGGCAATAAAACTGCCGATGGCAAAAAGGATTAATCCAAAATAAATAACAGGCTTTCGCCCAATGCGATCTGATAACCAGCCCATTGGAATTTGCAAAATAGCCTGCGTCAATCCGTATGCACCCAATGCAATACCAACAAGCGTATAGCTATTTCCACCGGGTAAATCCTCGGCATAAAAAGCGAATACCGGCAGAATAATAAACAAACCGAACATACGCAAACCATAGACACCCGCCAGTCCGGCTGTGGCGCGTAATTCGATTGGCGACATTTTTTCAGAGGATGATAGTGCAGACATGAATCAGGTTGTGAGATTTCTAAAAAGTTGGGTATATTAGCAGGTTGACTCGTTATTAGATAGCTAATGGAATTTATTAAAATTCGTGGTGCACGCACCCACAACCTTAAAAACATAAATCTTGACTTGCCGCGCAATCAGTTAATCGTGATTACGGGACTTTCCGGGTCAGGCAAATCCTCACTTGCATTTGACACGCTATACGCAGAGGGTCAGCGACGATACGTTGAATCATTGTCAGCTTATGCACGCCAGTTCTTACAGTTGATGGAAAAACCTGACGTTGACTTAATTGAAGGACTTTCCCCCGCCATCGCAATTGAACAAAAGGCAACCTCGCATAATCCCCGCTCTACGGTCGGCACAGTCACAGAAATCAATGATTATTTACGCCTGCTATTTGCGCGCGTGGGTGATCCGCATTGTCCTGATCATAACATCACATTAACTGCGCAAAGCGTTTCGCAAATGGTCGATCATGTGCTGCAATTGCCACTCAATACGCGGCTAATGATTCTAGCGCCGGTCATCGTTGAGCGTAAAGGCGAACAAGCAGATTTATTTGATGAGCTACGCGCACAAGGTTTTGTCCGATTACGAATAGATGGCGAAGTATGTGATATCGACGCATTGCCGAAATTGCATAAAACAAAAAAACATACCATAGAAGTCGTCGTAGACCGATTAAAAGTTTCGCCCAACGCCAAGCAAAGGTTAGCAGAGTCATTTGAAACAGCTCTGCGTCATGCAGATGGCCGTGCCCTTGCGGTAGAAATGGATACTGGTCATGAGCATCTCTTTTCAGCAAAATTCAGTTGTCCTGTGTGCAGCTACTCCTTATCGGAACTGGAACCGCGTTTATTTTCCTTTAATAATCCGTTAGGCGCCTGCAGTAAATGTGACGGCCTCGGACAAATCACTTTTTTTGACCCGTCCCGCGTTGTCGCTTTTCCATATCTGTCACTCGCTTCGGGTGCTGTTAAAAACTGGGACCGTCGAAACCATTTTTATTTCCAAATGCTGACAGGTCTTGCCGAATATTATGAGTTTGATCTGGAAGCGCCGTTCGAAGCGCTCAGCGATAAAATAAAAAATATTATTCTGTACGGGTCCGGTAAGGAAAAGATCCCGTTTACTTATTTAAAGGAAAGTAAGCGTAACTATCAGCAGAAACATACATTTGAAGGAATCATCCCCAACCTGACACGTCGTTATCATGAAACAGAATCCCAGGTTGTCCGCGAAGAATTAGCCAAGTACCTGAATTCCCGGACCTGTCCGGAATGCGACGGCACCCGTTTATGCTGTGAAGCGCGTCATGTGTTCGTGAATGCGCGCGCCATTTACGAACTTAATGCGTTACCTTTAAAACAGGCCAAAAAGTTTTTTGATGAAATGGAACTGGCAGGCCATAAACAATCTATTGCAGCGCGAATTATTAAAGAGATATCCAATCGCCTGCAATTTCTCAACAACGTTGGGCTGGATTATTTAACGCTGGCTCGTTCTGCAGATACATTATCTGGCGGAGAATCCCAGCGTATCCGTCTTGCCAGTCAGATTGGCTCCGGATTAACCGGAGTTATGTATGTCCTGGATGAGCCATCGATCGGTTTGCATCAGCGTGACAATGGACGTTTGCTGGACACCCTCAAGCATCTACGGGATCTTGGCAACAGTGTAATCGTCGTCGAACATGACCAGGATACTATCCAGCTTGCGGATTATGTTGTCGACATGGGGCCGGGTGCTGGCGAGCACGGCGGGCATATCATCAGCCAAGGCGCCCCGCACGCCATCACAGAATGTTCGGATTCACTAACAGGCGGCTATCTTTCAGGAAAATTATCCATCATGCTGCCAAAGAAAAGGACTGAGCCAATAAATGACCGCTTATTTCGTATTGTTGGCGCATCTGCTAATAACCTAAAAAATATCGACCTTACTTTGCCGGTTGGCCTATTCACATGTATTACCGGCGTGTCCGGCTCCGGAAAATCAACACTGATTAATCAAACCCTTTACCGCGCCGTATCACGCCACCTTTATGCCAGCAATGCTGAACCAGCCACCTATCAGTCCATTGAAGGACTGGCATATTTTGACAAAGTCATCAATATAGACCAGAGTCCCATCGGCCGTACGCCCCGCTCTAACCCTGCTACTTATACCGGATTATTTACGCCTGTCCGCGATTTGTTTGCCGGTGTCCCGCAGGCGCGCGAACGCGGTTACGCGCCTGGCAGATTTTCCTTCAACGTTAAAGGTGGACGCTGCGAAGCGTGTCAGGGAGATGGCGTTATCAAAGTAGAAATGCATTTTCTGCCAGACATTTATGTCACCTGCGACGTCTGCCATGGGAAACGTTACAACCGTGAGACACTGGAAATCCAGTACAAGGGTAAAAATATTAACGAAATACTGCAAATGACCGTAGAGAATGCCTTCGACTTTTTTAGTCCAGTTCCAACCATTGCGCGGAAACTGCAAACGCTACTGGATGTTGGTCTGGGCTACATTACCCTGGGACAATCCGCGACAACATTATCCGGCGGAGAAGCACAACGGGTAAAACTGTCCCTGGAACTTTCCAAACGTGATACCGGCCGCACTCTTTACATTCTTGATGAGCCCACAACCGGGCTCCATTTTCAGGATATCGATTTATTATTGAAAGTGTTACATCGATTGCGTGACCATGGCAATACCGTCGTCGTCATCGAGCACAATCTTGATGTCATTAAAACAGCTGACTGGATTATTGACCTGGGCCCAGAAGGCGGCGATGGCGGTGGCCAGATAATTGCCGAAGGCCCTCCGGAAAATGTTGCTAACAATACAGCAAGCTTTACCGGCCACTATTTGAAAACAATGCTCAACGTGTCGTCGTAAAAGCAAGCAATAAATCCGCGCGAATTCCTGATAAAAAGTTTCAAAATTGCGGTTAATGCCGCCAGCCCCGCAGATTTTATCCCTCTGCATTTACCCAAACTGTCCAAAAATCGCGCGCTAGTAGTTTTCGCAGGAAAAGGGACGCTGCGATTCAGGCGATCAATACAATACGCAATCATTTCAGCTATACAGGGGAGAAGAAACTCACTACTTTGTAAGGCACCGACACTAGCGCTGATTTTTTCTGACATGGCCGGTGAGGAACCAACCCATATACTTCTGCCCTCTGCTCACCCGACTTGATAACTTACACTGGCGCTCTTTAATACTTGAGAAATTTAAAATTGCGGCATCAGATGCTATTCAGAAAACAAGACTTACTGGAGCAAAAAAATCGTCGAAACGCCAATACCAGGCTCATCCAGCTCTAATAATGTCAAAAATCAATTCATAGCTGCCGCTCACGGCTTTTTCATCGCAGCAGAAAGGTTCTTTTCAGGGCAAAGCGCATTGCTACTGCAATACTGAGTGATAGCATGACGGACGAAGCACGCGAAGTCACCGAAATTTATGCCGAATTATCTGTTTGGACTATATTAATACCAAATACACAACAGAAGTGATTTTCTGCTGGCTTATACTAATTGACAGAAATTTACAGACAACGTCTTATTTTTCTTGCCTGCGGAGTGGATGCTCATTATTCCACTGTTTTTTGATCTGACACGTTTTTTTCTGCTTGCTCCTTACCAGAATTTTTTTCACCGGATTCTTTTTTTCGTGCTCCCTCAATTCCAGCACCTTTTTTATTTGATTTTAATTCTGCTTTCGGCTTTTCCTCACGACGTTCTCGGCGATCAATTTCGCTGTTTACTTCTGCAAGAAATGTAATCGTTTCTTTCTTTTTTTTCTCGCTCTGATACCAAGAAAAACAAGTAACAGATCCCAGTACAATTAAAATAATGCTGAGCACATCAATACCATCAAGAAAAATAAAAACAACACCTGTTGATATCGCAAAAGCGCCCATTAACGCCGTCAGTATCCATAACCGCGGGCCCCAGCCTTTTGCTTTATGATGAAGATTCCATGTCTCAAGTTTGTTGCGTGTCGAAATCAATTCTTCATCCGTCCATTTTTTCATACTCATGACGACATTTCCCTTTTAAAATTTGTTATGTGTTAAATACTTAAAAAGTACAAACTCAAACTTTACGTGACAGACAGAATCAGGTCAAATGCCAATCAACACATTGATCAATATTTCAGCCTGATTAAAACTTACTGGCCAAAAAAAAAGGCACCTTAAGGTGCCTTTTTTCTAATACAAGAACATTTAGAAATCGTGACGTATACCCACGGTATAGGTATTACGATCGTTGTTCGGTACAGCAGCCGCATTGTTGTCGACATCAGCACGTTGATAACCGCCATACAATCTTGACCGACGGCTTAATTGATGAATCAAACCGACAGTATAGCTCCAGACATCACGACCTGCTGCACCGCCAGTCAGGTTTCTGGCATGCGCTTTACCACCTTGTGCTACCAGCGTGGTATTGCCAATTGCATATTGAGCAGAAGCAAACCAGAGTTCTCCATCACCGTTGAGATTCATAGCAGAATTACATTGCCCGGTACCACTACCGTTTGTCGTATCACCCACGGCACCCAACGCAGCGGCTGTGGTACAAGTTGCTGCACCCACTGCATTGTTGATGTTTTCATATTGGCCGCTTAAACGGAAATCGCCAACACCCACTGAAGCACCACCACGCCAGACTTCCTCATCATCTAGGATGCCGCCGAGTGCTTTTTGATCGTCACTGACGTTATCGCGGGAATATCCGCCGAACAAGCCTAAATCAAATGCGTCATACTGAAAATCGTATTTACCTGCAACCTGAAAATCCCATTCACCATCTTCACCACCCGCATTTGCAGGATTACCATTCCCGGTGATTGGATCCAATTTGTTGGCATCGCTAGGCATTAACAATGCTGAAAAAGCAAAACCTTCCACCATCGGCGAATCATAACGGGCAGCATTGTTTACAAAACCCTGATCACCTGCACCGTAGCCATTTGCAGGGGAATACATTGTTGCACCACTACCCGTGGCATGTAATGTAGTATAGGAAAACGGATCGATGGTTTGACCACCGGCAAAATCCTTGAAAGGTGATTGCACACGACCTAATTTCACTTCGCCCCAATCATCATTGGCAAGGCCGACCCAGCGCTCCCGAGCGATACCGATGTCACCACTGCCCGTATTAAAACCATACTCGACATGCGCCTTTGCCTTCAAACCACCACCTAATTGTTCAGTAATATGCATACCAAACCTCGACCGGCCTGCTTCATCACCAATGGCAGCCTGAGCACCGTTTCTAACACCATCAATATCAATCGTCGCATATTCAGCTTGAACACTACCAAACAATGTCACATTTGTTCCATCTGCCATGGCAGTCATCGGAGCTGCGAGCGCACCGGCCACCGCCAACGAAATAATTTTCTTCTTCATGTTGAAGTTCTCCTTTAAGTTAAATCGACTGGGGTCATCATGTTTAGCCTGCTGCACTCCAGCGGAATGCACCCCGTTATTCAGATGCTGACCTCCCGAACCAGAAGGGTTAGCCAAATTGTGCCCAACCCGCATGCACGCTGCAAGATAAATTAGCTATTTTTCATGAACAAAAAAGATTTGTGTTGTAAACGCGCAACATTGATGTCATTTAGACGTTGTTTTTATATCGTCACATTCCTTCAATCCGTTGATATCAATACTAGATGCCGCGAAGAATCTCAATTAGATCCTCACCATACCTTTCCAGTTTATGCGCGCCTACGCCAGACACCAAACGCAACTCATCTTCCGTCTGCGGGCAAATACGCACCAGCTCTTTCAAAGTCGCATCATGAAATACTACATAAGCTGGAACGCCATGTGTCCTGGCCACATCAGTTCGCCATGCACGTAAACGCACCCATAAACCATGTGCAGCAGGGTCAGATGAGAATGAATCATCAACTTGATGCGGTTTCTTTGAAGCCTTCTGAAATTCAGGTTGCTGGCGCAATAAAACGGTTTGCTGTCCTTTCAACAAAGTACGACTGGATTCGGCAAGAAACAATGAGCCATGACCTTCGTTATCTGGAACCAAATAACCAAGCGCGACCAATTGCCGAAATACTGCACGCCACGCATTATCCCCCAGATCCTTGCCGATGCCAAAGGTACTGACTTTATCATGTCCCCACTGCCGAACGCGTTCGGTGTTATTTCCTCGCAGCACATCAATTAAATGACCCGCACCAAAACGCTGACCGGTGCGATAAGCACAAGACAGTGCTTTTTGCGCAACAACTGTTCCGTCCCAGACAACCGGTGGATTTAGACATATGTCACAATTACCACACGGAATATCTGCGGTTGTTTCGTCGAAATAATGCAATAAACGCAAACGGCGGCATGTGGTCGCCTCGCATAAGGCAAGCAATGCATCGAGTTTTGTGGCAGCAACTTGTTTAAATTTATTGTCTGCCTCGGAATTGTCAATCATACGTCGCTGCTGCACCACATCACCCAGACCATACGCCATCCAGGCAGACGCCGCTTGACCATCACGCCCAGCACGCCCTGTTTCTTGATAATATCCTTCTATGCTTTTAGGCAGGTCCAGATGCGCGACAAATCGCACATCCGGTTTATCAATTCCCATTCCAAAAGCAATGGTCGCAACCATGACAACACCATCCTCGCGCAAAAATCTTTCTTGATTCTCGCGACGTATCGATGCACTGAGTCCGGCATGATATGGAATAGCGTACACACCCTGGTTTTTCAACCACGCGGCCGTTTCTTCTACTTTCTTGCGCGACAAACAGTATACAATCCCTGCGTCACCGTCATGTTCGACACGAATAAAATCGAGCAGTTGCACCCTGCCATTTGTCTTATCCACAATCTGGTAACGTATATTTGGCCGGTCAAAACTGGAAATAAAAAGTGTTGCGCCGTCGAGCCCTAGGCGTTCAACAATCTCTTTGCGCGTCACGGTATCAGCGGTTGCCGTCAAGGCAATGCGCGGCACACTGGGAAAGCGTTCGTGCAAAATCGAGAGCTGAATATATTCCGGACGAAAATCATGGCCCCACTGCGAAACACAATGCGCTTCATCAATCGCAAATAACGCAAGTGGCGTGCGCGATAACAGGTCAAGAAACCGTGACGTTAACAACCGCTCCGGCGCAACATAGAGCAGATCGTACTCTCCCGCGATCAGGTCACGTTCAACAATTGCGGCATCTGCTTGAGACAAGGATGAATTTAAGAATGCGGCATGCACGCCGACTTCGCGCAATGCCGCAACTTGATTGTGCATCAACGCGATCAGCGGCGAAACCACAACGGCAACACCCTCTCGCATTAATGCGGGTATTTGATAACATAGAGACTTACCACCTCCAGTCGGCATTAATACCAAGCAATCTTGCCCCTTGGCAACATGTGAAATTACCTCGGCCTGCTGTCCACGAAATGCAGCATAACCAAAGATATCATTGAGAATATTGAGCGCCTGGTGCATCAATTTAGCAAAAAAACTTTCAATTAATTACCAACTAATCTGGCCGCGCCAAATTTGCCCAGATTTCTCATGAAAACCGCTACCCAAATACAACTGGAATCAGCACATAAGACAAAACCGTCACAACACCGATCGCGACAAGATTTAATCTAAAGCCTGCATTTGCCATTTGATAGATGGTTACGCTACCGGTCGCATAAACAACGGCGTTAGGTGCTGTCGCAACCGGCAGCATAAAAGCACAACTTGCAGCAAGTGCGGTCGGCGCAAATAATAGCATGGGATCTATACCACCAGTGACGGCCAAGGCACCCAAAATAGGCAATAAAGTTGCTGTCGTCGCAGTATTACTGGTCAACTCAGTCAAAAAGATAACCAAAGTAACAAGCCCAAACAAAAAGAAAACCAACTCAAGACCGGCAAAATCCGACAAGCCTGCACCAATCCAGACGGCAAGGCCTGTATTTTTAATGGCCACCGCCAGACTTAAGCCACCGCCAAATAACAACAACACACCCCACGGTATCTTACTGGCACTGTCCCAATCCAGCAGAGCAGTTCCTTTTTCCTGAGCATCTCCGGACGGAATAAGAAACATAAGTACCGCACCACCCACAGCAATCATGGCATCATTCAACCACAGAAAAATATCGAAGTGCTGCTGAATAGGAACGCGTAAAATCCATGCCATGGCAACCAGCAGAAAAACAACGGTCGTACGTTTTTCTGGTTTCGTCAGCACCCCAAGTTTATTTAATTCGTTGGTAATCACATGCCTGGAAATATGCATTCCGCGCATATCAAGCGGGTAGACCCACTTTGTGAGCACCCACCAAGCACAATACACCATTACCACAACAACAGGAATACCCAATAACATCCAGTCAAAGAAACTGATATCGATGCCATATGTCTGTTTCATATAACTCACGACAAACAAATTCGGTGGTGTACCGATTATTGTACCAAGACCACCAATACTGGCAGAATAAGCAATGCCAAGAATTAAGCATAAAAGAAAGCCTTGTTTCTTATCTGCACCTTCTTTGATTATTTCGCCAGTTACTGACATAGCGATAGGAATCATCATGATTGTGCTGGCGGTATTACTAATCCACATGGAAATTAATGCGGTTGTGCCCATGAATCCAGCGATAAGCGTGGCAGGACTATCACCAACTCTTGCGAGAATATTCAGCGCCAGTCTGCGGTGTAAATTCCACCTGGAAAGACCCGTTGCAATAATGAAACCACCGAGCAATAAAAAAATTGGTGGTGCCGCATAAGGCGCGGTGCTTTCTTCCAGTGTCAT
>BQJA01000020.1 GCA_021604405.1 Nitrosomonas sp. | reverse complement strand
ATCCTCGGCTACATCCTCTGTAGTATCGGCTGCATCTTCTGCCGCATCAGAAGTATCTTCAGCAACATCGGAAGCGGTATCGGATACTGAATCATCCGCGTCAGACAACATTTCTTTTGTATCCTCCACAAGCTCGGAAGCCGTCTCTGTGACGGCATCAACCGCATCAGAAGCCATTTCGCTAACATCCTCAACTGCTTGTTCTGCTTTATCCCCGCAACCATAAATAAACAATGAAGCAGTTAATGCCAATATATAGTAAGATTTTTTCATACAGTTTCCTAGTTCTTAATGTAATTGTAACTAACGTTAATTAATTCGTAACTTTTCAGCTTACGCCTTGAATCCCACATTTCGGCGTTGCAGCGATGGCCTGAAAAAGTTCCCATTGATTCGATATCGTTATAGGGTAACCATTTCAGTATGGAATAATAAAGACAAATGCGTCTATCCATCAAGTTTGAATGTACTGGAAGTAAGGTTGACTGTCAATATACGGTCATGGTCGAATCCCATCAGCGTCAATTCCCGTCATGTACAGCCCATGTGGGTAACAGGATAAACGCGCAATGCAGCTTCGGTAATTTTCAATATCTACCTGTGACTATAAACAGCAGAAAAATCACAGTCGCGCGTATAAGCGCAGTCACTTGCATTATTTGTCCGCCGCCTTTGAAAGAGCGAAATTATCAATCAGATAATAACCACCCCGTGCGACTAAGGTAATATTAATGTTGACGAGCCCAGTTTCAAAGTTTACCGTTCCGGAATAATTAACCCTTTTCTCGCCAAAGAGGGAAAATGCGCTTATTGTGCGCGAAAAATCCAGGTCATTAATGGAAACAAACCGCCCAAAATGCCGGTACTGACTTAACAATTCTTCCAGTTGCGCATCATTTACCGTTTGTTGCGCTTCAGGGGTCAGATGCCGAAAAAGCGCCGACTTTTCCCAACTGGATATTTCCGTCAAAATTTGCTCGACGGCGGGCAAAGCGTTACGCTGGTAGTATGTTTTTTCCTGACTGGTATAAAAATACAGCATGACAACCAAAGTCAGTATGGAAAACACGATAAGACGTAATGTTTGAACTTGCATCATATATTTTATAGAATCTTAGTTAATTCATAATGTTAATGTGGATATCACCGATATTCTCTACAATGATCTCCCCAAATTAACGCAGAAAAAATATTTTTTTAAAAATTATAACGCCATAGCCTATCATGACCCAGTCTTCACCACCATCACATGATGGCTCTGCTGCTATCAATAATGACTGTCCAGACAACCGGAAACTATTTTTCAAAGACGTAACCCAGAACCGCTTTACATTATTCTGGCAACCACTGCGTTACGTAGCGACTGATTTATATGCGGAACTGCAACTGGTTAAATGCTGGTTAGATCAATACCAAATTGGACCAATGCAGGCCGATGCATCCAGGCGTAACAAGATATGCGTTCCTTTTGAAGTATGCAGAGCTGGGAGATCGCCGGGTTTTACGCCGTTCGCTGGAGAAAATCCATGACCCGCCCACCAAGTCAGACTCCTTTTGTTGGCCTGCGCTCATTTGATATCGCTGACCGTGGCTGGTTTTATGGCCGCAACCAGGAAATTGTGGCTTTGTTGCACAAAGTCTGCAGCAATCGCTTTACAGCGGTAGTCGGAGAACCCGGTTGCGGCAAGTCATCTCTGGTACGCTGCGGCGTCCTGGCCTCACTTGTTAAGGATGGCTGGAAAGCCATTATCGCTAAACCTGGTTCAACTTCCATCGCAAAGCTGGCGCTAGCATTAACACATACTGCAAACGGCTACACGGAAAACCTGCTTGAGGCGTGCACTTACTGGCACGATACAAAATCAGGTCAATCTACTTTGACATTAAATGAAATTGCACGCCAGACCATACCTGATAATCAGCGATTGCTGCTGGTCATTGACCAATTTGAGGAGCTATTTCGCTATGGCGAAAAAATTCAGGAGATAGAAAAAGCAGCAATGGAGGAAGAAAGGCGAAATTTTATCGAACTGCTGCTCACTGCGGCATTCCATGGCAAAGGGCGTTTGCATGTCATAATCACCCTGCGCTCTGATTATATTGGAAATTGCACCGCCTATTACGGACTGAATGATGCAGTAAACGCCTACCAATTTCCTGTTCTCTTGCCGGATCAGGGTCAGCTTGAAGACATAATTCGCGGACCGGTTGATGCGGCAGGTGGAAGAATAGATGAAATACTGGTGCAACGACTGTTGCTGGGCATAATCGAACAGGCTCATCCGCTGCCGTGGTTGCAACATACAATGCAACGACTGTGGAATGTAACGCAAGGTGAACCGCGCTGGCTGCGCGAACAAAATTATCACACCATAAGCGGGAAGCCGGACGTTATTAACACCAACCCCGAACAGATTAAGTCCGATGTTAAGCAAACCCATACTGGAAACTTTATTACCTTGAAACAAGTGATGAGCGCAAGCACCATACTGAACAAACAAATTCAAATATTCCGACCAACACAAAAACACAGCGCGCGACCAGACCTGGTTACTGAAAGTGTAAGCAGCAAAAAAACAACCGATGATACGCCGAATGGCGTACTGAATGAGTCTACCAACGAAGAAATTAGCATAATCCTGTCTGGCACCCAGGATAGTCCGGGTATCGACACGAATCATGAAGTCTTGATTCGCAGTTGGCAATTTTCGAATAAAGAAGGCGCTCAATTTCGAACTGATTGGCATGCGAAAGGGCTAAAAATTGCCCAACGACGATGGAAACTGCCCCCCCACAATAAAACTCGCCAATTTAATGTACAGGGCCTGGTAAAGGGAAGCGTATTATCGTTATCCATCCTGAGCGCAATTACTCTGATTGCGAGCATCAGCATTTTTTTTGCACAAGCCTACTACCATGAAAAGACCCACCAGAAAACCGAGTCATTAAATCAGTTGCGAGCGCAAGCACGGGTTACGGCGGAATACGCACAAAGTTTAATTGGCAGTGGCCATGCCCGGCGTGGCGCACTCATCGCCCTTAACGCGACACCGAAAAGTCGTCGCAGCAATCATCCTCAATTTGCAGACGAAATCGGCGCTGCACTTGCCAACGCATTGACTCGACCGATAGAAATCATGCAACGCCATCATCGCAGCTTAGTTTACAGTGTTGTCTTTTCACCCGATGGCCGCCGCTTTGCCTCAAGCGGCACAGACAACGCGCTACGGCTGTGGGATGCCAATACTGGTGCGCTTATCGGCGAGCCATTGCGCGGTCATGATGGGCCGGTTAACAGTATTGCCTTTTCTCCTGATGGCACGCGTATTGTCTCAGGCAGTTGGGATAATACGCTGCGCCTATGGGATGCCAATACCGGAAAGGCTATCGGTGAGCCGCTTCACGGCCATGCTAGTTATGTAATTAGTGTTGCCTTTTCTCCTGCTGGAAACCGTATTGTCTCAGCCAGTTGGGACAAAACACTACGCCTGTGGGATGCCAACACCGGCATGGCCATTGGCGAACCACTGCGCGGTCATACCAGCTTAGTTTATCACGCCGCCTATTCTCCCGATGGCAGTCGCATTGTCTCGGGCAGTGAAGACAAAACAATCCGTCTATGGGATGCCAATACCGGCGCACCCATTGGTAAGCCTCTACGCGGTCATGATGGCCCGGTTAACAGTGTCGTCTTTTCTCCCGATGGCGGCCAAATTGCTTCGGGCAGCTCGGATCATACCCTGCGCCTGTGGGATGCATATACTGGCGTGCTGATCGGCGAGCCACTGCTTGGTCATGATGGACCTGTTAACAGTATCGTCTATTCTCCAGATAGCGGTCGTATCGTCTCAGGAAGTTGGGATGATACGCTCCGTCTATGGGATGCCAATAACGGCAAGGCTATTGGCGAACCACTGCGCGGTCATGAAGGCCCTGTGGACAGTATCGCTTTCTCTCCCGATGGCAGCCGGTTTGTCTCCGGCAGTACGGACAAAACGCTGCGAATGTGGGAAACCAACGGTGGAAAAACCATTGGCAAACCGTTGTCCGGTCATGAAAGCTTCGTTTACAGCGTCACCATTTCTTCCGACAACAGTCGCATCGTTTCAGGCAGTGAAGACAAAATGCTGCGCCTGTGGGATGCCAATACAGGAGCGCCCATTGGTGAACCGCTGCATGGTCATGATGGCCCGGTAAATAATGTCGCATTTTCTCCCGATGGCCACCGCATTGTCTCCGGCAGCACGGACAGAACGCTGCGAATATGGGATGCCAATAGTGGAAATACCATTGGTAAACCGCTAATCGGCCATAATAGCTTTGTTTACAGCATCGCCTTTTCTCCCAACGGCAACCGCATTGTTTCAGGCAGCGAAGACAAACTGCTGCGCTTGTGGGATGCCAATACAGGGGTTCCCATTGGTGAACCACTGACCGGACATAATGACACAGTTTACAGTGTCGCTTTTTCTCCCGATGGCCACCGCATTGTATCCGGTAGTCGGGACAAAACGCTGCGCCTGTGGGATGCAAATACCGGCAAGGCAATTGGTAAGACTTTGACCGGCCATGATAGAGAAGTTAACAGTGTCGCATTCTCCCCGGATGGCAGCCGTATTGTTTCAGGCAGCTCGGATCATACCCTGCGCCTGTGGGATGCCAATACCAGTACACCAATTGGCGGGCCGATGCATGGTCACGATGGCCCTGTTAACAGCGTTGCTTTTTCTCCCGATGGCCACCGCATTGTTTCTGGTAGTTCGGACAAGACCCTGCAGCTGTGGGATACTAAAACTGGCAAGGCCATTGGCAACGCATTGCATGGTCATGCTGGCATGGTATACAGTGCTGCCTTTTCTCCCGATGGCAGTCGCATTATCTCAAGCAGTTCGGACAAAACTCTGCGCTTCTGGGATATACGCATTTTTCTTGAGCCATGGGAAGCGCTGGTAAAAAAAGCGGAGAAACTGTGCCCGTTAAGTCCTATTGAACGCCAACAATTCCGCCTTGCAGACCCAACAGCTGAGTCAACAGCAAGTCCTTTAACACCCGCGCAACGCCGTGCTTGCGGGGAATGACTTCACAGCTAGATGATTCGCATAAATTAACCACCTTCTTCGCCTTCCAGTTGCGCCTGAATTAAACCGCCGACCGGCAGGGTTAAACCAAAATGCTGGTAAGTAATGGCGGTAGCCATACGGCCACGCGGTGTTCGCTGCAAAAACCCCTGCTGAATCAAATAAGGTTCCAGCACATCCTCGATGGTGTTACGTTCTTCACTGATCGCTGCAGCCAGATTATCCACACCAACTGGACCACCACCAAACTTCTCGACTACCGCTAACAACAATTTTCTATCCATTAAGTCAAGACCGATCACGTCCACATCAAGCATTTTCAACGCCGCATTGGCCACTTGCAGCGTTACATGGCCATTGGCTTTGACTTCAGCATAATCGCGCACCCGGCGCAATAAGCGGTTAACGATACGTGGCGTACCGCGGGAACGGCGTGCAATTTCTATCGCCCCATCCGAGGATATTTGTATTTTTAAAAGTCCTGCTGAACGCACCACAATTTTACCCAGCTCCGCTGCTGAATAAAATTCCAGACGCGAAACAATGCCAAAACGGTCACGCAATGGATTGGTCAACATACCTGCACGGGTTGTCGCGCCAACAAGCGTAAATGGCGGCAAATCGAGTTTAACCGAACGGGCAGCCGGCCCTTCTCCAATCATGATATCCAACTGGAAATCCTCCAATGCCGGGTAAAGAATTTCCTCCACCATGGGTGATAAACGGTGAATTTCGTCAATAAACAGCACATCATTGGGTTCCAGATTAGTCAGTAATGCTGCCAAATCACCTGGGCGCTCCAAAACTGGACCGGAAGTATGGCGCAGGTTTACACCCATTTCTTTGGCAATGATATGCGCAAGTGTGGTTTTGCCCAAACCAGGCGGACCAAATAGTAAAACATGATCCAATGCCTCATGACGCCGACGTGCTGCCTCAATAAAGATTTGCAGTTGTCCACGAACTTTTTCCTGGCCAATATATTCATCCAGTTGCCCGGGACGCAATGCACGCTCCAGCACTTCTTCCTGGGATGAGAATGGCGTAGCAGTGATTAATCGATCTGTCTCAATCATTTAAGCATTCCGGTTATTTTTCTTTTGAAAGTAACTTCAATGCCAAACGTATGCCATTTGAAACATTGCTGTCTAGCGGTATTTGTTTAATTGCCCAATTTGCTTCCCGATCATTATAACCCAGCGATAACAATGCATTGAGTATGTCACTGTCACTGCCTGTGGTTGGGCTGATGTTGTCAGTGCCAACATTGCCAACATCAAGTTTGTCGCGCAATTCCAATAATAAGCGCTCGGCAGTTTTTTTACCGATTCCAGGAATTTTTATCAACCGGCCGCTATCCTGATTCACGACGGCATGATGTAAATCTGCGACACTCAAGCCAGACAACAAAGCTAACGAAGTTCTTGCCCCGACGCCGGAAATCTTCACAAGTTGGCGGAAAGTCAGGCGCTCGGCTTCCGTACCAAAACCAAATAACAAGTGGGTATCTTCGCGGACCACCTGATGTATTTGTAAAGAAACCTGTTCACCGATAGTGGGCAGATTATAAAACGTACTCATCGGCACATTTATCTCATACCCAACACCTTGTACATCCAGCAATACCAGAGGCGGTTGCTTTTCTAGCAGCAATCCGGTCAATCGCCCGATCATCTGGAAAATCTCAGCTGGAAGGCCGTTAGAACGCGTCGCCTTGCTTCTCTGGCAGGACACACACGTGTTGTACTAAACAGTAACGCTGACCGCGACAAAGAACTGCGCGCTATATGCACTTTCGTATTATCCTTCTTGCTGATGAAAATATCATTGGGCATATGTAAAAATAGTTCTAGTGACTGGGCATGATTTGCACGAATAACTGCGGTAATTGAGAATCATACCAATCGCCCCCGTTTCATACGGTAACCTGCTGCGAATATACCGCCCAATCCTGACTCGCCATGTGCGTGGCAAATAGCGCAAGCAAGGGCATCCGCTGCATCCATACCGGGTTTTCCTGGAAGTTTTAGCAGTCGCACGACCATTTCCTGAACTTGATCTTTTTTTGCATGGCCGTTGCCAACCACAGCTTGCTTAATCTGCAGTGCCGTGTATTCGCTTACCTTGATATTATTCAGAACAGCCGCACAAATTGCAGCACCGCGTGCCTGCCCGAGTAACAGCGTAGATTTTGGATTGATATTAACAAAGACCTGCTCCACAGCCACCTGTTCAGGACGGTACTGCATGATCACTTCATTGAGATTGTCTAAAATAAGCTTTAGGCGTAGCGGCAACGATTCATCCCGTGTTCTAACACAGCCGCTGCTGATATACGTCAATTGACTGTCCTTTTTTTCGATGATACCGAAACCGGTAATACGAAGACCAGGATCTATACCAAGAATACGGATTTTATCACCTGCCGGACACGATATTTACTCGTCGATAACAGCTGTCGTGTAAACAGCCTGCACATCATCCAAATTTTCCAGGGCATCCAGTAACTTTTGCATTTTCACCGCATCATCATCCGTTAAGACTGTTTCGTTAGTTGGCTTCATGGTCACCTCAGCGTGCTCAGTATTGAAACCAGCATTATTCAACGCCGTTCTGACTGCGGAAAAATCATTGGGTGCGGTAATCACTTCGAGACTGTCATCATCATTACTCAGTACATCTTCAGCACCTGCTTCTAGTGCAGCTTCCATTAATCTTTCTTCATTCGTGTCCGGCGCAAAAAGTAACTGACCGCAATGTTTGAACATAAACGCAACCGAACCATCTGTGCCAAGATTGCCACCATGTTTACTAAACGCGTGGCGCACATCGGCAACGGTACGCATTTTGTTATCCGTCATGCAGTCTACCATGACTGCGGCACCGGAAATGCCGTAACCTTCGTAGCGTATTTCTTCGTAATTTACACCTTCCAGATCCCCACTTCCCCGTTTGATCGCTCGCTCAACATTATCTTTAGGCATATTTTGCTCAAATGCCTTATCTACCGCCAAACGTAAACGCGGATTGCTGTCAATATCTCCCCCCCCCATCCTGGCGGCAACCGTTATTTCTTTTATGAGACGGGTAAAAATTTTGCCGCGCTTGGCATCTTGCGCCGCCTTTTTATGTTTGATATTTGCCCATTTGCTATGACCAGCCATTGACTCTTTTCCTGAATTAAAGGGCGTTCATATTACCACCGTGAAACCAGTGGATAAAGTATCAGCATTGGTCGCACAGCCGGATAAGAAAATTACTCAACCGTAACCGATTTTGCCAAATTTCTTGGCTTATCCACGTCTGTACCCTTCTGCAAAGCAACATGATACGCAAGTAATTGCAGGGGGATTGTGTGGAGAATCGGACTCAATAAACCCGCGTGCTCTGCTAATCGAATGATATGTAATCCTTCACTTTGCTGAATATGTGAATCCGCATCAGCAAAAACATAGAGTTCACCGCCACGTGCATGAACTTCCTGCAGATTGGATTTGAGCTTGCTCAGCAATACATCGTTAGGTGCAATGGTCACGACTGGCATATCCTTATCCACTAGTGCCAAAGGTCCATGTTTTAGCTCACCCGCCGCATAGGCTTCAGCATGGATATAGGATATTTCTTTGAGTTTTAGCGCGCCTTCCATCGCAATAGGATAATGCAGTCCGCGCCCAAGAAACAATGCATGATTTTTTTGCGCAAATTTTTTCGCCCAGACTTTAACCTGTGGTTCCACTTGCAAAGCAAGTTGTAATGCTGCCGGCAAATGACGCAACGCCGCAATCATTTCGGCCTCATGCTCACTGGACAATTTATTACGCATTTTTGCCAATGTCACCGTTAGCAGCAGCAGTGACGCCAGTTGGGTAGTGAATGCCTTGGTTGACGCGACACCGATTTCCGGTCCGGCCCGGGTTAAAAAGCGTAAGTTAGTCTGTCGTATCATCGCGCTTTCCGCCACATTACAGATCGACAAACTATAGTGGTGCCCGAGCGATTTCGCATAATTTAACGCCGCTAACGTGTCGGCTGTTTCACCGGACTGGGAAATTCCGACCACCAGAGTTTTAGGGTCCGCGATCGGATCACGATAACGGTATTCACTCGCAATTTCAACATTACAAGGCAATCCTGCAACTGTTTCTAACCAATAGCGCGCAACAAGACCAGCATGATAGCTGGTGCCACAGGCAAGAATCAGAATACTATCAATCTGGCTGAATATTTCTTCAGCTTCGCTACCAAACAATCTGGGTGAAATCGATTGGGCGTTAAACACCATTTCCAGCGTATTCGCAACAGCGCCCGGTTGTTCAAAAATCTCCTTCTGCATAAAATGCGCATAAGGTCCTAAGTTTATCGCTTCATTGGTCAAATCGCTTTTATGGACAGTACGAACTACTTCTTTATCTATTTTTCCATCAAGGCAACTAATAATGCGATAACCATCGCAGGTTAATTCTGCCACATCGCCTTCCTCCAGGTAAATCATGTCCTTGGTTACCTGCAGCAAAGCGGATGCGTCAGATGCCGCATAATTTCCTGTATCTCCCAGACCCAATAAAAGCGGCGCGCCATTGCGCGCAACGATAATCCGCCCAGGACGAGCCTCCTCCATAACGGCGATAGCATATGCGCCCTGTAATTCGGAAATAGATGCACAAACCGCATCCAGTAAATCCGGGTGATGTCTTAAATTGAATGCGACGAGGTGCGCGATGACTTCTGTGTCAGTTTCTGATATAAACTCGTAGCCTTCGTCCTGAAGCCGCTGGCGCATTACCTCGTAATTTTCTATAATTCCATTATGTACAACAGCCACTTTTGATACTTGTCCTGAGTAATGCGGATGCGCGTTACGTTCACTAGGCACGCCATGCGTTGCCCAACGTGTGTGCGCGATACCCGTATAGCCCAGGGTCTCCTGTTCAGTGGCAAGCTTGCCAAGTTCGGCGACGCGGCCTATTGTCCTCAATCGATGCAGCCCATCATTTGCCACAACCAGACCTGCAGAGTCGTAGCCACGATATTCAAGACGAAGCAAACCTTCCAGCAAGACCGGAACAACATTATTTTTTGCTACGGCACTGACTATTCCGCACATATACCATCTTCCTTGTATTATTCGAAAAAACCGCAGTATCCCGCTATCAGTTACATGCAACCCTGAAAACTATCGGCATATAAACTGATACGGCCTGACATTGTGAGTGGCTATCGCCATAAAGCGCATAACCCATTTTTCATTTTCTATTCCAACACCGCGAAAAAACAATGTGCTGCGAACACCAACGGGCAGCGATGTTCCATGACACTATTGAAGCAAAAAACCCAGAAAATGATGGTTATTGTATTCCAGGTGTAGTTATTTCGGTATATAAATCTACACAGGTTTATTAGGTCTTTTTATGAAAATCGGCATAACTTAAAGCCTTTTCATCAACGATTATCGTATGCCTTAATAGTAGTCACTGCGTCCCGCCCGCCCTGAAATAATGAATACTATTTTATTTCTTGTGTTTCACTGGCCGCACCCAACCATCAATACTTACCTGCTTGGCCCGCGATAAAGTCAACTTTTCCGGCGGTGTATCCCGGGTAATGGTTGAACCTGCGCCAATAGTCGTACCTTCTGTTACTTTTACCGGTGCGACAAGCTGTGTATCAGAACCAATAAACACATTATCTTCTATGATTGTCCGGTGTTTATTTGCGCCATCATAATTGCAGGTAATCGTACCCGCGCCAATATTGACATTCTCTCCGATCTCCGTATCACCGATATAACTCAAATGATTCGCCTTACTCGCATTCGCAATTGTACTGTTTTTTATCTCGACAAAATTACCGACGCGGACATTACTGCCAAGCCGGGTTCCAGGGCGAATTCTGGCGTAAGGTCCAACTTGCGTGTTGATGCCGATTTCAGCATTTTCAATCAGACTGAAAGGCGCGATTACAGCGCCTGCAGATACCGAAACGTCTTTCAAGATGCTGTTGGCCTTAATTTTTACATGATCACCCAAGACAACCCGTCCCTCGAAAATACAATTAACATCGATCTCCACATCGCGACCGCAGGTTAGTTGGCCACGGATATCAATCCGGGCGGGATCCGCCAGCGTTACGCCCTGTGCCAGTAGATTTCTGGCATATTCACTTTGAAAAATGCGTTCAAGCTCCGCTAAATGCGCCTTATTATTGACACCCAGTATCTCCCAGGCATCTTCAGGTTGAACTGCCACAATATCTACACCATTGCTAACTGCCAGCGCGATAATGTCAGTTAAATAATACTCTTTCTGCTGATTTGCATTCTCTATTTTTGGCAACCAATCATGCAAAAATGCATTGGGTATAAGCATGACGCCTGTGTTAATTTCCCGGATTAACTTTTGTTCGGCACTCGCGTCTTTTTCTTCAACAATCGCGATGACGTTACCGGCATCCGATGCCCGGATGATTCTGCCATAACCGAACGGTTTTTCCAGTTCCGCGGTTAGCAATGCAAATGCATTATCCTTGGCAGCATCGACTAATTTGCATAATGTTTCTGTCCTCAGCAAAGGCACATCGCCAAAAAGTACCAGTGTTGATCCATCTTTGTCTAACGTCGGCAATGCCTGCATCAAGGCATGCCCCGTGCCCAATTGTTCCGCTTGTTCGACCCAAACCAGATCGCTGTCAGGTATCGCCTTCAGTACACGCTCACCACCATGACCATATATCACACAAATTTTCTCAGGTGATAAAGTCCGTGCAGTTTCAAGTACGCTTGCCAATAAGGGTTTTCCACCCAACGGATGCAACACCTTTGGCAGTGCCGACTGCATCCGCTTACCCATTCCAGCCGCAAGAATTACGATATTTAGTTTTGTCATTTCAGGTACCAATCAAATCTGTCCAAAAGGTGGCTTTCTTAGTGGCATTACAACACCGACAATTACAATAAGCCGCATGTTTGCAAAAATCAACTGCAGTTATTATGTTCAATTCTTCATCTCGGATCTTAAAACATCCGCTGAAAGACTGTACATAGAAAAAACGACCGAAATCGCCTTTGTTAGTTAAATTGATCGAATTCAAGCAACTGATCATCCTTAACGGCTCACCAATTCAACTAAAAATATATCCTGATTAATTCTTAAGGCACGGTGAATTGGCGCGCTTGCGTGAGAACATCTGTTATACAAAATATAATCAGCAGAAAATTAACGTTGAGAAAACCAGAATATTCGAATTATCAGGTCGCTTTTAAAACAATTATTAAGTTTGTTTCTTTAAGGCTATGCAATTCAGATCCCACGGACATGGGCTGTTGAGTAGAGGGAGTACTTGAGAACAACAAATAAAACAATCAATGAATTAAGCGTAACTATTGGATCTTTTTTTGAATTGCTTTTATTTGCGCATTGTAGATTAGATTTTTTTCCGAGTGATTCTCCAAAGTTTCGGTAATTCATTATTTGAATGGCCTGCATTACATCGGCGTCAGCAAGTATTGCCGCCATATCCGCACTAACATGACCAAGCGGAAGCTAAAAACATTCAGCTTCCGCTTGACCGGTACTTATGACACAAATTAACAGACTGAGCTATGCCGCTGTCAAATTTGAGCCCGGTTTAGTGCTCTTCCCCGTTAAAGTACTGCTCTGCCCGATTGAATGCATTGGTTCCTGCTTGCATACCAATGAGACGGCCCGGCACATCGTCGACAGGTGGATGAATACCGCCCCAAATTCGCGACAGACTGGCCTCGTCAGAAGCATCACGGTAGGTTGCCCATTGCAGTGTAATATCGACGCTAGGTCCATCTTCGAATCCCAGGAATTCATTTTTTGGCGCATGGAATTCACCGATTCCGCCCGGGAAATACTCGTCGCCCGTAAGCATCGTCAGCACCTCAGCACCGGCGCGCGAGAAGGCAGAGTGCCCTGAGGTATACCCGGCAAACGGTGGCGTCACGAATGTATGTTTCTGATATGGCCACCAATTCTCTGCCAGAATCCAACCGACCCCCGCAACATCTGTTTCCGGATTATCGATATGGCCGTGACCCCGCCAGGCATAAAGCTTGATTTTCCCGACATTCTCGTTTTCTGCACCCGCAAGCGGATCGCCCTGTTTGACAAGTTCGATATAACCTTCAACCAGCGGCAAACCGCTCGGATGATAGCTATCCATTTCAGGATCGCTGCTTTGACCATGCTCGGCCATTGCACGGATCGCCGAGATCGGGCGAATGTAATCGTAATATCCTTTAGCAGCCCAGGTTGCAACAGCTGCATCGTGCATCGCGCCACCCAAAGCAAAATAACCTTTCACATCCCACTCGAGATCGTCAGTAATCTCACCTTCACCCTTGAATCGCTTTTCAAGGTTCGGATGGTCATTGACGCCGTTCAGTAGCGAAAACCAGTGACCTGGCGGTGTTTCTGACGCTGGCCCATCTGCCCAGAATTCAGCAAGCACCCGGGTGAAATCACCAAGCGGAACCATTTGTTCAGCATACGGTTCTCCGGTAGCTGGATTTATGGCACGCCCATCACCTGCTTGACCACCGCTCATCAAGTCGTAATGATCGCGGAGTTCTTGTATATTGGTGGGCAGAAAAGGCGTATTTCCTTTTGATGCCGGTGAAATATCCCACATGACGCCGTCATCCGGGTCAAGATGACTCGACCAAATCGCCACAAGCGCAAAGGTCCATTTAAAGTCGTCATCCATGCCAGCCAAGTCTGGATTCATCAGTGGCGGCATTCCTGGATCATAATTGATCTTGAAATCGATGCCATCCCGGCTGCGAACAGTCATGGTGTCTTCGGTCATCGCAAATCCGTGGACATTGCCCCAGTTCGGATGAAGAAATTGCTGTGTTTGATTTTCAACGGGAGTCAACGGCTGCCACAAATTGATATCAAGAACACCATTCTGAGTTCCTGGCAGATTCGGATCCATCGGGGTATTATAGGGCACGTAGTCATCATCCGAATACGAATAATTGTCCTGCTCATTGGCATTATCCTGCTTGCCGTAGTCAATAACACACTGTGCGACATAGTTACCCAGTGCTGCAGGGCCGTCTGCTTCGTAATCAGTGCTTGTTACGTTTACATCGTATCCCAGCTCATTCATCAGTTCGTCAAAATTGGCCAGTGATTCCGCTGAACCTGGCGATTTCTCGAACCGGTACGACAGAATCCGATAAGCCGCATAACTCACGGACTGAGCAACATCATCGGCCGAACTCTCAGAAAAATCCTGCCCGTTATAGGCACATTCGAATTCGTGGACGGTCCGACCAAGGAGGTACGGCTTCGCCACATCATCATATGCCGCCCATGCGTCATACATCGCGACCGAAGAATGGAATAGATTTCTTGAATGAACAGTCGGCCTCGGTGTGTCAACACGAATGGCATCGAGAAGCGCTTCATTCCATTGGCGCGCTACTGAAGGCTGCGATGCATGCTCTTCTTTTGAATGTTTTTTTTGCCAATGCTTTTTATCCGAATGTTTCTCGCGCCAATGCTTGTCATGCGAGTGTTTCTCATGATTCTCATGCCAATCCATGTCATGCGAATTTTTTTCATGCTCCTGTGTTGCGGACACTCCCGGGACAACCATGCCCAGAAGTAAAGCAACAGAAAGTTTCTTCATCATCATTATCAATTTACCTCTATATTTTGAGATGTATATAAAGTGCGCAGCAACAATGAACTTTTGCTACTTCCAGCTTGCTAAATTTTCACACTCATATACTTTCGTTTTTTACCAACAACACGTTGAACTTCTACTCGGCACAAAAAATGCCTTTTTCAATAAAAAGATGGAAACATATTGTTTCACAACATTTTTTCCTATTAAAAAAGTAATAGATTTTTTAATAGAAAGGATAAAGTTAGCAGTTACGTAGACCAACAGTGCTGATCATGTGTATAAGCATTATTTGTGCCACTTTTATTTATTCTAGAAAGAACAGCGGATTACATTTTTTGTATTCAATCAGGGTAATCAGATTGTCGCTATTTATCGACAATACGCTTCGTCAAGCCAGGAAAGTTTCAGATTGTCGCTATTTACAGACAGAAAAAAATTACATTAACAACACATTGCTTCTAATTGATTGCTATTGCAAAAACCAGGAAAAGACAAATAGAATAACGGGTGAAATACCCGCGCAAAACCCGCGATGCCAAAATATAAAACCAATTAATTCGTGTAGTTTTTCGACGACTACCGCGAACGGAATTGGTCGTAAAAACAATTTGACAAGATGTATAATTGCTTATACGGACTGCGCCGCCACTTAAAGCACGAGTGCTAGAATTATCCCACAGATATTGGCCAATCTGCGAAGACCTGGTCCATGAATCAGGGGCCGGTCAAATTCAAATCACTCGTTATTGTATCGTAATCGCACTAAAGTGTAATAATATTATGGTACTGCTGTATTACCCGCATTCCCAAAGTATAATGCCATCAATTGCTTCAGACGCTTTCTTTTTCTCGGCGGCATTAAGCAAAGCAATCAGTTTGCTATTGAGCAATTTTGTCGCTTCTGGCAGATCGGCGGAAATCAAACGGCTTCGTGTATTGCAGTTCCGATCCGTCCAGATTTGCGGATAGGTTCTTATTTTATGTCCACGGGATGCCATGAGTTCTGCAACATAAGGCGACCCTGTTGTCGCATATAGATTCCAATTAACCTTTTTTAACGTATGCAAGCTGCCAAGCAGAACCAGCAATGGCGTTTGATTTACCTGCTCGGCCAGTTTTCTCGCCATCCATTCGTCGCGCCGGGTACCTACTTCGAATCCCGCATCAATGGCAACTAATTTCAGACAATTGCCACGGTTTCGTATTCCGATCAGTTCATCAATCAACGCCCGGAAAGGTTGATGATCGATTATTGGCGCTATTTCAATATCTGCTACACCCCCCCTGCCCTGCTTAATCCGGTCAATCATCCGTTGCTGGCTGCTGGCAATTTCTAACGCGATGGTCAGACATCTGTTTTGTTGCACATAGTCGCTTACCAATGTCCGGAAAAACTGGATTGATTCCGTCCGCTTATGCGTCTCACCAATAATCGTGATACTGTTGGAAGTCATCCCTTCCAGAACCTGTTTATAAATATCTGCTGAAGAAGCCGACGCAGAAAAAATCAGAATAAAAATCGCAAAAAGTCGCGTCATGAATGCACGGCCATTGTGCTTGACTAATATCATAACCACCTCAGTTTCAGCGCAAATCAAAGCAGCGGAGACGCATGGTATAGAAAATAATGCTGTAATCCGATTTCTGTCAAATAGATAACATCCCCGACATAAAATCCTTTATCGCCAAAACTGGCGGCATTTGGCCAAAGAAACACGTATAGAATCCCAAATTCAACGGAACTGATACCGCCTGAACAACTATAACGGCCTGCTTCTCCATCAATAGGGGCACCAAAGAAATCACCCACCAGCACAGCATAAGCCATCGTGGCAACATTACCAGGCCCTAACCCTACTGCCGCCCTAAAGTCATTGTGTGTTTCCTCTATGGGAAATCCGGCGATTGTTCCTTCAACTGCCGGGCCCAATAACCAGCCCGCTAAATCTCCGCCGGCTAATGCAGTATTATTCCCGCATATACTGTCCCAGGTGGCATGTACTTTCAGATTATTGGAAATAGCAGACAGTCCTGTCAAAAAAGGATCAGTGGCAAAAGGAGACACCTCATTCATGGGTTGCACTATCTGTAGAGTGCCATCTCGCGGAAGAAAGGAATTTTCCTCCATTCGCAGTTGCAAAACTGTTACATCTTGCGCCATGACAAGCTTCGCCAGTAGCACACTGCTACCCAGTACCAATACCGTTAATACCAGAAATTTACTGAACATAACCATCTCCTCTTCGTCACCCTAAGTTCTTTTATATTCAGCCAGCACCGGCCGTTGCAACAGTTTCGCATTGACACGAATCAGCGACAGTACTGCCGATACTTCAACATCTTATAGTCAGCGAAACAGTAAGATAAGAGAGATTCCGCCTCTTTTACGGGAGACATTTAACCTGCCTCTATTGTCAAAAAACAGGATACTTAGCCTAAGAATGTCCTAATTGAAAATTTCAAATCGGGAATGTGCGTGCCATAACTTATTTGGCGGCCAAAAAAATTTTTTTTGCTCTACAGGCTGTATTAGACTTAAACCAAGATCGAGGAGAATCTTTGAGGAATACAGAAAACTGGTACATCGGCTTTTTACGTGCTTGTCTTGTCGGTACCTTGCGTTCCCGCGCGTCGGCAGTGGCCGCCGGATTGTTTTAAGAAAAGCTGACGCTGCATTTACCCTGGATCGAATACCGGAAAATAACCATGGCAACCGCTGGACAACAGTCCTACCCGCTCGGCCCCGTTATTATCTGTATAATGACGAAATATCGTACGCCAATGCGACCCTTGTCTACATCACGGTTGCGAAACGGCTGTGAAACTGGAAACGCTGCACACCGGCTGCCATATAGATGCGCCGCTTATAACTCCATACGCAGCCTTGTTCGCGATCTTCGAATACCATCATACGTACCCGGAATGGTGTATATACAAAATAAAATCAGATCACGTGACATTTTTCATGAAAGTTAACCGAATAATTATTTTTTTTCAAAATTATTATGTTTGGTGCACGCTGCCACTCATGATTCTGATTGCCAGCGTATCGCTATTTCCACTATCTGAATTACCACCGATTCCTGGGAGTGACAAGACACATCATCTAATTGCCTATGCTGTACTCGCTTTTCCAGTGAGCGTTGCCAGGCCGCAGCGATGGTTATGGGGATTAGTTGGTTTTTTACTTTTTAGCGGTGCGATTGAATTGGTGCAGCCTTATGTTAATCGCTATGGCGAATGGGCGGATTTGTTCGCCAATGGGTTAGGGTTATTAATTGGCGCGATATCGGCGCAAGTGTTGCTGTATTTCAATAAAAAGAACTTATCCGGCTAGCAGAGAATAATGATACGTCTGCTGAGATCGGTACTGTCAGTCAATGCTGACAAGCAGACGTGAAGAATTTACAGTCAACAAATTCGCCTCTTGCTGATTCTTTGCTTACTCAATAGAGTACGCGCAACTTAACAGTGATTAAATGTAGTGATGCCAACTACGCTCACAATTCGCCACCATGGCCAAAAAAACGGTCAAATGCAATTTGTGGTTACGCCCTTCAACAATGCCAAGACCACTGCGCCGGTGTTACTTAACGCACCCAATAACGTTACCTTACCCAATCACAGCAACAGTCATTTGGCGTATGATCTGCGCTGGTATTTGGAACGCTTTCTGGATGATCCGTTTGAGCCCAATACGAGTTTAGCGGAAGAAATTCAGGACGCGCTTATGCAATGGGGCAAGGAAACATACGGCAAACTGTTCCAAGGCAACATCTATGACTGGCTTCAGGAAACCATTAAACTTCACCCTCGCCAACTTATCATAAGAATTGCCAGTAATGATGCGCGTATCCTTGCGTGGCCCTGGGAAACATTGCAAGACTCGGAAGGCCTTATTCTGTCACACACTTGCCGCATCGAGCGCCAGCTCAACGTACTGCATAATCCGCGGCCACTGATCGAAAAATTACCCACTGACTGCGTTAATGTTCTATTGGTAATTGCCAACCCTTACGAAAATCAAAATGTCCGTTATCATGCCCTCGCCCGCCCACTGGTTGAGTTATGTCAACGTCAGTCAGTGCCAATACGGGTGGATGTTTTACGTCCACCAACCTTTGATCAACTCCGCAAGGTCTTGCAAGAAAAGCCAGGGTTCTATCACGTCGTGCACTTTGAAGGTTACGGCGGCTATGGCACCGGCAGCAATGACATAGACATACATAACGACAACCACAAAAAACCGTGGGGCAGGCTGTTCTTTGAAACGCAGGAAGGAGAAATTGACACGATTGAGGCCGCGCAACTTGCGCAACTGATCAATGAAACCAATATTCCCATCGCAATACTCAACATCTGCCCGTCGACATGCATTGATGATAGTGTCAACGACCCGTGCGCCACCATCGCAGCAACTTTCCTCAAGACCGGTATTCATAGTGTAATCGCCATGAGTTACAGCCTCCATGTTCGTGCTGCGCAACTTTTCGTGTCCGCCTTTTATCGCAGTTTGTTTCAACTAGGCTCGGTCCCCGAAGCCTTGCATGCCGGCCGCCGGGCCATGCTTGTCCAACCTCAGCGGTTTTGCGCACGGGGAGAATACCCTTTGCAGGATTGGTTGGTACCCGTACTTTATCAGCAACAAGAACATCATATCGAATTCAATACAATATCACCGTCACAACAAGCAACCAAAACCGTTCCTCTGCCACCTGCCGCAGCAGAATATGGCGATTACGGCTTTATCGGCCGTAATCGCACCATTCATAAACTGGAACGGCTGCTTCAGCAACACGCGCAAGCCGGATTGCTCATCCACGGCAAGGCGGGAATTGGAAAAACTTCACTGGCACAGGGTTTTGTGCAATGGCTACAACATACAGACGGTCTAGGCGAAGGCGTTTTTTGGTTCCGTTTCGATAATATTCGTAGCGTTGAAGACATCATTAGTCAAATGACAGCAGGACTTTTGGCACCAGCGTTCCAACCGCTTCGACAGAACAAAAGATTGATAATTTATGCGCGGTATTCAAACAACACCGGTTTATTATGGTGTGGGATAACTTTGAATCCGCCAGTGGCATTGAGGGCACGGAAGTCACAGGTCTAATGCCAGATAACGATAGAAAACTGCTCAAAAATTTTCTCCATCGATTACAACACGGCAACACCAAAATTATTATCACCAGCCGCTCTCCTGAAGCCTGGCTGTCCGCAACAGACTGTTTCCGTCTAGCATTGCATGGATTACAAGGTGAAGAATGCTGGCAATACTGCGATGCTGTCATGCATGGCCTCGACCTTACAGTAGATCGTAGTGATCGCTCCTACAGCAATTTAATCAAGAAAATTGATGGACACCCACTCGCTATCCGCGCAATATCGCTGAAATTGGCACAAACCGCCGCCGCCAACTTGCTGGATACGCTGGAACAAAATCTTAACGATGCTGAACAAAATGAAATAACCGATGCAGCCGATACGGTTTTGGGTTTACTAGAATCATGTTTCCCCCCCGAATATACCGCGACGCTGCAGTTTATTGGACTGCATCAGCGATATGTGCAATTTGACACACTGATTGACATGATGAAAAACAGCGCTTTCTCGACGAGCCAAATCACCATCAATGCCTGTTTTACTGTGTTGGAACGCGCTGGACTCGTGCATCCACTAGAAAAAAATATATATACCATTCATGCCATGCTACAGGGTTACTTGAGGCGTCAACACCCCGCTGAAACAACAGTGCAAAGCGCATTCGTTGATTTAATGGGCCACTTTGCCGAACATCTCACGCCAGAGGAATTCCGCACACAACGCGCACCCTTCTTTATTCACGGCGCAAACTTTCATTTTGCGTTGTCACTGGCCAAAACGCTAAAAATGACCGACCATGCCGTCGCGTTGTCACAATTTTTAGCAACATTTGCTCAGAACAACCGGGATTTTCAGGTTGCCGGCTCACTGGATGTGCTGGCTGATGTAAAGAATAAGACGTAAATGAATGTTTCGAAAACGACCAATGACACCCTTTAGGCGACAATTATCTTTCTTGCGACATATAAACAAACATACAGAGTCAACGTCGCCAGGATGCGATGTCCAGATCCACAATCGATATTTCTTCAATAACACGATTACTATTAAAATCGATTCGTTGACCGGCACTGACAGAACGGGCCTGATCACCAATATTCATTTCCAACTGACCGTTACTGATTGCGATTCGCCCACCTTTTTTCAGTGTTTCCAGGCTAAAGCTGGCACCCTTAGCTAAGAAGCGTACGTCACTAACTACTATTTCTAATGCCTGTATCTGCGCTGAGGTATTGTTGCTGTCAAAATACGCATTCCCCTTGATTAGCTCAATGCTCAGTGGTTCACTGTTGGTCACGGCTATGGCACTGCGTTCGTCCAGCTCAACGGTAATTCCTGGCGTTAATATAACGCGTTGATATTGATCCGCCATCGTTTCATGAAGCTGAGTTGCCAAAGGCGGCGGCAGAAAAAAGATCAACCCCCCCACTAGCATAACCGCTGCGGCACTGAGAAAAGGCAAAAGAAATTTTTTCTGTCGAAATGTAGAAACTGTAGTTGGGTGCATTTGAATTGATTTTAACACTTATAATTTTTTAGCGCATTTGACGCATACACTGCCGGAGATCGCAAAATGAAAATGCGCCTCATCCTGGTATAAGGGAGGTCGGTCATATACTTTTCATACGCGATAACAGGCCATTAATCTGATGGCAGCGCTATGAACTTCGTTTTACGCCATTCGAATCCAACAAGGTTGCATATTTAATAAATATCTCTTCAAGAAACAAGCGTGGATTTAACGGATGGCGCGCCAATTGCTGGGAGACCAGTAACGTACGTAAAAACGCGGCCAGCGCTTTGTTCTCGATTGATGACGCCAAAACCCGAATAGTTGTCATTCTGGACAAGTGGTAACGTACCTTTCCGGTTAAACAGAAACATAGCAGATCATAACACCATTTCTGCATCCAACTAACCACGATCGGCAAGTCGGATTGCTGCATTTTTTCCGCGAGTTCAATCGGGTTGATTTTCCGCGACGCACTGATTTGCTCGATAAATGCATCATGCTGCGCTGCATAGCGCTGATCATTAAATGTTAATGCCAAAAGTGGCGCAAAGCTGGCGGCAGCCAGACAGGCTTCCGGCTCATTTACGCCCTGCTGCTTTAACCAGCGGGTTGCTTGCACGACATCGGGCATTGGCATATTAATAAGCTGACACCGGCTGCGGATAGTCGCCGGCAATTGTTGTGGACGATGTGCCACCAGAATAAACAGCACATGGGCGGGCGGTTCTTCCAGCTTCTTCAGCAATGCATTGGCAGCGGCAGCATTCATCGCCTCCGCCGGGCAAATTAAAATAATACGTCGGCCACGCTGATGGCCGGTCATATAAACGAAATCTGATAAAGCGCGAATCTGGACAATACTGATCTGCTGGCTGGTTTTTTTCTTTGATTTTATTCTGCCCGCAGATTCATCTCTGTCAACTGCAACCGCGGCTTCACCAGAAAAATTCGCTGAAGTTTCAGGTGAAACATGATAGAAATCAGGATGTCCACCTTTTTCGAACCAGCCACAGCTTAGACATGTGCCACAGGCTTCACTGGTGGACGATGGAGTTTCACATAAGCGAAACTTGGCGAAATGACGTGCAAAATCAAGTTTGCCTATTCCTGCTCTTCCCTTTAGCAGCAAAGCATTGGCACCCGAATCAGCGTGATGTGTTAGCTTGTTCCAGAGTTTGTGTTGCCAACTGTAAATTTTATTCATCGTCATTTTTGAAAGAAAAGGATCTCTAGCGTATCTCTAACCGCTTCATGGACTTTTTGTAAAGGTCGGCTGGCATCAATCAGATGGATTCGTTCAGGATATTTTTCAACCCTGGTCAGATAAGCTGCCCGCGTACGCTGAAAAAATTCCGTTTGCTCTTGTTCAAATCGGTCAGCCGGTTTGATACTGGCAGTGCGCTGTTGACCCAACGCCACAGACACATCAAAATATAAAGTCAGGTCAGGTTGAAACACGCCTTGCACCCACTGCTCCAGATTCTCGAGTTTGGTACTGTTAACCTGTCTTCCACCACCCTGATAAGCAAAACTTGCATCGGTAAATCGGTCCGAGACCACCCAATCACCCCGCGCCAACGCAGGAAAAATGACTTTATCCAAATGCTCACGTCGCGCTGCAAACATCAGTAACACTTCAGTTTCCGGGTGCATGGTCAGGCGAGTGTCAAGTAAAAGTGCACGCATTTTTTCGCCGAGCTGCGTTCCGCCGGGCTCCCGCGTTACCACCACATTCACCCCTCTACGCTGCAAAAAGTCCGCGATCCATGCAAGCTGTGTACTCTTACCCGCACCGTCTATCCCTTCCAGTGTAATAAATTTTCCCTGGCTCATTTACTAAATTTTTTTAGAGGTTTTTATTTTGCGGTGCTGCATGATTAAGCTAACATGCCTTGAATACTATTTAAAAACTTACCCACTAATGTTAATTAATACGTCCGGTTATCTCGACCACGCTTCATTTATTGCGTCACCCAATTTTGATGAGCGTCCTTCGGACTGCCGTATTTCTTTACTGGTTATACACAACATCAGCTTACCACCTGAAGAATTTTCTGGTGATGGTGTCATTAAGCTGTTCACCAACCAGCTCGATCCAGCGGCACACCCTTATTATCCGTCTATTCAATCCTTAAAGGTCTCTGCACATTTTTTTATTCGCCGGAATGGAACGATTATACAGTTTGTTTCTTGCAATAAGCGTGCATGGCATGCAGGCGAATCATGCTGGCAAGGGAAAAACCGTTGCAATGATTTTTCTATCGGCATCGAACTCGAAGGCAGCGACAACTTGCCATTTACTGATGCGCAGTATATCGTACTTGCTGAACTCACGATGGCGTTGCGTAAAGAATACCCGATAACAGACATCGTTGGCCATTCAGATGTTGCCCCGGGACGAAAAACAGACCCTGGCCCTCATTTTGACTGGAATCACTATCGTACATTGTTATGTGGAACAAATTTAAATTCATGCAGTCAGAAATTTGATTGATCGCACACTTGCACGGTTAACTTTGGTTCCGACTGACCAAAATCAATAAGGAGGAAATATCATGAACGCACAGACAGCCAGATTTTCTATTAAACATTTATTCATATTTGCATCCACATCCGTCATCCTCATAGCCAGCACAGAGGCGCTGTCTTATGGCAGCTCAGCAGCTGAACCCAGCTACGCAGCGGAACCCGATCAGGCTGTATATTTTATTGAACCCAAAAACAATGCCACTGTTGACCAGGAATTCACTGTTAAAATGGGTATTACCGGCATGACAATCAAACCCGCCGGCGACATGACGCCCGACACGGGCCATCATCACCTGCTGATTGATGAAGGTCCAATTAAAACAGGCGAAGTCATTCCAAGTTCTCCCACGCACCTGCACTTTGGCAAAGGACAAACTGAGACGACACTGACGCTTTCACCCGGAAAGCATATTTTGACGTTGCAGTTTGCGGACGGCGAGCATCAGTCATATGGCTTCGCGATGCGTCAAAGCATTACAGTACATGTCGAAGAATAAACTATTGTACGGCGTGTATTAACACGCCGTACATCATTGACAAATATTATCAAACAACATGCATCGCTTGCTTTAATCTCGCTCGATACAATAATTCGCTGCTAACCGGCAATTACTATTCGGTTTAACTTCAATGACATCCCCTGCTGCATTGGCAGTCTCAACACAAATAAACCGTCGATAATCACTGTCCTGCAAATCTGCCATTTCAGCTGCTATTTTTTCCCAAGGGTTCCATACGACAGCGGTTGTATTACCACTCGACGTGATACGAATACGACGCTCTAGCGCAGCATCCTCTATAACCTGTTCGTTTTTTACCGCCAGATAGATACGATCAACTTCCGCGTTAACAGAAATTGCACCCGTTTGTTGTTTCTCTGCACTATTATCGACTTTATCAATGTACTGGCACGCTTCAAGTCCCAGCACCCTTGTCTGGTTAATATCGCCAATATTGAAATAGGTGTGAAATGCTTGGGTAATAGAAAAAGCCGCAGTACCCGTATTTTTGGTTATCAATTCCAGATTCAAAGATTTTCCGACTGTAATTTGCTGTGTCAGCGTAAATGCATGCGGCCAGATATTTTTCGTTTCGGCAGAATCTTCCAGACCCAATGTAACCATGACGTCCCCATCCGTTGTTATTTCAGTATTGACAATTTGCCACAACCGATTGCGCACAAAACCGTGCGCTGCACGGCCCGAAGCTGCCGGGTCTGGGCCGAACCACGGCCAGCAAATTGGTGCGCCGCCTTTAATGGCCTTAGCTGCCTGATAATAAGCTTTTTCACTTAAAAACATTAAGTCCGCCGGTTCACCGGCCGGTCGATAAGAAAGCACCTGACCCGCATACATCGAAATTAATGCACTTGCTTTATCGCTGTTGATCTGAATCATGGGCAACCCACCTTTGCCTTCAATAAATGTCAGTTGGCCCGGGATGGCGTAGTCTTTATCAAGCTGTTCAATATTCATATTTTTCCTATGGCATGTTCGTTGAAACTGAAACTGTGTTATCCGTCATTCATTAGTTGCTGACAGGCTTAATGCGGCTTGCGACAAGCTTGGCACGTTCTCTGGCCTGCGCACTATCCCTGCCATTAGCCAGTGCCACACCCATACGGCGATGTTCATAAGACTCTGGCTTACCAAACAGGCGCAACGCACTTTGCGGCACCTGCAATGCTTCATTGACACCGGTATAAGCAATTCCCCGCGCTTCCAGCTGACCATAAACAACTGCGCTGGCACCTGGCATGTGCAAGGTAGTATCTACCGGCAACCCAAGAATGGCACGCACATGCAATTCAAACTCGTTTTGCACTTGGCTGCACAGCGTCACCATACCCGTATCATGCGGACGTGGGCTCACCTCGCTGAACCACACTTGATCATCCTTAACGAATAATTCCACGCCAAAAATACCCAGGCCACCCAGATCTTCCGTAATTGTTTTGGCAATGTTCTGTGCATGCTGCAACGCACGAGACGACATTGGCTGTGGTTGCCAGCTCTCCACATAATCACCATTAACCTGAATATGGCCAATCGGTTCGCAGAAGAATGTTTCCACTTCTCCCCGTGCATTGATTGCACGTACTGTTAGCAGCGTTATTTCATAATCAAACTGGATAAAACTCTCGGCAATTACCCGTCCCTGATCAATGCGGCTGCCGCTGGCAGCCGTGTGCCAAGCTGTTTCCACATCCTCAGCCTTATTTATTTTCGACTGACCTTTGCCAGAAGAAGACATGACCGGCTTTACGATGCAAGGATATCCGATATGCGCTTCAATGCCGGTTCGCAGCTGATCCATATTGTCCGCAAAAAAATATGATGAGGTTGGCAAACCAAACGTATCGGCAGCCAGGCAACGTATGCCTTCACGGTTCATGGTCAATTGTGCCGCCCTTGCGGTTGGAATAACCCGCGCCATTTCAGCACGTTCTATTTCTATCAGCTTATCCGTGGCTATTGCTTCAATCTCCGGTACGATAATATGCGGCTGTTCCTGTTCTACTAACTTAAACAAAGCATCGCCATCCGCCATATTGATCACATGCGCACGATGCGCCACCTGATGGCCCGGTGCATTTGGATAACGATCCACGGCAATGGTTTCCACACCCAGTCGTTGTAATGCAATAATTACCTCTTTGCCAAGCTCGCCACTGCCTAACAGCATGACTTTGGTTGCAGAAGGGCTAAGCGGCGTACCAAACGCATCTCGTTTAACCATCTTTTTCTCTCTCCACGACATCATTATGTTGCAGCAATGCCCAATGTACATGTTCACGCACCAACGGTGATGGATCATCTCGCCGTCTGCGCAGCGCTGCTATTACAGCGGGCGATGAAGGCGCATTGCCTAATCCGACAGCCAGGTTCCGCAGCCATTGTTCATGACCAATACGTCGAATTGGCATACCCGCTAACCGGGTTTCAAACTGTTCTTTAGACCAAGAAAACAATTCAGTCAAAGACACATCATCCAGCCCGTTACGCACGGAAAAATCGTCTTCATTCGTTATGCTCGCATATTTATTCCAAGGGCAGATCAACTGACAATCATCGCATCCATAGACCCGGTTACCAATTAACGGACGCAGCATTTCAGGAATACTGCCTTTCAATTCAATGGTAAGGTAAGAAATGCATCGTCGCGCATCGAGTTGATATGGGGCAGTAATTGCCTGAGTAGGACATATATCAATACATCGGGTGCAACTGCCACAGTAATCGTCAACCGGATTATCCACCGGCAATGGCAAGTCCGTATACATCTCCCCCAAAAAAAACAACGATCCTGCGTCGCGCGAAAGCAGCAAGGTGTGCTTTCCGCGCCAGCCGAGACCTGATTTTTGCGCCCAAGCCACTTCCATAACGGGCGCGCTGTCAGAAAACACCCGATAATTAAACTGACCCACTTCGTTAGCAATTTTCTCCGCCAGTTTTTGCAGACGTGCCCGCACCACTTTATGGTAATCCCGTCCTAGCGCATAGCGCGAAATAAATGCCTTGTTGCTATCTTGCAACACTTGCCAGCTATCTTTTGCTTTTGGCGGCGTATAATTCATACGTACTGATATTACTCGTCGGGTGCCTGGCACAAGTTCTGCTGGAGATGACCGTTTGCTGCCGTGTTTTGCCATATAATGCATTTCACCATGGCATTCCTGAGCTAACCATTCGGACAGCCCTGACTGGACATGTGACATGTCTGCGTGAGCGTCTGCAATACGAATGTCCTGAAACCCCAGCTCTTTGCTCCAGGCCTTAATTTCACCGGCGAGAGTAGTATAATCCGGAGTTAAATCAGTCATGGTATTTTCTTCTATCATTTTCATCAAACCGACTTTATCATGATTCAGCAACTAAAACGCCCTCTAGCGGATGAAACAGCCACCCTTTCCTTCGGAAAAGCGTTTGCGGCTACTTTGCATGCCGGCTTGATAATTTATCTGCATGGTGAATTAGGCGCTGGCAAAACGACCCTGACACGTGGTATTTTGCGTGGACTGGGTTATAAAAATGTCGTCAAAAGTCCTACATATAATTTAGTTGAATTCTATAAAATTTCTAAGCTATACTGTTATCACTTTGATTTCTATCGTTTCAAAGACCCAAGCGAATGGGAAGAAGCAGGATTTCGCGAATACTTTCATGCAAACTCAATTTGTCTGGTGGAATGGCCGGAAAAAGCGGGCGATTTGTTGCCTGTTGCAGATTTGCAGATTACTATTTATCTTAGTGAACCAGGCCGCAACCTTGAAATTCATGCAGGTACGGAGGCGGGAAAACGATGTTTAGCACATTGGCAAGAACCATCAAATCTCTGACCATGACAATGCGCGGCCGCCGTTTATACGTTGCATTGTCCATTTTTTCCTGGTATTTATTATTCACAGCACTGTTGCCGCTGTCATTAGTCAGCAAATATGCCTACGCTGAAGCGACGGTCAGCTCGGTTCGCATCGGCACAACACCGGATTACACGCGCTTTACCCTGGAATCAAACTTACCCATTCAATATTCACTTATAATGCTGGATAATCCGGGTCGCGTCGTCATCGATTTGGAGGATACCGCCCTTACGCCTTCACTGAAAGGCCTGCCCAATAGAATAAAAGCCGCTGATCCATTTATTAAGTCGATACGTATTGGCCGTTTTAAACCGCATATTTTACGACTGGTATTCGACCTTAAGACTGATGTTGTCCCACGCGCATTTACAATTGACCCGACACATGAGTACGACCACCGGCTGGTCGTCGATATTTATGCGTCCGACAAAGCTGCTCAACTAGACCCGCATGATGAATTGGAGCAACTCATTGCGTCGCTTACCAAAAAAAAACCAATGCTGGAATCTATGATAGACCCGGCACCAATTCCAATTCAGCACCGATTCCTGCGGGCAGCTCAACGCGCCAAGCCTCATTCAGTACGGGAAATTATTGTTGCCATTGATCCCGGTCATGGCGGTAAAGATCCTGGTGCTCCAGGGCCCAATGGTGCACACGAAAAAGATATCACGCTTGCGATTTCCAAAAAGCTTAAAGATAAAATTAATAAAGAACCCAACATGCGCGCAGTCCTAACACGCGATGGTGATTATTATCTGTCATTACCCATGCGCCGCGTCAAAGCGCGCCGCTTAAATGCGGACCTGTTCGTATCGGTTCACGCTGATGCCGCCAAAAGAAAAAGCGCACGCGGTTCTTCAGTGTATACACTATCGCAGGGTGGTGCGAGTTCTACGATGGCCAGCTGGCTGGCAAAGAATGAAAATAATGTTGATAGTAACCTGATGGGTGGTGTTGATCTGGTATCAAAATCTTCGGATATTAAAGAAATACTGATTGATTTATCATTAAATGCGACTATAAACGACAGCGCCGCACTTGCCCAGCATGTTTTAAACGAAATAGGCAACATTAATCGGTTGCATAAAAAGCAGGTTGAACGCGCGCCATTTGCGGTACTCAAATCACCGGATATCCCATCAATACTTGTAGAAACTGCATTTCTTTCCAATCCGGATGACGAAAAAAAACTAAAAACAGATAGCTTTCAGAAACAGATGGCAAAAGCTATGCTGACCGGTATTAAACGCTACCTGGCAACCAGCCCGGCGCTGGCGCGTCCGAGCATTGCCCAGGCTGAATAATTTTCTATCCTTTGAAGATTCCTGAGCTTCAATTAATTTTTCAGTGCATGCTACGAATACTTTTTCCCTCTTGTTTCCGATTGATTTGTGAAATATACGGGCAAGAAACATTTGAAAGTTTTTGATGGCTGCAAGTAATCCTCCAACTCCTTCTTCCGCTTATTATCGGCTCGTTAGTGAGAACGAAACAACGCGCCTGATACTCATTGGCACATATACATTAGCCACCTTAGAACAACACCTGTCCATCTTAACGACAGAATTTGCCGCATATGCGCAAAAAAAAACACTGTGTTGGGATTTAACCGAAATTGAACAAATGGATGCCACAGGCGCTGTTCTTTTATGGCAAACGTGGAATAAAAAACGCCCTGAACACTTGCTTCTGAGGCCAGAACAGGAAAATATATTTAAACGGCTAGAAAAATTGCCATCACCACCTGAATTGGCGCATCGCAATTTTTGGCAACCATTAATGACATTGGGAAGCAGTGCCTTATCATTATGGTCGCATTTAATCGACACAGTCATTTTAATTGGCCAGTTATTTATCGATATAAAGTTTCTGATCACACATCCGCGCCGAATTCCGTGGCGGGAAATTTCCGCAAATCTCTATCGGACCGGCGCACAGGCGCTGGGTATAACTGCACTGGTAGGATTTTTGATTGGTATCGTATTAAGCTATCTTTCCTCCGAACAACTACAAATGTTTGGCGCCGATATTTTTATTGTCGATATTCTTGGCATAAGTATTATTCGAGAACTTGGCCCGATGCTCGCTGCGATTCTGGTCGCAGGACGCTCGGGTTCATCCATGACCGCACAACTGGGCGTGATGCGCGTTACTCAAGAACTCGATGCATTAACGGTGATGGGCATCCCCCATAGCCAGCGCCTGGTGCTGCCAAAAATCATAGGACTGGGTATTGCGATGCCATTATTGGTTATATGGACCAGCGCGGCTGCGTTAATGGGCGGAATGATTGCAGCCCAGTTACAGCTGGGCCTCAGCTATCAATATTTTTTTAGCGCGCTTCCAGACGCGGTCCCTATTGCTAATTTATGGTTGGGTCTCAGCAAGGGGATTGTTTGTGGAATGGTGATTGCACTTATCGCTTGTCATTTTGGCCTAAGAATTAAACCCAATACCGAAAGTCTGGGTGAAGGAACAACCCGTTCCGTGGTGACTGCAATAACTGTCGTTATCATTATTGATGCGCTATTTGCCATTGTGTTTTCTGACGTCGGACTGATGTAATCTTTTTAACCATGTGATTTGATGAATACATTTAATGCGACAATGGCATCGATTGACGATAAGCAAACCACACAGGTCAACAAAAACCAGGACCGCATTATTGAGGTCAGGGGATTGCATACGCAATATGGTGATAATACCGTCCACCAGAATCTGAACCTTAGTGTGTACTATGGCGAGGTGCTTACACTTGTCGGCAGCTCGGGTAGCGGAAAAACGACATTACTACGGCAAATGCTGGGTCTGGAAACACCCAAGTATGGCACTGTGAAGGTTTTTGGGCGGTCAAGATTCGACTGCGATTATAAATTTCTAAAGAGTATTCACAATCGCTCAGGCGTGCTTTTTCAGAATGGCGCGCTGTTCAGCGCATTGTCCGTCTATGACAATGTTGCATTGCCTTTGCGCGAGCTTTATACCCTGAATGAATCAATGATACGCGATCTCGTTATGTTCAAACTCGCGATGGTGGCAATCGATGCCGAACATGTCAACAAAATGCCGGCGGATCTTTCCGGCGGCATGGTGAAGCGTGTTGCATTGGCTCGCGCCTTAGCGCTAGATCCGGAACTATTATTTTTGGATGAACCCACTGCCGGCCTGGATCCAGAGCTTAGCGAGAGCTTTGTGGAATTAATCCTGACGCTGCGCATCGAAATGAAACTCACTGTTATCATGATAACGCATGATTTGAATACACTTGCCGCATTATCCGATCGCATTGCCGTATTGGCTGACCAGCATGTTGTAACGACCGGCAGCCTAAAAGAAATTTGCCGCCACCATCATCCTTTTGTTCAGAGCTTTTTCAAAACGGTAATCAATCAGGCCAAAACAGACAACAATCCTTAGGAGACGTATTATGGAAAACCGCGCTCACGCCCTGGCAGCAGGCCTATTCGTGATTTTTCTAAGCACATGTGTTGCCATGATTGCTATTTGGTTTAATGGCGACACCATCACACGCAATCACTATCAAGTGGTATCAAGAACCTCGGTAACCGGCCTTAATCCCCAGGCGGCCGTTTATTACAACGGCGTCAATATAGGCAAGGTCGAAGCAATCCATTTTGACCCGGAAAATATGAACCAGATCCTGATTGATATTTCTATTGACCAGAATGTCAAGCTGACTCAGAGTGCTTATGCACAGCTTGGTTATCAGGGTATTACTGGATTGGCGTACATACAGTTGCATGATCACAACAAACAGGACGGACCGCTGGAAGAAGACATGCAAATTTCGATGCTGCCTTCATTGCTGGACGAAGTAACGGTTTCCGGACAGGAATTACTGAGCAACACAAATCAGCTGGCCAAACAGGCACAGCTTTTATTGAACGATCAAAATCAAGCGAAGATTTCGCAAATTCTGTTAAATGTTGAGCGCGCATCCAATCACTTCGACCGCGTCATTGATCAACTGCAACTTGGAATCGAATCTTTTACCGGATTTACTGCTGAAACAAGAACCATTCTAACCCATCTGGATCAGCTATCACAGGAAGTATATAGCATTATGGCTAGAATCAACCAACAGGGGGGAATTATCGACAACCTGTCTGAAAGCAGTGAAGTGCTGGCCGATACGCTGCCAAAAATTGAAACGATGAGTAACAGCATCACGCGAAGTGCCCACAGCGCAGATCGTGTTTTGTCTCAATTGGAACATCACCCCCAGAGTCTGTTATTTGGCAGGCCACCGCCACAACCTGGACCGGGTGAAAAAGGCTTTGTATCCCCTCTGGAGAACGCTCAATGAAAATTATTCTTGCAGCCATTATCTTATTGCTATCAGGATGCACCGTCACCCCTCACGCAAATGCACCGCTTGCGGTTTATAGCTTAGGCGTACTGCATTCGTCAGATACCAATAATTTAACGGATCAACGGCCAACCAGATCACCGAGTTTACTGATTGCCGATGCAACGGCCCCGATATGGCTTGATTCGCGGGCAATACAATACCGGTTGACCTACCACAATCCCACGCAATTATACACTTATGCAAACAGCCAATGGGCTGCTACACCCGCAGCGATGCTAACGCGGCAAATCAGGAATCGCCTACTCACCGAAACAGGCCATCCTGTGATAAAGCCCGGGGATGGTGCGCAGGCGGATTACGCATTACAAGTAGATCTTATTGAATTTACACAGTTCTTTCCTTCTACTGACAGCAGCCACGCGGTGATCAACTTAAATGCCAGTATCATTAAACGCAACACACGCACGTTATTTGCGCAACATAATTTTAGTATCCAGCAACAAACTACAACGACAGATGCGGCAGGTGCAGTCAAAGCGCTCACCGAAGCCAGCGATAAATTGACAGAAAATTTAGTTGACTGGATTAACCAAGAAATTAGCGGCATGGATCTGTAGGTTTATTGCTAGCAGAAGCAAGGATATACTGTTTAATCCAGATACCTGTGTTACTATCCCCACTTTTCACCCTCTTGCAATTACATTGTGCGTTTGTCTGGTTACATTATTATTTTCACCTTGTTACTTATTTCCTGCGGCACAAAAGGGCCACTTTATCTTCCGCAAGATAATCCACCAGCGCAACCATCCCAGAACGAAGAGAATAATCAATGAGCAGTTTTCCTTTTGTTGATTATCAAGGTAATGAACTCTGTATTGAATCCGTTGCTTTATCAAAAATTGCCAAAACATTTGGCACACCCTGCTATGTATATTCCCATGCAGCGTTAATGACTACCTTGCAGGCATTCAATACCGCGTTCGCAGGATTTAATCACCTTATTTGCTATGCTGTCAAAGCGAATTCGAATCTTGCAATTTTAGATCTCCTCGCCCGCGCAGGATGCGGATTTGATATCGTCTCAGGTGGCGAATTGCAGCGTGTCATAAAAGCAGGTGGCGATCCGCAAAAAACAGTATTTTCGGGTGTTGGTAAAAATCCCGATGAAATGCGCATGGGGCTGGCAGCAAATATACTATGCTTCAATGTGGAGTCGGAAGCAGAACTATTGGTTTTAAACCAGGTAGCGAAAGAAATGGACAAAGTTGCTTCTGTGAGCCTGCGCGTTAATCCTGATGTCGATGCCAAAACACACCCATACATTTCGACGGGTCTTAAAGAAAATAAATTTGGCATTTCCACTGACGAAGCAGAAAGAATTTACACAGAAAAACAAACACTCTCCAATATTCACTTTACTGGTCTTGATTGTCATATCGGCTCACAACTAACGGAGCTGGATCCTTTTATACAAACCAGCAAAAAATTACTCGACCTGATTGACCGCTTGGAAGCCAAGGGGCTGGAAATCGAACATTTAGATTTTGGCGGCGGCTTGGGCATTCGCTATGCCAATGAAACGCCGCCCTCAATCAATGATTACGTCGCGTCACTTTGTACCATCGCCAGCAAACGTAACAAGCGGATCTTGATTGAACCGGGCCGTTCATTAGTTGGTAATGCCGGTTTATTACTCACACAGGTCGAATATATTAAACATACGCCGGATCGGAATTTTGCTATTATCGACGCAGCAATGAATGATTTACTTCGGCCAGCCTTATACAACGCTTATCATGACATTTTACCCGTCACAAAAAATAAAGATGGCACAGAAAATTATCAGATCGTCGGACCGGTCTGCGAAACAGGCGATTTTCTGGGACATGACCGTCATCTGTGCATAAAAAACGGTGACCTACTGGCTGTAATGTCCGCAGGTGCATATGGAATGAGTATGAGTTCAAATTATAATACACGCCCTCGCGCAGCTGAAGTAATGGTTGATGGTCATGACATGCACCTGATACGGGCGCGCGAATCTATCGACCAGTTGATCGCCGGCGAGAGAACACTTCAGCAAACGATACCTGAAAATAACAATACCAGAAATTTTGCCTAATACAACGTGTCATGACGAGCCTCCCCAGTAATGAAGATGCACAATATCAGGAACATATCCTGCAGGGTGTTTCGCGCACTTTTGCATTGACAATTCCTCAATTGCCACCAGCGTTGCGCCATGTCATTGGCAATGCCTATCTATTGTGCCGCATTACCGATACGATTGAAGATGATAATGCATTATCAATAGAGCAAACACGGCAACTTTCTGATATGTTTATTGAAGTAGTCAGTGGCGAAGTTTCTGCAGAGAAATTCACGGACGAATTATTTCCTTTACTCTCTGATCATACCATTCCTGCTGAACATGAATTGATAAAGAACACGCCTTCGGTTATTCGTGTCACACACAGTTTTAATCCCGCTCAACGGTTAGCGCTAGAGCGATGCGTCCGTATAATGGGCAAAGGGATGGCTGCTTATCAAGCGACTGAAACACTGGATGGTCTCAAAGATTTAGCAGCAATGAATCAATATTGCTATTACGTAGCTGGCGTTGTTGGCGAGATGCTGACCGAATTATTCTGTGATTACTCTGCGGAAATTCGCCAAAACAAAGCAACGCTAATGAAACTTGCAGTATCTTTTGGCCAGGGACTGCAAATGACTAATATCCTTAAGGACATATGGGAAGATAGAAAACGCGGCGCGTGCTGGTTACCGCAGGATATTTTTCTTAAAGAAGGATTTAGACTCAATGAATTACAGAATGGGTGCCCTGACATCAGATTCCAAAAAGGATTGGCTGAATTAATCGGTATTGCCAAGAATCACTTACAGAATGCACTTGCCTATACTTGTTTAATTCCAGCACAAGAAAAAGGCATACGCCGCTTCTGCTTATGGGCATTGGGTATGGCAGTGCTGACACTCAACAAAATCAACCAGCATCGAGATTTTACAGAAAGCACACAAGTCAAAATAACCCGCCGAAGCGTTAAGGCAACGATTTTTACTACAAGTTTCCTGGCTGGGAATGATTGGGCTTTGAATCAGTTATTTGCAATTACATCCAGAAATTTGCCTGATTCTAGTTATAAAGTGAACAATAATGAGGTCATTAGTCACGGGTGCTAGCGGCTTTCTCGGTTCTGCTGTCATGCATTGTTTATTAAATGCGGGCCATGAAGTTCGTGTCTTAGTCAGACCAGAAAGCAATCGGCATAATCTTGAAAACTTGCCTATTCAGATTTTTGAAGGAGATTTACGTGATACCTTATCATTAAAACATGCTGTAGTCGGCTGCGATTACCTGTTTCATGTTGCGGCGGATTATCGTTTTTGGGTTCCGGATCCCAAAACGATGTATGACATTAATGTCATCGGAACACAAGACTTGGTTCGTGTAGCGATGGAAGCCGGTGTAACCCGCATTGTCTATACCAGCAGCGTCGCTACATTAGGCTTTAATCATGATGGCACACCGGCCAATGAAAAAACGCCATCCAGCCTGGACACTGTCAATGGACACTACAAACGTTCAAAATTCCTGGCTGAACAAGCCGTTCAACAGCTTACTCATACACACAACTTACCAGTTATCATTGTTAATCCTTCTACACCAATAGGGCCGAGAGATGTCAGACCAACCCCGACAGGCCGCATGGTGCTTGATACAGTGCTTGGAAAAATGCCCGCCTACATAAATACCGGCTTGAATATTGCACATGTTGACGATATAGCGCACGGGCATCTATTAGCCTTAAGGCATGGAAAAATTGGTGAGCGGTATATTCTCGGTGGCGAGGACATGACATTATTACAAATTCTGCAGGCCATTGATGATTTTACCGGCAAACGTGTTAACCGCTTAAGATTACCTGTCAAACTAATGCTGCCAATTGCCTGGCTAATGGAAAGAATCGCATCTGTAACCAATAGTGAACCGCGTGCTACAGTTGACAGTATCCGCATGGCAAGCAAAATGATGTTCTTTTCCAGTGACAAAGCAAAGCTTGATTTGGGCTATCAATACCGTCCCGCAACTGAAGCGCTTCAAGATGCAGTCATTTGGTTTAAAGAAAATGGTTATTGCAATTGACGTAGCCTTGCTTCCAATAACATCACATAAATTGGTAATATAATTTATTGATATTTCGCGGCCAATGTTTATTTTTTTGAAGCGCTCACTAAATATCCACGTTGTTCTGCCGTTACGTAATAAAACCAATAATTCATTAATATAAAATTTTACCCAATACGCACACTGACAAAACATACTGTATTTTTTTGTTAGCTTAAACCAGTGCAAGTTCGTGGAGATCGTAATGACTGATAAAAATATCAAATTCTTAATCGTTGACGATTTTTCAACGATGCGCCGGATTGTTCGCAACCTTCTGAAAGAATTAGGATTTTCCAATGTTGAAGAAGCTGAGGATGGTGCAGTTGCGCTACGCAAACTCCAAAATGGAAATTATGATTTTGTTGTATCAGATTGGAACATGCCTAATATGGATGGATTAACAATGTTGCAAAATCTAAGAGCCAATGAAGCGTTGAAAAATATCCCTGTTTTGATGGTAACTGCAGAAGCAAAAAAGGAAAATATCGTTGCCGCAGCACAAGCCGGTGCCAGCGGATATATTGTGAAACCTTTCACCGCGGCTACCCTTAATGAGAAATTAAACAAAATTCTTCAGAACATGGAAAACAGCATATCAGCAGCTTAAAGAATACGACAATATCAATAACAAATCCGCATACAATCATGGATAATCCCTCAGACCTCTTTACCCGGAAAACGCTTCAAGAAGAACCTGGCGTTGCCTGGAAACAAACGGAACAGTCCCAGTCAGTGGTTAATACCAACACGCCGGAGACAAAAACAATTGATAATCGTGTTATGGATAATGAATTGGTCGATCAGGTCGGCCAATTAACACGCGCATTACATAACAGTTTGCGTGAACTTGGTTATGATGAGCGGTTGGAGAAAATTACCGCAGAAGTCCCAGAAGCCCAGGATAAACTAACTTACGTGGCAGCAAAAACCGAACAAGCCGCCGAGCGTGTTCTTAATGCAACAGAAATGGCCATGCCAATTCAGGACAGGCTTTCTTCTGAAGCGATGAATCTGTCACAGCAATGGAAAGAAGCGCTGGAAGCACAACAAAACACGCCGGTGGATACAGAAAAATTTAGGAACCTATTAATACAAACCTTGGCATATCTTGATGAAGTTCCAAAACAAGCGAATGCCACAAATTCTTACCTGATGGAAATCATAATGGCGCAAGATTTCCAGGACTTGACGGGGCAAGTAATCAAAAAAGTTACCAGAATGGTACAGGATCTAGAAGTGGAATTACTACAGCTTCTTGTAAAGAACAAGAAAGCAACTGAAAACAAAAAAAATGACGCGAGCGAGGGACTGGTAAACGGTCCGGTTATTAATCCAGATAAACGCAGTGACGTCGTTTCCAATCAAAACCAGGTCGACGATTTACTGGCGAGCCTGGGTTTTTAGCGAACATAGCGCCAACCGCTGAGTGAGTAGATTATTGGTCTCCGTAATAATCTGACGACGCTTTAATTGCTTCCTGCGGCGGCTACTCACTCATACTCAACTGAAGGTATTCTCTAAATACGCTTTGAATTCTTTTTTGACTTCCGGATGTTGCAAGGCAAATTCAACCGTTGCTTTTAAATAACCCAACTTATTCCCACAATCGAAACGCTTACCAGCGAATTCATATGCAAACACTGATTCACTTTCCAGCAGCTTTGCAATGGCATCTGTTAACTGAATTTCGTTACCCGCTCCCCGTTCGATTTTTTCAAGAAACTCAAATATTTTTGGCGTTAAAATATAACGGCCAACCACAGCCGCATTTGAAGACACCGTGCCAACGGCTGGCTTCTCAACAATAGAATTGATTGTTGACAAACGTTCATTAATAGGAATGCTATCTACAATCCCGTATCGATTGACGGTTTCATGCGGAACGCGTTCGATCCCTAATACAGAACGCTGATGCTCATTATATACATCGACCATCTGAGCCAAACAGCCTTGTTCACTGGCATTGATTAAATCATCTGCCAGCACTACTGCAAAAGGATCATTACCAACGACTGGTCGAGCACATAAAACAGCGTGACCTAGCCCTAAAGCTTCGGACTGCCGAATATAAACACAAGCAACATGTGGCGGCAAAATTTCTCGCACAATTTCTAGCAATTGTTGTTTTCCACTAGCCTCTAACCCAATCTCTAATTCCACCGCTTTATCGAAATGATCTGCAATTGCACGCTTACTGCGCCCCACTATAAAAATTAATACTTCTGCGCCAGAAGCAACTGCTTCTTCTGCCGCGTACTGGATCAGAGGCTTATCCACAATTGGCAACATTTCCTTTGGGTTGGCTTTTGTCGCAGGCAGGAAACGTGTGCCAAGTCCGGCAACAGGAAAAACCGCTTTTTTTATACTTTTCATAAGAATCGCTTTTTTCAAAGTGTTTGAATTCGTATTGGCTTATGACAAACATGCAGATTTTGTCAGCCTAAAACCTTAATTCCATCATTCTTTACGCGAGTAACCATTTGGATTCTGAACTTGCCAATGCCAGTGATCGCGTACCATCTCCATTAAACCATTCTCAGCTTTCCAATTTAATTTTTCAGCGCTGAAGGTAGGATCCGCAAAGCACTCAGCAATATCACCCTGACGGCGAGAAACAATATCGTATTGTATCTCGCGACCGGTAACCTTAGAAAAAGTTTTCACCACTTCCAGTACAGAATAGCCATTGCCAGTACCTAGGTTATAAGCCTGACAGCCATGCTTCGAATCGAGTTTATCCATCGCCTTTAAGTGACCCGCCGCCAGATCCATGACATGGATATAATCACGCACACCGGTACCATCAGGCGTTGGATAATCGCCACCAAATATATGCAGTTTTTCTAATCGGCCAATTGCCACCTGAGCGACATAAGGCATTAGATTATTGGGAATGCCGTTTGGGTCTTCTCCTAATCGCCCGCTGGCATGTGCCCCGACCGGATTAAAATAGCGCAAAAGTGAAATCTGCCAATCAGTATCTGCAACAGCCAGGTCTCTCAGTATATTCTCAATCATCAACTTGGACTGACCGTATGGATTGGTAGCGCTAAGCGGAAAATTTTCGCGAATGGGTACAGACGCCGGGTCTCCGTAAACAGTCGCTGAAGAGCTGAACACAATTCGTTTACAATTGTTCTCACCCATCACCTCGAACAGATTTAAAGACCCTTCGACATTGTTCTGATAATACAGCAGTGGCTTTACAACAGACTCACCGACTGCCTTCAGTCCAGCAAAGTGGATTACGCAATCAATATCGTATTCATAAAATGCCTGGCGCAACTCAGACTTAGTCCGGATATCACCTTTTACAAAAATAGGCTGCTTACCCGTAATCTGTTCAATACGATTGAATACTTCCGGATGGCTGTTACAAAGATTATCAAATATCACTACCTGATAACCCGCCTCCTGCAGCAATACGACTGTATGACTGCCGATATAACCCGCCCCGCCGGTAACCAGAACCACCTTCATCCGTCTCCTCACTTTCAATTATAGATTTTACCGCTAGCTGTATGAAAAAAATTAAGCCACTGATAGCCACATCAAACCACAAAAACATATCATTAATATGTGAGAAAAAGCCGGTATAAATAAATCAAATTCCAATTCCATGATTGACGCGGCAAAGTAGCGATGCAAATAAAATATGATTTACGGGTGGCAACACCATTGTCAGTTCATAGTCAAAGATAATACAAAGGAAGCATTACCAGGAAAAGCAAATAATGGTGAAGTCACGCAATAATCAAACGACACCTGAATAGTGAACCTGCTTGTCCACACGGTATCAGCCATTAGCCGTTGTAGAATAATAATGACAAAACAACAATTTATCGTTGCTATCAATGAACAAAGTTATTTCTTGCGCTAACTTATCTGCCATTTGTGCAGACGTTACAAAGATAAAGGCGCGATGATGAATAAACGATGATCAAATATTAAGGCTTCGCGGAATCAGCAAATAGCTACGATATCACGAAGAATACAGACGTTAGCAACAACATCAGCATTTGCAAATTGCAGCAATACAGGAACCTGAACGAATAGAAAAGTACTGCCGAAACTGACGAAACATTGTTGGATTGAATTAAAAGAAAATGAAAACAATTAAATATCTTCGATGCTTGCTATCAGTAACAACAGACATCAAACTTATTGGGTACAACCAATATCCGCAGAAAATTACGTTGTAATTATATAGTTTTTGATAAATCTGATGGTTAACGTTGGCCCTTGATTATCCCACCCAGTAAAAACCGGGCGGGATAATTAACCGACTAGTTTCTCATTTCTCGCTTACATAATGACGAAAAAGTCAGCCGGGCTAAGCGTCGCATCAGGGTCAGGGGTACCGGTAATTTCTGCAATTTCGATAATTGCACCGCCCTCTTCACCAAAGCCAAGCTCTGTTCCATTTGCATCGTAGTACAAAGTGTTATTTTCCGCTTTGAACACAAAGACTGCACCGGTGTCATCTGGCGCGTCTTCATTTACTACCGCAAATTCATCTTCCTTACTGAATCCATCGCCTTCCTCACTCTCTAAAGCCGTAAAAATTTCTTTACTGAGAACAACAAAATCTTCCTCAATATTAAACTCCTCAAGAGATTGCAAGTCCAATGTGGCCGTTATTCCTTCCGACGGAACACCGTCATCGATAAGGAAAAAGTCTTGTACAGTAAGACCATCCGCATCACCGACCAATTTTGCAATTTCGATGATTGCACCACCTTCATCACCAAAACCACGCTCTGATCCATTTGCGTCATAGTACAAAGTATTGTTATGTGTTTTGAACACAAAGACCGCACCTGTGTCATCTGGTGCGCCTTCATCAACCACCGTAAACTCATCTTCCTTACTGAATCCGTCGCCTTCTTCACTTTCTAAGGCCGTAAAGATCTCTTTGTTGACTATAACGAAATCTTCTTCAACATTAAAGACTGGCAAAAATTGTAAGTCCAGCGTGGCAACGATTCCCTCGTTGACTGGGCGATCATGCGCACCGTGGCCGTTATGATGATG